>CANSLW010000115.1 GCA_947647815.1 uncultured Dorea sp. | reverse complement strand
AGATATCTTCATTGGCTGAACGTGAGCAGGCAAAACCGGCCAGCGCCTCACCTCCATATTGATTTTTAATCTCGGTAAATTTAGAAGCAGTCAGATTCAACGCTTCATCCCATGTAGCTCTCTCAAATTCACCAGTTTCCTTATTCTTAATCAGTGGATAGCGGATTCTCTCCGGGGAATCTACGAAATCAAAAGAACCGCTTCTTCCCTTAACACAGAGAAGTCCATGATTTGACGGCCCATCAGCGCCGACAACATCCACAATCCTGCCATTTTTCACAACCAGATCCATCTGGCAGCCTGTCGCACAGTGCGGACAAGTGGTACGGACTTTCTGAACCTCCCACGCACGATAGGTTTTCCTGCGCTTTACAGTCAGTGCGCCTGTCGGACATGCCTGAGCACAGTTTCCGCAGGACTCACATAGCGTTGCTTTCCAGTCTTCCCCAAATGGAGCATCTATAATAGAGAACATTCCCGTCTTTCCAAGACCAATCGCTTTTCGTCCTGTTACGTGGGAACAGGTCTTCACGCATCTCTGACACTCGATACAGCGATCCGGATCATAGCTTAAGAATGGATGCGCATCCTTCTTCTTAAAATTCTTTTCCTTCCTTGCTCCGGTAAATTCTGTCGTATCTACTCCGTATTCAATACAGTATTTCTGAAGCTCACAGTCTCCATTCTTCTCACAGCTGAAGCAGTCGCCGTAATGTTCTGATAATAACAGTTTCAGTATCATTCTTCTCGCTGCCGTCACACGGTCGCTGTGTGTGAAGATTACCATATCTTCTTTCACCTTTGTATTACATGCCGGAACCAGCTCCTCTGCTCCTTCCAGTTCTACCACACATAACCGGCAGGATCCGATATCATTGACTCCCTCAAGATAACAGAGTGTCGGAATCTTAATTCCTGCCATGCGGGCTGTCTGAAGGATGGTACTGCCTTCTGCAGCCTCTATGTTTCTTCCATTTATTGTTATCTGCATATTCTTCCTCCATCTTTTACCAGTGTCGTGTCCCGAACGTATTATTCCTGGCAATACCGCCTTGCACTAACGGTCCACCGCTCCATCCAGTTTCCCGCATCCAAACACATCACATCTTAAGCATCTGCCGCACTCCTGCTGAATCTCTTCATAGGTCATCGGGCATTCCACATGCTCAAAATCATGTTTACGGATATAAGCCGGACGTTCCTGAATATTGACACGCCCTGTCGGAATACGATTGTTCGGCCTTGCCTCCGGAGCTTCTACACCACAGATAAGCTTATGGTGATAGCCCAGGTATTCATCAATATTATGCGCTGCGACCTTACCTGCCGCAATCGCGCGGATTGCCGTGGCAGGCCCTGTTGCACAGTCTCCGCCCACGAAGATTCCTGGCATATTGGCAATCGCAGTATCAAGCCCAGCCTGGAACACATTCCTTGACGCAGGCATACCAAACTCTTCAAACGGCGCACTGACAATATCCTGTCCGACCGCAATCAGAATGACATCACATGGAATACGTAAAGGCTCTTTGGAAACAGCATCCATCGGTGCCGGCCTGCCACTCCGGTAAGGTCCGATCATCTGAGGCTGCGTCCACAATGCACAACAGTTTCCTTCTTCATCCATCTCGATGCTCTTCGGCGCTTGAAGAAGCATAAGCTCGATTCCTTCCATCACAGCAGATTCAATCTCCGTATCTAACGCAGTCATATCCTCCTGCCGCCTTCTATACACAATCCGCACATCTGCAGCACCACAGCGAAGCGCGCTTCTTGCCGCATCCATGGCAACATTGCCGCCGCCAATAACTGCCACTGTCTTTCCTGTATAATCCGGCTTCCTGTCATGTCCAATCTCATCTAACATCTCGACTGCCGAGAACACATTTTTCGCATCGATGCCGTCAAGCCGCAGTTTCTTTCCGGCCTGAGCGCCAATTGCCACATACATAGCGTCATAATTCTTGTGTATCTCTTCAACCGTAACATCCACTCCCACATTGGTACGGTATTTCACCTCTATATTTCCTGTAGAGAGTATCGCATTCATGTCCTCATCTAATCTGTCTTTCGGGAAACGATAATTGGGAATTCCATACATCAGCATACCGCCAAGCCGCTCCTTCGCCTCATATACAGTAACCTTATGTCCCATCAGAGACAAATAATATGCCGCCGTCATTCCACTTGGGCCTCCGCCAATGACAGCAACCTTTTTACCGGTATCCGGATTTGCCTTTGGTACCTCCACCTTATCTGCCGCAATCTGATCCACCGCATATTTCTTGACGCCCCGGATATTAACAGATGTATCAATCAGATTCCTTCGGCAGCGCTCCTCACATGGATGCTCGCAGATCATGGCACATGCTGTCGGAAGTGGATTATCTCTCCGAATCAGGTTAATCGCCTTATCATAATTACCTTCGTATACATGGGCTATGTATCCCGGGATATCCACATGTGCCGGACATAAAGTCACGCAGGGAATCTTCTGTCCGCTTATTCCAGTACATTCCTGCCTGCGGATATGACTAATGTAATCCTCCTTGAAAGTTTCCAGTCCCTCCAGCACTTCTATCGCCGATTGATAACCAATGGCACAGTCCGCGCTATCGCGGATCATAATGGCAAGCTCTTTCATCTCCACCAGGGTATCCATATCTGCACGTCCGCGCAGAATCTTAATCAGCATCTTCTCTAACTGCCTGAGTCCATCCCGGCAAGGCACACATTTGCCGCAGGTCTGATTTCTCGATGCCTGCAGCAGTGATAACTGAACCGTAAGCGGACATGTCCCCGGCGGGTATACACTGACCTTATTCGAGAACTTGTCAAGCAGCGGCCCTATCTTCGCATCACTGAGCTTGCTGTTCGCAAGATATATCTTACTCATTTTGTTTCTCCCTTCTAAAATCATCCGACTTATTTGTCATTCTTCTTCAAGTAGATAAACCAATATACACATCCGACACAGACTGCCCCGCCGATGATATTTCCGATGGTTACCGGCAGCAGATTCGTTCCAAAGAAACCACCCCAGCTAATCGCATCCAGATTCACGCCTGCTTCCGCAGCCGCACCTGCATATTCCGGAATCCCCTTTGCAAAAAGTCCCGCACTGATGTAGTACATGTTCGCCACACTGTGTTCAAATCCACAGAGAACGAATATCATGATCGGGAAAAATAATCCAGCAATCTTTCCTGCCACATCCTTTGCTGCAAAAGCAATCCACACCGCAATACATACCAGGAAATTGCACATAATACCCTTAATCAGCGCATCACCGAATGTTATTGTACATTTTGCCGCAGCCGTAGACAGGACAGAGACCGCCATCTGATTATTAAACAGGCTTATCTGGTGTGAGTATACAATACCTGAAGCAACCAGGAATCCGCCGACACAATTGCCCAGGTACACGACCACCCAGTTCTTCAGCATCCCTGCCGGACTGATCTCCTTTTCCAGAAGCGGAATTACCAGGAGTGTATTACCGGTGAACAATTCGCTTCCCGCCAACAGCACCATTGTTAATCCTCCCGGGAACACACATGCCCCGGCAAACTTCCCAACTGACGCCAGCGGAATCGACACTGCCACTGTCGTAGCGCCTACTCCTCCCACTGCAATGAACGCACCCGCAAGGACAGCCAGAAAGAACATCTTATCGATGGGTGTATTCACTTTTGCTTTTCCTGTTGCAATGTAATTTTTTGCCACCTCAGCCGGTGTAAATAAATTCATTTTGCATACCTCCCTTTCTTATCAATCCATACAATCATAAAATTTTTTGTCAAATATTTGTATGTAAAAAAATACATTTATTTTTCAAATATCTATGCAAAGTGCACATTTATTGTGATATTCTATAATAAAATGGTGTTTTTGTACGTTCAGGCAGTAGTTTGACAAAATACACACAATCTTGCTAAGATTTTAACATGATTTCAGGAAATGTGACCTATTAAGACTCCTGATTTTCAATATGACATTAGAAGAGAAGGAATAAGTTATGCAATTACCACTGAATGTAATACTGTATCAGCTCTCTGCAAACAGTATCTATGAATCACAGAATATCAATCTGTCCAATACCTATGACGGTGTAAAATTTTTTGATATGGACTATATGCCGGAAGATAATAAACGATATCTATATCTTCTGTCAGAAAAAATGCTGCACACTTACTCGGACCTACTCCTTGGACGGCAGATTCTGAATACTGATACCTTCCTGTGTGTCTGCCAGAATAAAGAAACAAACCTGGCCCAATTTAACCAGGACCTTGCCCTTGTACTATTGTACTCTACGGAATCATTTCCTAATATATTCAACAAAATACTGACTATTTTTCACGATTTTGAAGTGTGGGATACGAATTTTCATCTGGCGCTTCTGCAAAACCGGCCTTTGAAAGAATTGCTTGAACTGACAAGAGTTTACATTGTGCACCCCATGGTAATCCTGGACCGCAATTACTCCCTTTTGGGATATGTCAAGACCTCTGGAACCGATGACCCCATTATGGAAGATATCCTTGATGCCGGCTACGTTACTCC
Source organism: uncultured Dorea sp. (assembly GCA_947647815.1). Taxonomy (GTDB): domain Bacteria; phylum Bacillota; class Clostridia; order Lachnospirales; family Lachnospiraceae; genus Sporofaciens. The sequence goes on along the minus strand of CANSLW010000115.1, from coordinate 6,202 downwards.
AGACACTATGACAAGACTCCGTCAGGATGGTCTAATATCCACATCCGAGCACGCGGCAAACCCTATGATTAACTACTATTGTCTTACCACACATGACTGTTATTACAGCATGATGTACCGTTTTACCGCTAACAGCCATACTGTTGGATATGCCCTCATATTCCGATGCAGCATTCATCCTAAGACCAATTATCTGGATCTGATGAATATCATCTCTGAGAACCTTACCCTTTACTTCCAGCAGGAACGCTTTCGCAGCCGTTCCTCCTCAGAGATCTATGAATCGCTGTTTACAGAGATTTTGGATCATCCAGATGCTCCTGGCAAACAATACGAAGACCAGGTCAGCTTTATACCTGGACTTTCTATGGAAGGTTATTTCCGGCTTGCCCGCATCAGCTATGAAGACCCTGCGGACATGCCCTATTCCTTTGTAAGTTGGAATCTAAGGAATGCCACCCCAAGATGGAAACCCTTTGTCTACCAGAATGCACTGTATCTGCTTCGGATTAATAACGATTCTGATAAACTTGGAGATTTCCTCTCTCCTGAGCAGGAAACATTGTTTCACAAAAGCCTTGGGGATATCACTTATACCTGCGGCATCAGCAATACCTTCTTCTCTCTGATGGAATTACCGACTGCCGTACTGCAATGTAATGAAGCTATCCGCCTGGGACGTCTTAAGGATGCAGCGCCTCATGAATTTTATGAATTTAAAGATGTTTTTGTACCATATATATTACAAGAATTAAGAAAAAACGTTCCTCCTCAGATGCTGGTATCCCCCTGCTATGAGGTCCTGAAAAGATATGACATGAAAAACCATACTGATCTGTGTGATATCTTCATGCATTATCTGGAAAACGGACGCAGCATTGGGCAGACCTCCAATGCTATCTTCCTTCACAGGAACACCGTTCAGAACAAAGTTAAAAAAGCAATTTCTATTATGGGGTATGAATGTGACAGCCCTCAGGCAATGATAGCCTTTATTCTTGCATATGCCAATGAGCATCAATAAAAAAGAAAAATTCTTTTGGGAGACATAAAACATGAAAAAAACAACGACACGTTTTCTAAATGTAAGTCTTGTTCTGGTGTCGCTTTTCTGTGTAGTTATATTTATAAGCCAGACAATCTGTACGAATCTTATGGGAGAGAATGCCATCCGCCAGCTTGGAATCTTCTATATGTCAGGAATAAGCGAACAGGTGGCGTCGCATTTTGGAACTACCATTGAACTTCGTCTGTCTCAGGTAGAAGCCCTGGTAAACTCAGTTCCTGCCGGACAGGTTACAGGCGAAACATCCATGCAAATAAACCTGTCCTATAATGCCCGGTCTGCAGGATTCGAATATCTCGCGTTCTATACGGATGACGGCAGCTTTCACATGCTCTACGGATCCCAGCTATCGGCAGATGATCCCGAGACTTTGCACCACTCCGTTCAGGGAGGCCACTATAATGTCTGCGCCGGAAAAGATGCGGACGGAACACCTGTCGTATTGATGGGTGTACCTGCTATCTATCCGACGAATAACGGAGATACCAGTATCGCTCTGATTGCCGGGCTGCCTACCAGCTATCTCCGCGATACATTAGAAAACAATATTCAGAGCGGCATCATGGAATATTCTGTCATCTGTGATGATGGGCGTTATGTGTTTCACAATAATAGTACAATAGAAGAAGATAACTACTTTGAGAGGGTCGAAAACCTCTACGGAACCTACAATGGAAAGGACATGACTCAATATGCCCGTGAACTGCGTGATGCACTTGAAGCAGACAGAGACTACACCAGTGACGTCCTGATTTCTGGAACAAGGTGGAACGTCTATTGTACCAACCTTCCGAATTCAGAATGGCATCTGCTTCTAAAGATTTCTCACAATACACTGGATGAGACGGTAACCCTTCTTCAGAAGAGAAGCTCATACATATCTATCGGCGGCTGCAGCCTTATCATCGGTGCGCTGCTTCTGGTCTTTGCCGGATATTACCGTCTAACAAAGAAACAATTGCGTGAATTAGATGAAGCCTGGAAAACGGCTGAGCAGGCAAGATTATCAGCCGAGCGGTCCAACCGGGCAAAGAATGAATTCCTATCCAATATGAGCCATGACATCCGTACACCGATGAACGGCATTATGGGAATGACATCTATTGCCATTGGAAACCTTGATAATCCACCCCGGGTACGGACTTGCCTGAGACGTATACACGTATCCAGCCGGCATCTGCTGGGACTAATCAACGATATGCTGGATATGTCCAAGATTGAAAGTGGAAATCTTACGTTAAATATGGAGCCGCTCTCCCTGCGTGATATCATGCAGAATATTATGACCGTCATCCAACCGCAGATACAAGAGAAAAAGCAAAATTTTAATATCTATGTACATGATATTTATCATGAAAATGTTTGTTCAGACAGGGTCCGCCTAAGCCAGATTCTGTTAAACATTATCGGAAATGCCGTAAAATTCACGCCAGAAGGAGGAACCATCGAAGCCGACTTATATGAAGAGCCTTCCCCAAAAGGAGATTCTTATGTCCGCTCCCATCTACATATTAAAGATAACGGTATCGGTATATCCAGGGAATTTCAGGATAAGATATTTGACGCATTTGCAAGAGAAGACAATGCCCGTATAAATAAAGAAGCCGGCGCCGGAATGGGGCTAACCATTACCAAATACATTATAGACGCTATGGGCGGCGCAATTACTGTAGAGAGCGAACAAGGTAAAGGCAGTCATTTCCATATTGCCCTGGATATGGAGAAAACGATGCACCACGAGAGAGAGATTCGTCTGCCAGAACGAAATGTCCTGATTATAGATGATGACAAGACCGCAGGAACCCTGGCAATCTCTTCACTGGCATCCATTGGACTGCAGGCAGAATCCGCCACTGATATCAGGCAGGCTTTTCAGATGATAGAAGAATGCCAGAATCTGGATACACACTATCACATTATTCTGCTGGATTGGGATATACAGAACCAAGATGGCATACAGCTGGCAAAAGAGTTATCCGAGCGTTTCGGACCTGATCTGCCAATCATACTTCTCACTGATGGTGAATGGGACGAATTGGAAGCAGACGCCAAAACTGCTAATATCCGTGGTTTTATCTCTAAGCCCCTGTTCCGTTCCGGACTTTATTATGGACTGCGCCAGTTTACAGAAGCGGAGATACAGCCGCCAAAACTGGATCCTCAATTTGAAACGAAGATACAGCTGCCAGAACTGGAAAAAGTCGATCTTACAGGCAGACATATACTCATGGCTGAAGATAACGATCTGAACTGGGACATTGCCAATGATATGCTCAGCGAATTCGGACTGGAGATGGAGTGGGCACAAAACGGCAAGATCTGTGTAGAGATGTTTGAGCAGTCCCCTCCGGGATGGTATGACGCTATATTAATGGATCTTCGAATGCCTGTTATGACAGGTTACGAAGCAACTGACCGCATCCGAAAATCCAGGCGGGAGGATGCCTGGACCATTCCGATTATTGCAGTTAGCGCAGATGCATTCGAGGATGATATTCGGAAATGTCTTGACTGCGGCATGAATGCCCATGTGGCCAAACCCATTGATCCGGATAAAATCATCTCCTTGTTAAAACAATATCTGCATTAGAATATATTAATTAACGGAAGGAGTAATGATAGATATGAAAAAAGTATTGGCTTCGATATGCCTCCTGCTGTCTGCTGTTCTTTTGTCCTCTTGCAGCGGCAGTATCCCAAGTATAGAACCGGGTAACGACGATAGCCAACAAGAAGATGCCGAGTTGACTCTGTGGACTTTTCCCGTCGGCAACTGGGGCAATCCCACTGCGGTATCTAACATACTTACCGGATTCCACAAGAAATATCCTGACATCCGCATTTCCGTAGAATATCTGAATTATGAAAACGGAGATGAAAAAATCAATCAGGCCATCTCTGATGGAAATGCGCCGGATCTGGTCTTAGAGGGTCCGGAACGTCTTGTGGCAAACTGGGGCGAAAATGGATTGATGGTTGATTTATCCGATCTGTGGGAATCTGAGAAAGCTGGTGAAATCTATGATAATGTAAGAGTCGCCTGCCAGCATAGAGACGGGGCATATTATGAATTTCCAATCTGCATGACGGCACACTGTATGGCCATTAATTATAATATGTTCCAGGAAGCAGGCGCACTTCAATATATAGACGAAGAGACTCACACCTGGACCACTGAGAATTTTATCAAAGCTGTTCAGGCACTGACCGCCCACGGTCAGAAAGATGTGGGCTTCGTATATTGTAAGAACCAGAGCGGCGATCAGGGGACTCGTGCGTTGGTGAACAATCTATATGGCGGCTCCTTCACAGATAATACACACACATTGTATACCATTGACAGTGAGGAGAATAAAAAAGCTCTGAAGCTTCTCTATGATCTGGACGGAATTACTTTTGCCCCGTCTCTCTCCGCTATGGATGCAATCGACCTGTTCTGCAAAAAGGAATCTGCCATGTGTTTCTGTTGGAATGCATCTATGGAGACCCAGCAGACCATCAATCATCCGGATCTTGATTTTGAAGTCTTTCCTATGGCTTTTCCGACTGACGGAGAGTCTCCAAAACTTGAGGGTGGCATCTGGGGATTTGGTATCTTCGATAATGACAATGACGAGAAAATAGATGCGGCAAAAACCTTTATCAGATATATTACGGAAAATGACACTCCGTACACCAGAGCGGTTCGGACTGCTTTCTACTGGCCGGTCCGTGATATTGATAATATATATGAGAATGATATGCTCATGACAGAATACAGTATCTTCACACCATATATGGGCGACTATTATCAGATTACTCCCGAATGGACGGATGCACGTACCGCATGGTGGCAGATGCTTTCAGATATCGGCACTGGAACCGATATTACAGAAGCCGTGAAGGATTTCCCTTCTCCTGATTAAACACATCTATTGCTTTTAAAAGCTTTATGCAAATTACCTGCCATCGGCTTATTTAGATAGTGTAAAATAGTTTGTGTTTGGAAAAAACATAACCTATTTTACACCACCTGCTGTCTTCATCGCATCCAACAACATTATATAACGACCAATGACATACACATTTCCTTTTCCATCCTTTTCCGGCACCTTTACTCCTCTCAATATTTTGACAGCTTCCCACATCTTCATCAGCAGGCAGCGATTGCATGTTGGACACTTCTTTCTGTTAATCCGCGTCCAGAATCTCCCCCGATAGTTCCTTTTCTTTCCTTTGCAGTAACTCCTAATCCATGCGCCTTTGGATTCATCCCTCTGCTGAAACAGACCTTACCAGAGCCAGACGCTGGCGTTCTGAAAACAGATAATGATGCCCAATAAAGGTTATCACAGAATTGCTTTTCATCCTCCGGAACATATCCCCGCCTGCTCATCTTCTTACATCTTCCTGATTATTCCCTGTCCTGCAAATACTGCAATGATTCCGGCTGCCATACTCAATACTGCATATATTACCGCCAGATTCCATTTCCCATCTTGCATTAAATCACCCGTTTCCAGAGCGAATGAAGAAAATGTTGTAAAGCCTCCGCAAATTCCAACCTTTAAAAATAATACAATTCTTGGATTAAGCGAATCTTTTCTCATAGCTAATGCCGCTATGATACCAATCAGAAACGAACCAACAATATTTATAACAAATGTCTTTACCGGAAATTCGCAGTTTTCCTTCAGGGAAATCAGACCTATCAAATATCTGCAGACTGCTCCGATAAACCCGCCAGCACCAACAACGATACACTCCATCATAATTCATCACTCATTTCTATTCAGATATATCAATTATATCTATTTCCGTATCCCTTTGCAATGCCCTATGCTTTTCCCCGTTTCGGATTCTGATCCACATGCAAGCTGCAGGCGCCTTCTTTATAATTCACCCAACCGGAACCTCATCCGCCCATTCCATCAAAATCGCAGATCTGCATATTCAGCACATACCAGTCATTTGCACAGATAATTTCAAGGTATCAGACGATGCCCGATCTTAAACACTCTTAGGTGTATAGTCCAGAAAGCTAAACTGACAGTCTGTGCTATGTTCCCAAGTAAACATGCAGCCTGTTTTGTATGATTTGAAAGTCAACAACCCCGATGCAAGCATACGGGGCATCAATCAAGCAGCGATGCAAGC
>CANSLW010000114.1 GCA_947647815.1 uncultured Dorea sp. | reverse complement strand
CCCTACTATTCCACACATATCTTTGCTCCTGTCTCTAATTCTTAGATTAATCTAAATCAATAAAGTCAACCTGGAACGCATCATCTTTTTCCGCATGCCCTCGTTTCTTTTTCGGCTGATGGCTCAGGAGTTCATCCAGGTCATCGATAATTTCATCGGCTCTCTCGTCATTTTCGTATCCATAATCGCTGTCATCATTCGAATCACTCTCGTCAAAACCTTCAAAATCATCGTCGTCATCAAAGTCATAATCATCATAATCGTCGTCATAATCATCAAAGTCATAATCATCGAAAATTCCTTCATCCTTAAGATTCATCGTCTTCACCGGCACTCTTACCGCCGGTTCATTCTCTGCCTTTTTCTTTGATGGTTTCTTTTCCTTCGCCGGCTTAACCGGTTCTTTTTTTCTCTTTACAGGCATCTCATCCTCATCATCGTCATCCGGGTCAATGCCATATTCATCGTACAAATCATCCAATTCGATATTACGATGGTAAAGCTTCACACCTACTACAATCAATATTATAATCAGCAGTCCTATGAACATCAAACCAATAATCAGAACAATATCCAGCATACCTTCGGCAAATTGAAGAATCTTTCCCCAGATTCCTTTCGCCGCTTTCTTCTTTCCAGAATCTTCCGAAGCCGCCTGCGGTATATATCTCTGATAGGTTCCATCTACCGTATCATACTGATACATCACCTTATCACCATCTGCATTCAAAGCATAGATAACATAGTACTCTGCCTTCGTCGGATCCTGCCATGCCGTAAATTCCTTGCCATTTAATGTTAGCTTCGTCTCTTTGTAACTCTCTGGAAGTTTTACACTTCCGTCATCTCTTAATACAACCACATAGCGGTCCGTAGCAATCTCTACTTCTTCGAACGGAATAAAGGAACCATTATCACTGTTATACAGGAAAAATGACGGTTCTCCTTCATTAAGAGGTGTAAGATATACCGCAGACTCTCCCTTTCCTGCCTGCTGTGTAACTGCCTCACAAGTCTCGCCTTCAAAGGTCATCTCACTTCTGGCAAATCCTGTCGGAATCACCGCATCAGAGAAACCACTTGTAATCTTATACTGTAATCCATCTACCTCTACCTGCGGTCCTTCCGCATTAATCGTCTGCTGTCCTGCTTCTCCGGCGCTTTCGCCTCCGCCCTCTTCTTCTTCCGTAATCAGCGACGGATCACCGGGACCTATGGTAACTGCTGAACTTCCGTTAGTAATATCCAGTTCAGATCCCATAGAATCTGTCCCAGAAGACTGAGACACCTTTATATTAGCCGTACCTTCTTTCAATGCCTGAAATTTAAGCTCAAAATCTATTGTGGTGCCGCTTCCGCTTCCGGCTATGGTAAGTGTTCCCTTCCCTCCGGAAGCATAATCTCCGCTGATAAATCTTAACATCTCTGTATCATAAGTTAATGTTGCATCCAACGCCTGAAGACTTGAAACAGACGACAGTTTTCCTGTTACTGTTACTTCCGCTCCAACTGTTGTCGATGGATCTGTAAAACGCAATTCTGCCGATGCCGCATTAACAATTACAGGCATACATATACACAGCATACATGCCGCAAACAATGAAAAAAATACATTTTTGATTCTTCTCATACAGACTACCTCGTTCTCTCTATACTTCAATTCTCTTTCTGCTGACTAATGTTACGGCGCTATTCACCGCCGACACCGCCCGGTGCATCTCCGCCCGGACCAGCTCCGCCGCCGGTTCCGGTGTCTCCGCCAGTTCCTTCTCCGCCGCCGGTTCCGGTATCTCCGCCAGTTCCTTCTCCACCGCCGGTTGTTCCCGTTCCGCCGCCAGTCGTTCCTGTTCCGCCGCCAGTCGTTCCCGTCCCGCCGCCAGTCGTTCCTGTTCCGCCGCCAGTCGTTCCCGTTCCACTGCCAGTCGTTCCTGTTCCGCCGCCATATGAATTATTTCCGCCGCCATTTCCATAACCTGTATAAGTTTCCTCTGGCTGCTCCATAATCCCCTGATTCGCCTCGCTTGGATCCGCCTCTTTATTTCCCACCTTCGCAGTAATCTTACTGTCAATAGAAGTTACCGTACTAGAAGGCGTGTAATTTTCACTGTCTCCATAGAGAAACTTATGAAGCTGTTCTACATTACTCGCCAATGTAACCGGAATAACAGAATCCCCTATATTCGCCAGCTTGTCTGTAGTCTTATCGAAAGGAAAACCTACCGTCTCTCCTAGCTGATAGTCAAACGCATCAATAGCATAATCCAGAATCTCAGCCAACGTAAAGTTGGTAGACACTTCCGGAAATACACGGTCAATAATCTCATTTAACTGGGCAACTGAAACTCCCTGAAGCTTTTCTACAATCTTCGCAAGTACGTCTCTCTGGCGTTCCGTTCTTCTGTAATCATCTCCGGTCGTATGCCGGATTCTGGCATATGCCGTTGCCTGCATACCATTCAAAAGCTGCGGTCCCGGTTCAGTGACTCCGGCTGAAACTTTCCCCGTCACTTTCATAAGCTCCATTACATAGCCGCATACATACGGAATCTCTTCTTTCTGTATATCAATCTCGATGCCGCCAACCGCATCTACAACATCTATCAGCGAATTAAAATTCACAGTTACATAATGTTCGATATCCAGGTCCAGATTCTTGTTCAGCATTGCAACCGCATCCTCCGGCCCTCCATAAGAATATGCCGCGTTCGCCTTATCCAGAGAGCCTCCTCTTTGCTCCAGAAGCGTATCCCTATAGACAGACGCAATCTTCACTTCCAGCGTCTCTCTGTTGAGACTGGCAATCATAATCGTATCGCTCCTGGTGCCGTCCTCCAGTTCATTATCCCTGGAATCAACACCAAACAATGCAACATTCAGATAACCGGTCCCTCTCTCCCGTTTGCTTTGTTTTGCCTCTACAGATACATTCAATTCTTCCGGATCTAATTGCACCCGGTCTATTTTAGACAGCTTACTCGCCAGAATCCCGACTCCGGCAAGCGCCACAAACGCAACCGTCCCGGCAAGAATAAGCCCAATCTTCTTTCCTATTGACCATGAGGCAACGCCTCTTTTTCTCGATCTGCGTCCACGTCTATAGTGTTTTCTGTTCCTCGCCATCCTTTAATATCCTTTCTCCACAGCCCGATTGATGATAATACACTACATTATACTACCGCATTTTCCATAAAACTGCAACGAAAAATATATTTTTTCACCCTTTTCTCCAATATGTCCTGCTTGCGGAGCATCTCTTTATTATCTGCAGCGGAAGCTTCTGATAACGACGTCCCAGCCAATATCCCACATACTTGCATCCGCTTTTATAGACCAGAACCGGAAGCAGATATGCCCGTCTGCTCCTGAGCAGATGCATTGCCGTCTGTCTTACCATACGGATACCTTCCCCTTCTGAACGGATGCCTGCAAACACTTCCGGGTGGTCCGTCTGGGAAACTGCAAGGTCAAAATTCCGTCTGAACTGCTGAATCCCTGTATAATTGTGGGAATGGATCACTCTCGCCCCGGCAGCATAAGCCACCTGATATCCCGCGCGCACCATCCAGCCTGCCATAACCATGTCTTCATTAAATATCGTATGCTTTGTAAAACCGCCCATTTCTTCATAGATCTCTCTTCGGTATGCCGCACACACATCCGAACAAAAGAAAGTCTTAATCCCAAGTTCATCAAGATCTTCTTCTTTCTTAACCCTGCTTTCTTCAGGATAATTAAACTTACGCGTATAACGCTCAATTACATCACAATCTTTCGCAGGCAGCTGACGTGCATAAGAAACCCCGACCCTCTCTGATTCAAGCAGCGGACTCACCAGTTCCCTGATCAATTCCTTATCTGCCGGCACCGCATCCTGCGTCATAAATACCACGATTCCTGCATCCGACAGCCTCAATCCCTGGTCGCGGGTTGCACCATGGTCAAACTCATCTGGTTCAATCTGTCTTACGGTAACTCCTTCCATCGCTTGTATTGTTCTCATAAAATCTTCTGTTTCCACAAAATCTTTAGATTTCGTATGGATTACGTAGATGTGTCCCACCGGATAACTTTGCTTTCTTAATCTCTGCAGAATCGTTATCAGCCGGCCATCCGGCCGGTACACGGGAATTACCACGTCTGCCTGCTGATTATTTGACATTCTTATCACCTGCATTCCTGTCTTTTCTTATTTTATACCATTTATCCTTATCATATCCCACAAAACAGTACATCATCCCTGTCAGTATCAGCCAGAACCATGTCGTCGGATTACTGAACCATGTCGTAAAAAAAGCAAGTCCCAGATAGATTGCCATCTGTCCATAGAATAGATATGCCACAGGATTCTCACTTCCTCCTGCAATCCTCATAACCTTTCCTGCTACACCGCCAATCAACACCGCAAAAACAAACACTCCCGGTATTCCAAAATCATAATACGCATCATAAAACATAGTCAGTGTCGTAAGCTCCGGTTTCGTCAGATAGACTGCCGTAGATGTCAGCTGCGGGAAGACGAATTTAAGTCCTGTCAGTGCAAATACCGGAAACAACATCCTTACTCCAAAACTATGTTTCTCCAACTGCTCTGCCATACAGTTAAAATTCTCAAAATTATTCGCCACGTACATATATGGCTGTGTGATGAATATAGGCATCTTCTCGTATTTCATCTCGAAAATACCATTCAGATAAGTTACGTCATGATGCCGGAATACGGTCAGTATCACATATACGGGTATCAATACTGCCAGAATGATTCCCAACGTCCGAAGACGAATCGTCCTGTTAACAATAATATATGTAACCATGGCAAAACCTACGGCAAATAAAAGCTGAAATCTTGACACACACAGAACCGGTATTGCCACTGCTTCCAAATTCGCCGCCATCAATACTATCTTTCTCTTCATTTCCGTTGTCTTACTGACCTTAAGATATAGTACTGTGATTGCCGGAATCAATATACAGCTTATAGTAAAATAATGTACGCCCGATACATGAAAATAAGAATATGCATGAGGTTCCTTTGCAAACAATGGAATAAAACCAACCTTTACCGCCTCAAAAATAAAACATAAAAGCGATGCAAGCGCCAATCCTGTAATACATAGAAAAAGCCGTCCAGCCTGTATATCATTTTTCCCCGCTTCTTTCCTAATATCTCTATACGTTTTGTGCCCCCATTCATATCCGATACCAAACCCTGTATAAATCAGGAAAAAGCACAGCCAGGTGACAATCTGCCAGTCACTCTGAAGACGGCTAAGTTTAAGACAGGCGATTCCCATTCCTCCTGCCCATGCAAGAGTAAAAAGAGCCCTTAATTCTACCGGATTCTCCGCTTCCTTACTCCAATGTACATACAGCCAGAGCGCTTCTGCCATCATCACAATCCCTGCTATATAATAGAGTCCTGCCTGTGATAATAAAAAACATACTGTAAAAGCCAATGTATAACTGCCATATTCTCTTAAAATATCCCCCTGCTGTTTCTTCATCTTTCATCCTCTTCAGAATCTTTATCATCTCCCACAAACCAGTACATCACCCCTGTCAGTATCAGCCAGAACCATGTCGTCGGATTACTGAACCATGTCGTAAAAAAGGCAAGTCCCAGATAAATTGCCATCTGACCATAGAAAAGATATACCACCGGATTGCAGCTCTTTTTTATCGTATCCATCAACACCTTCGCCGCCATCCCGATTGCAAAAGAAAATACTACAACGCCAAACACACCAAAATCATAATATGCATCATAGAACATCGTAAGCGTAGTAAGCTCCGGCTTAGTTAAGAACACCTCCGATGCCGCCAGCTGTGGAAATAGTCTTTTCAATCCTGTTAATGCGAACAGCGGATATAAAATCCTTAATCCCCTGGTATGTTCCGCCAGATTCACTACCATACAGTTAAAATTCTCAAAATTATTTGCCACGTACATATATGGCTGTGAGATGATTAAGGGCATATTACCGTATTTCATCTCGAAAACCTGGTTTAAATATGCCGTATCATACACATTCCGTACGATAGTCAGCACATAGACCGGAATCAGCAATCCCAGTAGGATTCCCATGGTTTTAAACCTCAGCCTTTTATTTACCATAATAAATGTTACCACGGCAAATCCAACTGCGAATACCAGCTGAAATCTGGATACATAGATATAAGGTATCAGTACCGCCAGAATATTCGCAGGCACTAACACAAGCAGGCGCCAGCTTCTGACCGTATCGCTCACCTTAAAATAAAGTACTGTAATCGCAGGAATCAGGATACAGCTGACCGTAAAATAATGAAGCCCGGTTGCCCGGTAATAATACGCGCCGTGTGTCTCACCTGCGAATAACGGAATACTATCGCCTATGGCTACCTCAACAACCAAACACAGGACAGAGATTACTGCCAGTATAATGATACAGATAAATAAGCGTTTCGCTTGTCCTGTATCTTTGGCAAGCTCCTTCTCTTCTTTTCTGCCATACTTCTGTCCCCATTCATAACCAATTCCAAAGCTTAGATAAATCACACAGAAACAAATCCATGTCATATAATGCCAGTTACTCTGCAGACTGCTTAACTGCATACATGCAATCCCCTGTCCGCCGACCCACGCAAGAGTGAACCATGCACGAAGCTCAATCAGGCTCCCTGCCTGCCTTACCAGATGCACATAGAGATAAAGTGCTTCTATAATCAGCAATATTCCTGACAGAACCGGAAGTCCTGCCAGAGAAGACACATAGCTTGCCAGATACATCAGCATGTATGTTCCATATTCCATGATTGTGTTACTGCGTACCCTCATTATGAATGTCTCCTTCAAATATTGTATTATAAGCCTCCGCGCCTTCCAGCACTCCGGTCAGATACATAATCACATCACCAATCTCCTGTACTTCCTTAGACGGCTCATAAGATTCTTCGCCAAACAGAGACTGATGCATCTGCCTTACATTCTCTACAAAATCAATCGGCACAACATAAGCGCCCTGATGATCCCGGACATTTTCACTCGTGGTCACCTGATATGGGAATCCACCGGTCTCAACCAGTTCATAATCCAGGATATTTGCCGCGAATCCCAGCATATCCTTCATCGAAAAACTCGTAGACACCATCGGGAATACTTCATCCACAATGTTGCTAAGCGTCAGGAGATTCGCCTTCTTTGCCTTCTCGGCAACCTTGTTCAGTACAACTCTCTGGCGTTCTGTCCTCTTAAAATCATAACCTTCCGTATATCGGATTCTTGCATAAGCCACGGCATGTACACCATCTACATGCTGTACTCCATCCTTTACTTCTATGTCAATACACTCTTTGCCGGCAACCTCAGACGTCTCAACTGCATAACGGTTGCTCCAGTCAGCCTCCTCCGATGTCATCTCAAGATCGATTCCTCCAAGAAGATCAATGACATTGACCAGCGCCGTAAAATTAACACTGACATAATTTCTGATATCCAGATCAAAATTACGGTTCAAAAGGCTGATGGCTTCCTCCGGTCCTCCGCGGTTATAAGCAGAATTCGCCTTCTCATAAGTTTCATCTTTCTGTTTTAACAAAGTATCGCGATACACAGACAGAATCTTTACATCATTAGTCTCATTATTGATACTGGCAATCATAATACAATCGCTCTGTACTCCGCCCTCCAATTCATCATTCCTTGAATCAAGTCCGAACAGGGCTATATTCGTATAAGGTCCCGTATCCTGATATGCCTCCAGCTTTTCTTCATCCAGTACCCTGAAATCCAGCTTTCCCAGCTTAAAAAAACCATAAGCAACGACACACAGAATCAGTAGTATGATAATCTCCGCCGCAAGGATTGCAATCCGTTTACGCCTTCTTCTTTTCCGAATCCTTCTACGCTCTTCCCTGCTCATCCTGGAATGTTTCTTACTGTTTCTTTTATCCATTCTCTTATTGTTTTTCTTACTCATATCCGTCTCCTAACCAACTGCTGTCCTGATCCATGGTTAAACTAATACGCATTCTTATTCACAAAACCTTTAAAAAATGTCAGGAATATAATCTTAAAATCAAATCCCAGCGTCCAGTTCTCGATATAATACAAATCATGCTCAATCCTCTTGCGTATAGACGTATCCCCACGGTACCCGTTCACCTGCGCCCAGCCTGTGAGTCCCGGACGCACCTGATGCTTGATCATATACCGTGGAATCTCTTCTTTGAACTGCTCTACAAACTGAGGGCGCTCAGGCCTTGGCCCCACCAGGCTCATATCGCCCATCAGTACATTAATAAGCTGCGGAAGTTCGTCAATGCTTGTCTTCCTGATAAATCTTCCAATTGGGGTAACTCTCGGATCATTCTGTGTTGTCCACTGCTTCCTCTCTGATGAATGATCCTGGACAATCATAGAACGAAACTTATACATCTGAAAGGGCTTATTCTGCAGGCCAATCCTCTCCTGCTTAAATATCAGCGGCCCTGGCGCCGTAACTTTGATTATCACAGATACCACAGCCATCACCGGTGCAAACAGAATTAAAGCAACTGTCGCCCCGAATACATCCACACACCGCTTGACAAGAGCATTCAACACATTATTCAGCGGTACCCTGCGGATGTTAATGACCGGCATCCCCAGCAGGTCTTCCGTATATGGTTTTGTCGGAATAATATTGTTATAATCCGGAACAAACTTCGTATGCACTCCGGATTTCTCACACATGCCGACAATATGCTCCAACTTATGATATTCCGCCAGTCCAAGCGTAATTACAATCTCATCCAGTTTATTTTCCGGCAGAACAATCGTCAGATTCTCTGTTCTGCCCAGCACTTTAATCCCTCTGTATTCAGTACCTCTTGGCATATTATCCGCCAGAATACCTCTTATAATATATCCCCACTCCGGATTCGCCTTCACCCGGTCTATATACTGCTCCGTCGCACGGCTGTACCCAATCAGTACAATATGCTTCTGGTTATACCCCTGCCTGCGCATATTACGTAAACATTCACGGATGATATTACGGATTGTCACTTCTACACAGATATTGATGCAGAAGAACACAAAAATCATCATCCGCGAAAAATCCGGCTGCCTCGTCACATAGAGAAACAGGATAAATGCCATCAGGCCGATAACATTTGCCTGCATAATATGCCATGCTTCCAGCCGGCGTCCCTGCACACGCTTCGGTGTATATAACTGAAAAGCATAGTACAGAATTAAGTAGGCAGGAACAATCACCAGAAGACTCCGCATATAATCTCCCAGTGAGAAAAACCACGGATCCAGTTCAAAGATTCCGCTCTTAAATCGGATATACCATGCTGAAATATAAGAAAACACCAGCGCCAGTGCATCAACTGCCACATGGAGTCTGTTTAACAATTTCTGATTATCTTTAATCAACTTCTTCCACCTGTTTCCATAAATACCGTAAAATCATTCATCTCAAACCACATCTCATCATACAATAATTTTCCATCATTCACAACCCATTATGACATTCTTTTTCTTAACTTTCTTTTAAAAGTTACTATACACAGCCACTCAGAATCACCTGTCTCCGGACAGGATTTTCCATAAAAATGGCGTATACCGCTTCAATAACCGCCCGGAACAGCCACAAAACAACACAACAAATACCGGCAGAAGAAGGAACATCCAAAGCCCCATTCCCATATAATCGCCCGCGCACGCATATGCCAGCTTATTCCCAACACGGACAATCATAAAATGAACCGCATATATATAGAATGTATCCTTCATCCACCATCGTGTCTCAGGTAACCTTACATAGCTTAAGACACTCCACAGAAACATCGCATCAAACAGAAAACAGAGCAGCTGTCCGACAATTCCCGGGCAGATTCTAAAATATGTATGTGATGCGGCCACTCCTATTGATATAACTATCAATGCATCCTTTCTTTTTTCCAAAGATTCTATCCATCTCCTGCCATGGAGTCCCAGATAACCGCCCGCCATATAGATAAATACCCAGTTCACCATCGATGACAATGTGCCGCCAAACTGGTTCGGATATCCGCTTCCAACTAGTAATAATATTCCCAAAAGCGCTGACAGACCGGTATATTTGTTGCGGATCAAAAGATAAATTACCGGGCAGATATAGATGTACACAATTAAAAACTGCAAAAACCAGAAAATCTGGTTATATTTGCAGTTCACGATTGCCTGAAATAATTCATTTCCACTAAAAACAGCCTCATCATTGAAATATCCGCTGATAACCGGCATCTTAGAGATAATCAGATGTATTACATAATATGCCAAATTCCATACCATAAACGGAACCACAGTACTAAAAAGACGTCTCTTCCACTTATATATCAATCTGGACATATCAAAATTTCTGTAAAAAAGATAACCAGAACAAAGAAAAAATCCTGCATTTGCCGGTCTGGCAATCTTCTCCACCACAAATGTCTCAATCTCATTCACTATCGACAACTGTCCGGTAAAAATATCTGTATTCTGTGTATGAATCAATACAACCAGGATGCAAAGGATAAAACTATACCATTTGATCTGATTGCTGAATCTGCTCTGTTCCATGGTTTTCCTCCTAAAATATTTCCACACTGTAAAATAATATAGCATAAAACAAAATTATTTGCTATAATAAGTCGTAATCTAAGAATTGGGGACGTTACTATTCATAGTAACTTTGGGGTATTCACATGAAAATAACAATTGTAATTCCCAATTATAATGGGAAACATTTTATGGAACCATGTCTGGCTTCACTTAACAGGCAGACTGATAAAGACTTTAAGATTCTTGTTGTAGATAATGCTTCTACCGACGGAAGCATTGAATATATGAAAGAATATTATCCTGATA
>CANSLW010000113.1 GCA_947647815.1 uncultured Dorea sp. | reverse complement strand
ACCGGCGGCGGCGCTTCCCTGGAGTTCTTGGAGGGGAAGGAGCTTCCCGGCGTGGGCTGAACTGTCAGATGCACTTTCGCTTTAAAGTGTCAAAGCATTGACAAATCGCCGGCCTGAGAGTTAAAATAGAATAATATTTAGCATTTATACTAAAAAAGGAGATTTACCATGAAACATAAAATCGGCTTTATCGGCCTCGGCCTTATCGGAGGCTCTATTGCAAGGGCAATCCGGCAATATTTTCCTGATTATGAGATTGTGGCCTTTGATAAAAATAAAGAGACCCTTGCGCTGGCAACCCAGGAATCTGTCATCGACGTAGCCGCAACAACCATAGATGATAACTTCCATCACTGCAGTTATCTGTTCCTGTGCGCGCCTGTATCTTACAATACCGCCTATCTGAAACAGATAAAAACTTATCTGCATGCAGACTGTATCCTGACCGATGTAGGAAGTGTAAAGACAAATATCCATAAAGAAGTAGAAGCGCTCGGAATCGAATCCTGTTTCATCGGCGGACATCCTATGGCTGGTTCAGAGAAAAGCGGATATGTCAACTCAAAAGCAATGTTGATTGAAAATGCGTACTATGTGTTGACTCCCACCCGTAAAGTCTCCCAGGAAAAGATTGCATGCTATACAAAATTTATTCAAACTCTGCGTGCTATCCCGATTGTACTGGATTACCAGGAGCACGATTATGTAACAGGAACTATCAGTCATCTTCCCCACATCATCGCATCCAGCCTCGTGAACTTTGTCCGGGACACAGATACGAAAGACGAACTGATGAAAAATCTTGCCGCCGGAGGTTTTAAGGACATCACCAGGATTGCTTCTTCCTCACCGACCATGTGGCAGCATATCTGTGCAAAGAATAAAGAGAATATTTCCCAAATCCTTGGTGCATATATTCAGTTCTTAAACCATGCCAAGGATATGATAGACCAGGAGGATGAACAGGGAATCTACCACTTATTTGATACTTCCAGAAATTACCGGAATTCTATCCCGGCATCCTCGGCAGGCCCGATCAAGAAGGCATATGAAGTCTACTGCGACATTATTGATGAGGCCGGCGGTATCGCGGCGATTGCAACCATTCTCGCCTCCAATAATTTGAATCTTAAGAATATAGGGATTGTTAATAACAGAGAATTTGAAGAAGGGGTTCTGCGCATTGAATTCTACGATGAGTCATCTTCTAAGAGGGCTGCCGAGATTTTGCAGAAATTCAGGTACATTGTCTATGAGCGATAAAATCATTTATCCAAAAACGAAACTCCGGGGAGAAATTACTGTTCCCGGTGATAAGTCCATCTCCCACCGTTCGGTCATGTTCGGTTCCATCGCACTTGGAACCACAAAGATAACGAACTTCTTAAAAGGTGCAGATTGTCTGTCTACCATTGACTGCTTTCGTAAAATGGGAATTAAAATTACAGAAGAAGGAGACAGCATTCTTGTTCACGGCAAAGGCCTGCGGGGGCTGTCTGCTCCGCCGGAAACCCTGGATGTGGGAAACAGCGGAACAACTACCCGGCTTTTATCCGGTATCTTGGCAGGTCAGTCCTTTACCTCCGTCATGTCTGGAGATGAATCTTTGAATTCCCGTCCTATGGGGAGGATTATGACACCGCTGAACCGGATGGGAGCGCATATCTGCAGCATTCGTGATAATAACTGTGCTCCTCTCAGAGTAGAACCAGGGAAACTTCATGGCATACACTATCAGTCGCCCGTTGCTTCCGCCCAGGTAAAATCTGCCGTCCTTCTTGCC
The DNA here is from genome assembly GCA_947647815.1 of uncultured Dorea sp. Classification (GTDB taxonomy): domain Bacteria; phylum Bacillota; class Clostridia; order Lachnospirales; family Lachnospiraceae; genus Sporofaciens. The sequence goes on along the minus strand of CANSLW010000113.1, from coordinate 9,077 downwards.
GGACTCTATGCCGACTCTGAGACTTGTGTGACTGAGCCTGCCCTCTCCCGCAACCACACGGAACTGATGCTTAGAAGCTTTGGCGCTGATGTAACTTCTGTCTCTTACGAAGACGGAAGTGCCGCTGCATCCGTACGTCCCTGCCACGAACTCTATGGACAGACAATCCAGGTACCTGGAGATATCTCTTCAGCGGCATATTTTATAGCGGCAGGACTTCTTGTCCCAGGTTCAGAGTTATTGATTAAGAACGTCGGCACGAATCCTACCCGTGCCGGAATCCTTGAAGTCTGTCAGGCTATGGGCGCTGATATTACATATCTGAATACTCAAAATATGGAAGAAACTGCAAATCCCGGCGGCGAACCAACTGCTGATATTCTCGTCAGGTACAGTCATCTTCACGGAACCACCATCGAAGGCAGTCTCATTCCTGCACTGATTGACGAGATTCCTATGATCGCCGTCATGGCGGCCTGTGCAGAAGGAACAACCATTATTAAAGATGCCTCGGAACTGAAAGTAAAAGAGACAAACCGGATTGATACCGTAACCAGGAATTTGCGTGCTATGGGCACAGACATTACGCCAACAGATGATGGAATGATCATAGAAGGCGGAAAGTCTCTTACTGGAACACATATCAGAAGCTACTTAGATCACCGGATTGCCATGGCTTTCGCCATAGCTGGATTAATTGCAGAAGGCAAGACGACAATTGAAAACAGTCAATGCGTTGATGTCTCCTATCCAGATTTTTTCAGAATTTTAGAAAAATTATAAATAAGCCGCATGAAATAACACTTACATGTATCTGGTTATTTCATGCGGCTTATTTATTGCATACTATATCATGATGTTACCACAGGCAAAAAGTCTTTTTTACTACTCTTTGGAAGTGTAATCCTTTATAATAGGCGGAATCTGAGACATCATATTCTCCACATCTTCAAACATAGCGCTCTTTGTAGTGCCTAGCCGGCTTGCCTGATTGATGTGCTTCACAACCTCCTGATACTGATTCTTTATCTGATCGAAAAATCCACACAATACCTGAAGCGCCGACTTTGACTGATCGATGACTCCCGAAATCTCTGTGTGCACAGTTGACGCTCCTTCCGCAGATTGTGTAATCTCATCAAACATATCATAAGTTTCCTGCACTTTGTTAAGACTTTCCCCTAATGCATCTTGAGAAGTACTAATACTGCTGTTCAGCTGGTCTGTTCCTTGTTCAACCTCCTGGATACCAGAATCCACCTCTTTGGTCAGATCCTTAATCTCATCCGCAAGTTTCTTTACTTCTACCGCCACCACAGCGAATCCTTTTCCCTGTTCTCCTGCGCGTGCCGCTTCAATAGACGCATTAATGGCAAGGATATTAGTCTGGTCAGCTATGGATACGATCTTATCGGTACACTGCTTAATCTTCTCTACTGCCTTCTGAAGATCCTCGAAAGTATGCTCCATCTCGCTAAAATGCGCCGCAACTTGTTTGGAACTTCCCTTAAGCTCCTCCACACCATTCTGCGCCCGTTCCACAGAGCCTGCAATAGTATCCTTCACCGTCACAAATTCACCGGACACCTGTTCAATACTAGAAAAATGCACTCCAAAATCCAATAGCTTCTCCTGAAAATCTTCAGCTTCTTTAACAACCCCTCCAAAGGATCTTCTAATCTCATTTAACTCCCACAGAGAATCCACTTCCTTTTGTACTACGTCCTTATGATAATCTTTCAGACTGTCTATTACGTGCAGTACCGGATACAAGTTGTTCTCATTCACAGATGCCTCATTAATCTCCTGTTTTCTCTTCTTTCCAAACAACATGTTTCTTCCCCCCCCTTTATTCAAATACCACACAAGTCATAGACTGGTTAACAAACCGGTTGTTATAATGTTCTCCATAGCCCACAAAACCTACGTGGTTCCCAAGTCTTCCCATCTCGCTCAGATACTCCTGCATGTAATGATTCTGTGTAAAGAGCAGATACCTGAACAGACAGTTTACAGAAAACACCGCTGAAATTCTCGGAAAATCCTGCTGTATCGTATGAATCGTGTTATTCACAATCGCCCTGTAATCGCCAAGTTCAAGCAATACCAGAACATCTGAATCATTCACCTGCCGAAAACATGCCAGCGCATTGCCGTCTACTTCCTTAATAGACACAATGCAGACATCGTCCCCGTTCAGTTTTCCAAACGGATTCTGGAACGTCTGCGTCGTAATCTCCTGCTCTGTCACATGAAGAATATCCTGATAAACCTGTTTCGCCGGTCTTCCGTTCAATGCTCCTATGATATATTTTGCTTTATCAGTCTGCGACGCAATAAACCGGTAATTCTCCATCTGATGATAGATATTCTCTTTATAAGCCTTTATACGTCCATTCTGGTTCTTGATTAATGCATATGCCACCGCATCCTCATAAATCTTACCGTTTGCAGATACTTTTCCTGCATCACCAGTTCCGCCTACAAGAGAAATGTCTCTGCGCTTCAACACTGAATAAATTGTTGTCAATACACAAGCATCATTCCCAGAGCAGAAATCGATACAGACCGTATCGTTGTGAGATCCCTTCACTCGATCCACATCCTTTTCCAGGCGTTCAATATATTTTACAGGCATGACCGACGCCTCCTCCAATACATTCGCTGCCACACTCACTCCATCTGAGAATGCAACCACGCCTACCCCTTTCTCAACCACTTTCGTATCATAACTCATACCGATGCATCCGATACTCGGAACTTCAGGATATAATTCTTCCAGCTCTTTTACATGCGTCTCAAACTGATCTCCATTAGAAAACAGCATAAGAAACTGCGGCCTGCTTATTCCGCGAACCGCTTCCTTCAAATTTCCATTCTGACTTTTCCCAAAAATCTGTTTCATTATGTAGTCCTCTCTTAAGTTAACGTATTTTTTAATATAATAACACAAAAGACCTCGTGGTTAACTCTTCTCTGCTGATGCAGTTCTTGTCTGAGGTTTATAGGTGTCATGCCCAATTGTAACATAAAAAAGCAGACTTTCGCAAGTCAAATACCCCCTGCAATCAACAGAAGATTAATTATACACAGTCTGCTTTTATGCTGCCAGCTGTACCGCATAATTATTAATAAATCAGTAATATCTTACATTCACTGCTTTCCCCAGCCTCTCTGCACACTCCTTCAATTGTTCTACCAGATTCATCCTGACGCTTAAGTCAAAGGGCAGATTCGAATTCTGATGCGCCACATTCATTGCTTTTCCGACAAACAGGTTCAGCTGTGTACATTCTTCTATAATCAGCTTTGCCAGCTTTGCCGCGCCATTATCTGCATCCAGTTCATCAAAAAATGCTTCATCAAATTCATCGTTCTCATACCGTTTCAGAAGTCCCAATGATTTACCTATAGTCAGAACTCCCTCCGTCACAAGATCCAGACCCTCTATCGTTGCGGTCGGAGGAACCGTCGGGTCCGCATGGTTCACGGCAGTTACAATCTCCCTCTTTAATATCCGGGATGTGATATTAGCGCTGGTTCCGCCGCACACAACTTTCTTTCCATCCTGCTTCATAAAATCACGAACCACTCTCTCATCATCCTCCTTGTGTGTCGGAGGCCCTGTAAATATGTTGACAATCCGCCGCTCAATGACCCGTGCCACAGCAACCGTCGTGTCATCCCCGGGTTTATTGCCATACAAATCGTCACACAGCTGGCTTAACATCGCTGCAAGCCGGGATGCCGAGAGTGTCTGCTTCGTACATTTCAGCGTATACTCTGCCATATCATCCCAAGTCCATCCGAGATTCATGAGTTCTCCTTCTCCCGCCCAGATCACACCGTCACTCATCAATACAAAACAGTCCTTAAGCTTCACATTGAACCGGTATTCCCGTATCTTTTTCCCTTCAATCTCTCTTTCATCATATGGATAATTCACAATCTTCCCGTCTCTTACAAAGATACATAAGGGATTATCGAACTCTACCAAATACGCCTCTCCATTATGGAAAATCTGCAAGATGCTGAAGGTGGCGTAAGCCACTTCTCGGACTTTACAGACCGGCAGTGTCTTCGCAATGGTCTCAACACAGGACTCAATTGCCGCGCCCTCCCGGAACATCGTTCCCAGGATCTTGGAAGTAAGGGTGGCAAGAATATTCGCCTTTACCCCGCTTCCCATGCCATCTGCCAGTATCACAATCTCCGAATCCTTTGTTTTCAGTATCTCTACCTTGTCTCCGCACAGTTCTTCCCCATTCTTATTCAGACTTTTCCAGGATATATCTACACTCACGCCCATATTAATCTTCCTCTTCAAACAGAATTGAATCTCTAAGCTTCGACAAGGTTACCTTCGTCTCTGCCGTTGTCTCACCTAATAACCCTGCAATCTCCTGGGCAACCATCATCTGCTTGTCAATGACCTTCTGCGCCATCTCGACTGTCTCCATCTTCAGATTATAATGCTGCTCTTTTACCTTCTCTTCTTTCGTGATATCCTGATAAGTCACAAGGACAGACTCCAGGCTGTCGATATAGATAATTGTCTCTACTACCTTAAGATTTACGGTTTCCAGACTCATCTTCTTATGAATGATCTGCTGCTTTGTAGCCAGCACTTCCACAATATCTTTATCGTCAATAAATTCAAAAATATAACGTTCCAACGCTTCTTCTCTTGATACCCCAAGCATCTCCATCGCCTTCTTATTGCATTCCCGAATCCGCATATCCTTGTCAATAATCATAATCATACTTGGCGTCACGTCCATAACGATATTCGACATGGATTCTGCCTGAGCAAGTGCATATGGAAGACACATGCCAATCTCTGCCTTTTTCTGGAATACAGCAACTGCTTTTGCACGGCAGGTCGCATATCCGCAGGCGCCGCAGTTCAGTTCATCCTCTCTGGTATATTTGCCCATGGCATGCAGAACCTCCTGCATCTCCTCATCCGTCGGCTGCTTATCCACAACATGCCGGTCTGTGAATATCTTCTGAAGATCCAGATTACTGCCGTCGATTCCTTCCGCTTCTTCCCTGTGAATCACCCGGTTCTCAATATCCATCTTTGCACGGATCAGGGACTGCTGCCATTTATCTGATGCCGGTCCCTTGATACATCCGCCCTCGCAGACATTGACCTCAAAGAAACAATTCTGTATCTCGCCTTTTTCTAATTCTCTGAATAATTCCATACAATTCTTTAGTCCGTCTATATGTACTTTATAATATCTATCCTCTGCCGTGCCTGCCAGAACAGACTGAATCACACCGCCGCTGATGGGATAGAGCTGATTCACCCTCGGATCTGGATTGCCTAACGGCAGATCTTCACACTGATGGATGTCAATACCTTCTGATGTCCACCACTTCGTAATCTCCTCAAATGTCAGGATTGCATCAATTGCTCCTCTTACACGCTCATCCCCTATTGCCTCTTCCTTCTTCGCAATACATGGTCCTAAAAATACAACTTTAACCTCTTCACCGTAGATACTTTTGATTAACCGCCCATGCGCCACCATCGGAGATACGACCGGCGCCATCAGAGAAACCAGAGACGGGTAGTATTTCTCAATCAGGTCATTGACACTTGGACAGCATGTGGAGATGATATTCTTCATCTGCCCGTCCTTAAGCAGTTTCCCATACTCTTTCGTGACAAGGGCCGCACCCTCTGCCGTCTCACGGACTTCATAGAATCCCAGACGCTTCAGGGCATCTACGACCTGACCCGGACTGTCATACTCCAGAACGCCTAAGTACGACGGTGCAATGGAGATGATAACCTTCATTCCCTGTCTTAAATATCCCTTCACCCGGTCCATATCGCTTGCAAATGTCTTCGCATTCTGCGGACAGACTTCCAGACAGTGCCCGCAATTGATACAATGATCTATCATAATATGTGCCTGCTCGTTTTCCACTGAGATTGCCTTTACCTCACAATTACGTACACATTTGTAACAATGCCTGCAGCTTGCATCCCTAAAATCTATTACACGCATCTTCTCGCCTCCTGTATGATTAATACCTTAATTATAAATTATAACAAAACAGAAATATCCTCTCAAGCCATTTCGACATGTTTTTAAGATTGTAAGAGCACAAAATGTGGGACATCCTTGGCGTCACGAAGTAAAATACCTTTTATCTCCACTATATACATAGAATAAGCCCGCCATTCGGCGGGCTTAAATATAATGCTTGTTTTGCCCTCAAAGGCTGATTAAGCTTCATTTATCAGAAGTATCTTTCCCTTCACATCCGCAGGATCCTTATACAAGTCAAAGGCTTCCTGCGCCCGGCTCATAGGGAATTTCCTGAATACAAATGCCGGATCAAACTTAAGCTGCCCGGTTGCGAAGTAATGCGCGGTCAGCTCCCACTCTTTTCCCGGGAATGGCGCGCTGTAAGACATCCATGAGCCGGTGAGTTTGAATTCCTTTCGGTTCATATTCTCCCACATAGCGGGCGTGAATGTCAGGTCTACATGAGGCGTTCCGATGAAGCATACATGTGCTTTATTCGCCGCAAGCTCGAATCCCATGCGCATGGTTACCGGCTGTCCCGCAGTCTCGAATACATAAGCATATCCTTTCCCCTCGGTCACAGCCATAGCCTTCTCCATGAAGCCGTCTTCCAATGTATTCACCACCTCGTCTGCCCCGAGACGCTTCGCCATCTCCAGGCGTTCCTCGCTGATATCGAATACCACAACCTTCTTGCTTCCGAAGATCTTCGTCCACTGCATCGTGAACATCCCGATAGTTCCCCCGCCAAGTACAGCAACATAGTCCCCGCCCTTATAGTCATTGCAGAGAACTCCGTGAAGCGCCACTGTGGACGGCTCAAACATGGCGCCCTGCTCGTAGGAAATACTCTTGTCAAATACAACTGCATTCGACGCCGGAATCACAACATAATCCGCATTGCTGCCCTGCTGCCTGGATCCGATGAAGCTATAATGCTTACACAGGGAATAATTCCCCTTCTGGCAGTCCTCACACTTCATACATGGAATCAGCGGAGCGCCGGATACTCTGTCGCCCACCTGGATATGTGTAACCCCTTCTCCTACTTCCACCACATCTCCTGAGAACTCATGTCCCAGGACGATTGGGTAGAAATGTACGCCATTGTGCAGCACTCTCGGCACATCTGACCCGCAGATGCCTGATGCTTTCACCTTTACCTTCACGGTACCTGGTCCTGCCTTTGGTTCTTCGATCTCCTGATATTCTACTACTTCATTCTTCACAACCACTGCCGCTTTCATCACGACTACCTCCTGTTTTCCATACTTAGAATCTGTCATGAAATAAACCTTCATGACAACTCCTTACTTTTTCATTGTATCTTTCAACTTCTGGTACAACTCCAGATAAATCTCATAATTCTTATCATAAACTTCTTTCACTTCCGGATTCGGATGATGCTCCCGCTTCACCGTCACGGTCAGATCCACCGCCTCCTGGAAATCCTGATATAATCCGACGCCGACGCCTGCTAAGATCACCGCGCCTAATGTTGTCGCCGTATCAGATTCCGGCACTATGATCGACTTTCCCGTGATATCAGACTTCATCTGCGTCCACAATAAAGAATTCGCGCTGCCCCCCATAGACCGCAGCACTTCCACAGATGCTCCCGCTTCCTCTGCCACATCCAGATTATGCCGTACCGAATACGCAACGCCTTCCATCGCCGCCCGGATCATGTGTCCCTTCGTCTTGCTGAAATCCAGTCCATAGAACACACCCTTGGCATTCGGATCCCAGATCGGGGTTCTCTCTCCCGACATGTAAGGGAGGAATATGACTCCATCCGATCCCGGCGCTACCCTGCCTGCAATCTCATTGAACTGAATGAGGGAACTTCTTCCCAGCTCATCCGCCATCATGCGCTCATAATCTCCGAATTCCTGTTCCATCCAGCGCATCACTCCGCCGCCTCCGGTCGTTCCGCCTTGTAAGATCCAACACCCCGGCGCCGCATGGTGGCTTAAGATCAATCTCGGGTCCGCCTTATACGTATCGGTACAGATACTGATCCCGCCCGCCTGGCCGCCCTGTTCCTGTGTCTCTCCGTCATGAAGGACACCTGCTCCCAGAGTCCCGCACGCCGCATCCAACGCTCCGGCAACAACCGGAATTCCTTCTATCAGACCGCTCTCTTTTGCCGCTTCCTTTGTGACCGTTCCGACTACCGCATGACAGGGGCTGATTTCCGGCAAAAACTCCTCGGGAATCCCCATCGCCCTTCGCATGTCGTCATCCCACACGCCTTGTTCCATATCGAAGCAGTGCCATCCATAACTCTGGCAGATATCCTGTGACACCTTGCCCGTAAGCCGGTAGACGATAAATGCATTCGACTGCAGGATCTTATCGGTCTCCTGATAGACCTCCGGGCGGTTATCCTGATACCACAGTACCTTTCCCGTCGTATACTGTGCGGTCAGCGGATTGCCGCTTACCCGGAAGATCTCTTTCGCTCCAATCTCCCTGTTCAGCCGACCGCAGATGCCTGCAGAACGGTTATCCATCCAGATCGGCGTCCTTGCGAGGACATTTCCCCGCTTATCAATCGCAATCGCCGACCAGCTCTGCCCGTCGACGCCGATCCCTGCGATATCTGACGGATTGACATCTCCCTTGTGGATACACTCTTTCGTCGCCTTGCAGACAGCCTTCCACCACTCGTCCGGGTCCTGCTCCGCATAGCCGGGCTTCGGATAGTATACCTGATAGCTTCCGTTCGCCGCCGCAACAACCTCGCCGTTCTTCTGGAAGATTGCAACCTTACAGGAACTGGTTCCTATATCAATGCCTAATAATAATTCTCCCATATGTTACCTCTCTCTTCTTCTATTGCTCCCATTTACACCATCACAATATCTTCACAATGCAAACTGCTTATTACTCGAAGAGCCTTGCAATCGTGTACCAGGAAACAATCATGAAATGATAAGCAGCCTGTACTACTATGCCCGACCAGCGCATCCGCATACCTTCATGCGTCCCATCACCAGTTCCTTAACGGCAGGAATTCCAACCTTG
>CANSLW010000112.1 GCA_947647815.1 uncultured Dorea sp. | reverse complement strand
CGTTTATATTTAATTGGAACTTTTAACGTAGTGTCCCGCTACGGATGGCTTCTCCGACTTCCAAACCCCCGTCGAAACCAGTACAAGCCCTGATACGCTATATCCCTGGCTGCAGACAGTTTCTTCATCGTACATACCCATATAGGATACCCAAAATGAGTATATTCTATTATATGAACAAATATTCGCTTTTGTCAAGAAGTTTTTTCGTGATATAATATTATGAGTAGCACTTCTGCCCATTTAGTAAAAATTATTACTATCATATAATGAAGTAACTATGAGTAGCAACAAGAATTAGAAAGATATGGTGAATGCTTATGACAAAGATATTGATGATAGAAGATGATACAGACCTGCAGGAAGGGCTCGCCTTCTCCCTTAAGCTTGAAGGTTATCAAACCACCTGCAGCAATACCTGCAGAGACGGTCTGCACTTACTGAACACAGAACACTTCGACCTGGTTCTTCTGGACTGCAACCTCCCGGACGGCAACGGTTTCGATCTCTGTTCACAGATCCGTGAACACAGCCGGATACCTGTCCTCATGCTGACCGCAAGAGATACGGAGATGGATGAGGTGAAGGCACTAGAACTGGGCGTAGATGATTATATGCGCAAGCCCTTCTCCCTTGCCGTACTAAAAGCACGGATTAAAAAGCTCCTGCAGCATAAAGAACAGCCGGAAACCATTGTATCCAATGGCATCTCCATAGACAAGAATCTGTGCACCGTCACACAGCAGAATCGAGAGATTGTCTGCAGCCAGACCGAATACCGCCTGCTTCTGTATCTGGTTGAGAATCGGAATAAAGTGTTGTCAAAAGAACAGATTCTCGGCCACATCTGGGACAACAGCGGGAAATATGTGGATGACAATACCGTATCTGTGAATATCCGCCGCCTGCGAACCAAGATTGAAGAGGATCCCTCGAATCCACGGTATCTTAAGACCGTCTATGGACTGGGGTATCTCTGGAAAGAAGAATGATATACTAAACAGGAAACTTTAGAAAGGGGAATCATATGCGGAACAGAAAGCTTTATCAGGAAATCGACCGGATGCTTGACGCCGTCCTTAAGAGAGAGCCTATCGAGCATTCGGATCTTGAAGAAGGCGAACTCTCCGCCCTTGCTTCAAAAGCAAGAAGAATCCAGGAACACCTTCTTCTGGAAATCGAACAGGCAGAACAGGAAAAGGAACAGGTCAAACAGTTGATTTCCAATATGTCGCATCAGTTGAAGACACCCCTTGCCAATGTGATGATGTATGAGGAACTGCTGATGGATCAGGAGCTTGCCCCCGAACAGCAGAGGCATTTCCTGGAAAAGATGCATGTACAGACCGTCAAGATTGACTGGATCCTTCAATCTCTGTTCAAGATGGTAGCCTTAGAGCAGAATGCGATTGTTTTTGAGATCAAACCGCTGCCTATTCAGGAAACCATCATGGATGCAGTCAGCACGGTCTACGACAAAGCCTGGAAGAAACAGATTCTGATAGAATTGAAAAGCAAAGAGAATCCTGTACTTCTCCACAACCGTAAGTGGACCGACGAAGTGTTTGCCAATCTTCTGGAAAATGCAGTCAAATATACAGGCACCGGCGGCAGAATCCAAATTGATATACATTCTCTGGAAATGTATACACAGATTGCATTCTCCGATACCGGAATCGGCATCGCACCATCGGAATATTCGGCAATCTTTCAGCGTTTCTACCGAAGCAAGCAGGTCGAGAATACGGAAGGCTCCGGTATCGGGCTCTATCTGTCCAGGATGATCCTGGAAAAAGAATACGGCTATCTGACTGTCTCCTCTCAAGAGGGAAAAGGAAGTTGTTTCACTGTGTTCTTACAAAACCGTAAGAATTGATATGCATTTTTGTAGGGACTCTGTAAACTGTGAGCATTAGAATTATTACATCATAAATATTTTACACAGAAAGGAGTTACCTATGAACATATTAGAAGTATCACATCTCGAAAAAGTCTATGGAACCGGCAAGAATCCGGTTCATGCCCTCAAAGGAGTCAGTTTCACAGTCCGGCAGGGAGAATTCATCGCCGTCGTGGGAACCTCCGGCTCCGGAAAGAGCACTTTAATGAACCTGATTGGAGGCCTTGATACTCCCACAAAAGGGTCTATCCGTATCCGGGAGCATGATATCGCCGCCCTCACCAGGAAGGAACTGACCATCTTCCGGCGCAGAAATATCGGGTTCGTGTTCCAGAATTACAGCCTGATGCCTGTCCTGAACGTCTATGATAACGTCGCTCTTCCTGTCACCTTCGACAGGGGAAAGCATGTAGACCACGAATTTATCCAGGAATTAATCCAGGAACTTGGACTGTGGGAAAAGCGAAAGGCATATCCTTCCGAGCTTTCCGGCGGCCAGCAGCAGAGAGTGGCTCTTGCAAGGGCGCTCGCCAATAAACCCGCGCTTCTTCTGGCGGATGAACCGACCGGGAACTTAGACTCCCGTACAACAGCAGAAGTTATGGGCCTTCTGCGCATGAGCAAACGGAAATTTCACCAGACAATTCTCATGGTTACTCACAATGAACTAATCGCTCAGTCCTGTGACCGGATCATTTCTATAGAAGACGGGCAGATTCGCAAGGAAGGCGGTGACGGCCTTGATTAAGACGGTAAAACTGGCTTTTGCCTATCTGAGATATTATAAAAAGCAAACACTTTCCCTGTTCTTTGGCGTCATCATGTCCGTGGCACTGATGACAGGTGTCGGTTCCCTGCTCTATAGCGGACGGACGGCTGATATGGAACGAACCCGGGAAATATATGGAGATGCACATTACCTGTTTGACATGAACGAGGGAGACTTCACCGAATTACAGGATCTTCTGTATAAGGGCAGCTCTTCTGCTTCAGATTCAAAAGGGCTTTTCCAGAAAAAGGGCTTTACCGTAGAAAAAGCAGGAATCCTATCGGTCAAAAAGGTAATAGAAGACCCTTATCCGATTACGTTTGCTTATGCGGACTCCGGTTATATGGAAATGTTCCACCGAAATCTTCTTGACGGCGCTTATCCCCAAAATCCAGGAGAAACGGCGCTTTCTGAGCGGACCATCCGCAACCTTGATATGGAAAAATCAATTGGCAGCGCCGTCACTCTTGATGGAGATACCTATACCTTATGCGGAATCCTCTCAGACCAGTGGGATGAAACCAGCCAGAATATGAAAGCCTTCATAAATGCAGACATGGAATCTGAAGAAGGTTCTTCCTATCTCTATGTCAAATTTGAAGAAAATGGTGATGTACTCTCTCAGGCAAAAGCATTTTCAGATTATTTTCATTTTAATATCCGGAAAATCGAGAGAGTCAGTGACCTGAACAGCTATGTCGGCGGCGATGCCTCTCCGTCTGTCTTCGGAATACTTCAAACAGCATTGTCGCTGCCGGAAGGCAGGCTTGCATATTTCTGGGGAACTATGAATCAGAGCTTCCGCCTGACCGAGAAACTGGTTCTTACCATACTTGGACTATTTGCCGCTTTCGTTATCTTCAGCCTGTTCCAGGTATCCGTAAGAAAGCGCACCTCCCAATACAGCACGCTTCAAGTGCTCGGCATGGATGAACGCCATACGTTTTGCCTGCTCCTGTCAGAATTATATATGATTCTGCTTGCAGGGTATCCGGCCGGCGCCGTCCTTGGCAGCCTTGCGGCATATCTCTTCTATTCCCGGATGGGCGAGATGTTCGTAAGCCAGAATATCGGAATTACACAGGGCGGACTGCATACAGCAACCGTAAGAGACGTGGCGGCTCAGATTGAGGTCACGCCTGGTGAATTCCACGCTTCTGTAAATATCATGATTGGAAGTGCATTCTTCCTCATGTTCCTGATGTTATTTGTCAGCCTTTTTCTGATACGCAGGATGCGTAAGTTTAGCTGGTCCCAGATGCTTGTCCATAATACACACACAAGGAAACGGTCCCGGAAAATTCTAAGTCTCCGATGCCAGAATATGACCGGGATTCTAAGCCGTAAGTTCTTGTTCGAACGGAAAGGGACATTTTTCGGTATCATCATCTCTCTTTCCCTTGGAGGGGTCCTGTTCCTTGGCACTACCTTCGTGGTAGAGAATACCAGAATCCACAATGCCCTTACATTCAAAGCCGACGACGGCCTTGCTTCGGATATCCAGATCTATGAAGATTCCCACGACCTGTCAGACGTGATTCCTTCCGACACGCCAGGCAGCCTGGATAGCATAGACGGAATTGCCTCCGTGAATCCGGTCCGTTATACTCTGGGCGAGATCCCCCTGGAAAACGGAGTCTTCAAATGGACGTCCTATTACCCGGAGATCTCACCTGAGGAAGGATTTGAACAGGATGCCGGAATTATGGAACGGTATCATGGTATCATCACACAGCAAAGCGAGAAGGATTACCGGCTGAAAACGAACGTCTACGGCTATTCGGAACAGATGCTTGAAGAATTGAAGGATTATCTTCTGGAAGGAGACATTGATTCCCAATCTATGCTTCATGAAAATACCATTATCTTAAAGACTTTGATGGATGGCCAGGGCAATTATGACGGAATCGGCCTGAAACCAGGAGACACTATCCGGTTAAAAGTTCCCAAAGATACGTCTGTGCCCCAGGAATCCCTACAGTTTGAAGGGCCTGACAACTGGTATCAAGAAAAAGACTTCCAGATTGCCGCCATTGTCAGCCGTTCACTTGGAAAGACGGACAATTATATCGGAGACGCTACCAATACCGCCGGTATCATTATGACCAACCAGCAAATGTTTGATAACTTCGGTATCGACGGATATGACAACATCAGCATCACTTTGCAGGAAGGGACAGACCACGATCGGACTGCCGATGAGATACGCGCCGCCGTAAGCGGCACCCCAAACTGTCTGGTCAAAGACTATACCCGGCTGATTGAACAGCAGAACCGGTATCTTCAGCAGAAGATGTTCTTCTTCTACGGGATTGCACTGATCCTGCTTCTGATCAGCATTTTCCATATTCTGAACAGTATGCAGTATCTGGTCGCATCCAGAAGACATGAATTCGGCATCTTAAGGGCAATGGGAATCACGGACTCTGGATTCCGCAAGATTCTTTTAAAAGAAGGACTGTGCTACGGCGTCTGCTCCGGAATCTTTATGATGATCCTGTACATGTTCGTACACAAGTTATTATACTACGCTCTGCAGCATGTATTTCTATACCTGCATTCTAACGCAAACCTGCCGCTTCTGCCTATGTTTGCCATAATTATGCTCAATATCTTCATCTGTGCCATGGCAATGCTGCGGGCAGGCAGAGAGGTACTGAACGGGAACATGATTGATGAGATTGCACAGGTATAATATTATGATACCAGATGCAAAATGCATTTGGCTGAAAAAGGATGTCGGGATATAATAATCTCATACAGCATATCCCGACATCCTTTTTATATACTTATTCGTATTCTTACCTTAACATCTTAACGACATTTCAAAACTCTGTAATTTTTCGGATTTTCATAATCTTTATGCATTCCGTCATCTTCATAAAGTGTATATTCTGCATCGGCAAATCCTATAACATCCATATGTGTGGTATCTAACTCTTCCGCACATTTTGCCGCTTTAACCAGTGGAATACATCTTCCCTTCCTGATAAACAACGGAACTTCATTAATCGCAATCTCCACATAATGATGTCCCTGCTTCAGGCTTTCTTCTGTATATGCGCCGTCCTTTGTAAACTTAACGAACAACATATCTTCCGGCAGATAGACATAACGTCCTTTTGCATTCTGTGTGTAGACAGGCGCAATCATAATCTCGTCTCCCAGCATCATCTGATCTTCCACCTCTTTTGCAAAAGAATCCTCCGGATACACGAAAGCCAATGGCCGGAAATACATGTCGTCATTTAATGCCGCTTTCATATATTCACTATACAGATATGGAAGCAGACGGTATCTTGTCTCGACAATTCCCCGAAAATCTTCCGTATCTCCAAATTGATATGCTTCCTGTTCTCTGGTGCCTTCTGCCGAATGGTTCCGCATCAACGGTGTAAATACTCCAAGCGCCATCCACCGAAGAACCAGATCTCTCGTGGAGTCTGCACCGAATCCGCCCAAATCTGCGCCGGCATACAAGAATCCACACATATTCAGAGACGGCATCATCTTAAGATTCAGAAGAATGTGAGACCACCAGGACTTGTTATCCCCCGTCCAGATACCACCATAGCGATGCATACCAATATAAGAAGATCGAGAGAACATCAGGAATCTCTTATCCGGAGCAATTCTCTCAAAAGCTTCTCCCGCTGCTCTCGTCATATTGCAGCCGAACAAATTGTGTACTTTATCATGCCGAATCTTCCTGCCGTCCACATTATGATAAAAACGGGCGTAATCCTCCGGATGGCTGGCAATTCCAAGAACATGCTTCTCCAGTTCCCATACCGGAAGCGTTTCCAGATCTTCTTCTACATACTTCTTAATCAAGGTTTTTAATTCTTCCATTCCTTCGCGGGAATAAAAGATTGCAGGTTCATTCATATCATTCCAGAATCCTTCGATTCCCTGATCAATCAAGAACCGGTAATGATCTCCAAACCATTTCCTTGCATCAGCATTAAGTACATCTGGAAAATGTGTGTCACCAGGCCATACTGCCGCAATGAAATCACTGCCGTCCTCCCGCTTACAGAAGTATCCCTTTTCTACACCCTCCTCATAAACAGAATATCCTTCTTCAACCTTCACACCTGCATCAATAATCGGGACCAGCCGGATTCCCTCCTCCTTCATCTCATGGACAAATTCTGGGAAATCCTTAAAATTCTCTTCATTTAGAGTAAAATCTTTAAAATCCTGCATATAATCAATATCCATATAAATCATATCCATAGGTATATGATTCTTCCGATAACCTTCCAGGACTTTACGGTAGTCTTCTTTAGTCTTGTATCCCCACCGGCTTTGTCCAAATCCAAACGCAAATTTCGGCGGTATATAGCTTCTTCCGATGATTTTACGGAACTGTTTCACGATATCATAGGCATTCTCCCCGGTGATTACATACAGATACAAGTCGGCAGATTCACAGCTTACTTCCAAAAGTTCTTCTTTCGTATATCCTATGTCAAAAGTAATCTTTGCCGGATAATCGAAAAACAAGCCAAAATTCTCTCTTCCGGAAATTACAATAAAATTATGCGCCGCATACAATGACTTCTTATCCTCCAGATGATTCGGCTCATCTGTACAATTACTGATATAACAATAGTTTCTCTTATTAATGCCCCGGTTGGCTTCTCCCAGGCCATAAACAATATCGTCTTTAGACATCAGATAAGAAAAAGTAAACCCACTTTCTGCCGACACCTTCCCAAACGTCAGATTCCCCTGCTCTGTATCCATCTCTTTTACAATTGCCTCTGTTTCAAATGGTGTTCCAAATACATATTTTTTTATCATATATCATTCTTCCTTTCCACCTATTTCTGCTTTTACACATCAACCTTATGTATATTATATCCCAAATCCATTGAATAGTCTTGCACTTTTCAGTATAATAAATAATACAATTTTGACATATTTATTTGGAGAAATCATTATGCCGGACTTATTAAAAAACTCTGAAGTCGACAATACATTAAAAGAATTAAATACTCATGGTTCCTTTGGACTGCCGGTAGAAACCTACACCGACAACTGTGTCATCTTTCATTCTCTCTACAATCACTGGCATGACGAGATGGAGATTATCTGCATCGAAGACGGTATGGGATTGGTGCGTTTGAATCGTGAGATTCTACGGGTTAAGAAGGGCGATCTCCTTCTTGTAAATCCAGGAGTTCTTCATGGAATAAAGACAGATTCGAAGCATACTTTATATTTTAAAAGCATTGTCTTTGACCTTGCATTCCTTCAAGGCCCTCCAGGGGATCTCTGTCAGGAACAGGTAATCTCTCCACTGGCGGAGAACCGGGCGGAATTCACTCATTGCATTTCCATTGGAGACAGCAATTATGATAATATCTGTCGGCTCTTCTATCAGATTCATGACTGCCACAGGCTGAAAGAACCCTATTACTTTGTCCGGTTAAAATCACTTCTCTATAATTTCTTCTATGAAATGCTTGTTGGAAATTATATTATTCCAGCCGACACAGAACAGAATAAAAATCTTCTGTCTATCAAACAAGTGCTGGATTATATGGAACGTCATTATCAAGAAACCATTTCCGCAAAAAGTCTTGCCCTGATGTCTAATTTCAGCGAATATTACTTTATGAAAATGTTCCGACAGTACACAGGCAAGACTCTGATTGAATACCTAAATGATCTTCGTCTTGAGAAAGCAAAAGCACTTTTGATTCATAGTGATGAATCTGTTACACAGATTGCAATGAAGGTAGGATTCAACAATACCAGCTATTTTATCAAGAAATTCCAACAAGCTAACGGAATCTCACCAGGTAGTTATCGCAAAAAACTGTTATAACAAGACAATTTTGTTGTATTTTTCTTCCATATACACTGCTATATTAAATACATAGCTGAAAATGAAAGGAGACAGACAATGAAAGAATTGGAAAAACTCATTCAAGATATGTTTCATAAAGACTGCAGCCAGTGTACAAATGAGGAATTATACCAGGCATTACTGACTTATACAAAGCAATCACTTTCTGACAAAGGTTATCAGGACGGAAAGAAGAAGATTTATTATATTTCCGCAGAATTCCTAATCGGGAAACTCCTCTCTAACAATCTGATTAACCTTGGAATCTATGATCAGGCAGACGAATTTTTGAAAAAAAATGACAAGTCTCTGGCCGAAATCGAAGAAGTCGAACCAGAACCGTCTCTTGGAAACGGTGGTCTTGGACGGCTCGCCGCCTGCTTCCTGGATTCCATCGCAACATTAGGGCTGCCCGGGGAAGGAATCGGGCTTAATTATCATCTCGGACTTTTTAAACAGGAATTCCATAACCATCTCCAGCGCGAGATGCCGAATCCATGGCTTGAGAAAGACAACTGGCTGACTCCCGCAGGCGTATCATACATGATACCTTATCGTGGATTCGCCCTAAAATCTTCTTTATATGATATGGATGTAGCCGGATATCATAACAAATCCATCCGTCTTCATCTGTTTGACATCGATATCGCAGATGAAAATATCGTAGGAGACGGTATCTCGTTTGATAAAAATGATATTCTTCATAACCTCACTCTCTTCCTATATCCGGATGACAGTGACGATGCAGGAAGAAAACTCCGAATCTACCAGCAATACTTCATGGTCAGCAATGCCGCCCAGTACATTCTAGACGAAGCGGTAAAAAAGGGCTGCACCCTGCATGATTTGGCTGATTATGCAGTGGTACAGATTAATGACACCCATCCAAGTATGGTCATCCCAGAATTCATCCGTCTTCTGACAGAAAAAGGAATTGAATTTGAAGAGGCATGCCAGATTGTAACCCATGTATGTGCATACACCAACCATACTATCTTGGCTGAAGCCCTGGAAAAATGGCCGATGGACTATCTGGAGGATGTTGTCCCTCATCTGGTTCCTATCATCCGTAAACTGGACGAACGGATGAAGAAAAAGTATCCACAGGAATCCGTTGCAATTATTGACAGCGATAATCTGGTACACATGGCGCACATGGATATCCACTATGGATTCTCCATCAACGGAGTCGCCGCACTTCATACAGATATCTTAAAAACCAGTGAATTAAAGGCTTTTTATGATATCTACCCAGAGAAATTCAACAACAAGACTAACGGCATCACTTTCCGCCGGTGGCTGCTCCACTGTAACCATGAATTGACTGATTATATTACCTCATTGATTGGTGACTCTTTCAAAAAAGATGGATTTGCCCTGGAGAAATTATTAGAATATAAAGACAATCCTAAAATATTAAAACAACTTCTTACTATCAAGACAGACGCCAAAAAAGTCTGCAAAGACTTTATCCTGCAGAATACGGGTGTGGAGATTGATGAGAACAGTATCTTCGATATCCAGATTAAACGACTGCATGAGTATAAGCGCCAGCAGCTGAACGCCTTATATATTATCCGAAAATATCTGGAGATTAAGGACGGACACAAACCAACAAGACCTGTAACCTTCATCTTTGGCGCCAAGGCAGCTCCTGCTTATATTATTGCAAAAGATATCATACATCTTCTTCTCTGCCTCCAGGAACTCATCAAGAATGACTCGGACGTGTCACCTTACATGAAGCTCGTCATGGTAGAGAATTATAATGTTACTGCAGCAGAAAAACTGATTCCTGCCTGCGATATCTCAGAACAGATATCCCTTGCTTCCAAGGAAGCCAGCGGAACCGGCAATATGAAGTTCATGCTGAACGGCGCAGTAACTCTTGGTACTATGGACGGCGCTAATGTTGAGATCAGCGAACTGGTCGGAGAAAATAATATCTATATCTTCGGACAATCCAGTCAGGAAATTATCGAACATTATGAGAAAAGCGATTATATTTCCAAAGAAATCTATGAAGAAGACGAACTGATTAAACAATGCGTTGATTTTATCTTAGGCGAAGAACTGTTGTCTATCGGACAAAAGGAAAATCTTCAGAGACTTCATAATGAACTGGTAAATAAAGACTGGTTTATGACTCTGTTAGATTTCAACGATTATGTCAAAGTAAAGGATCAGGCACTTGCCGAATATGAAGACCGCAATACATGGGCGAAGAAAATGCTGGTGAACATTGCAAAGGCAGGTTTCTTCTCCTCCGACCGGACAATCGAACAATATAATAAAGATATCTGGCATCTGGCATAAGATGGTCATCTTATCCCACCTGTGCGGTTGAACTTTTGTTCCAGTGTGCAGGTGGAAATTTTTCGAAACGTTTTAGAAAAATTTCCACCTGCACACTGGAACA
>CANSLW010000111.1 GCA_947647815.1 uncultured Dorea sp. | reverse complement strand
GCGAAGAGTGCTACACCGAAGAGAAGACTCTGATCTGCGGGCAGGAGGAAGCGGCCGGACATACACATACAGCAGAGTGCTATACCACACAGCAGGGCGGACTCATCTGCCAGGTTCCGGAGCATGCACATGCAGAAGGATGTTATGACGAGACCGGAGCAGTGATCTGCGGAATGGAAGAACATGCACATACAGATGCTTGTTACGAGTGGACAGATGTACTGACCTGTCAGCTGCCGGAAGGAGCAGACGGACACACCCATACAGATGCATGTTATGAAGTGAATACCGTTCTTTCCTGCGGAAAGCTGGAACTCCATACCCATACAGACGAGTGCTATGAGAAGATCAACGAAGAGGAAGAACTCAGCGAAACAAATAGAAGACTGATCTGTACGATTCCGGTACTGGAAGAACATGTCCATACGGAAGAGGCAGGATGCTTCGAGATTGTAGAAGTAACTGCAAATGGCGAACTGGTGGAAGAGGGTGTGCCGAATACAGAAAACGAAGATGAGAAAGAAATCTTCACGACTGATCTGGATGGAGAAGATGGAGAAGACGAAGAAGCTGAGATAGAAGAGAAAAATGAAGGTGAAGAAATTTACGACAAGACTCAGAGTTATGAAGGTGAGGGTTATGTTGTAACGGCTTCCTACAATGATGACGCAAGTATCCCAGAGGAAGCAGAATTTATTGCTAAACAGATTACGGAAGAAAATGATGAGGAAAATTACAAGAAGCATGAAGCAGAATTTAAGAAGAGTGTAAAAAATGAAGACTCTACTATGAGTGCTTTATTTGAGATAGGTTTCTACGTGGACGGGGAAGAGGTAGAACCAGCGAGCCCAGTGGAAATTACGATACAGCTTATAGATAAGAATGGCTTGCCAGAAGGGACTCCAATAAAGATAGTACATTTTGGAGATGAAAAGACAGAAGTTATCAGTGGAAGTAAGGTGAAAAGTGGAAGTACATCTTTTAAGACGGATAGTTTTTCGCCTTTCGCAGTTGGATTTAATAATGAAGAAGCTGAAGCTGCAAAAGTATTTGTTCATATTTCGGAATCTGCAACATATGAAGACGATGTTTTTAAAGCGGTCTTTGTTATTGAAGGGGATATCAAGGTTGCAAAATCAGGAGATACATCATTGGACGATGAAAATGATGATAGAGGAAATGACGAAGAAAGTACGTTGGATAGAACCTCTCCAGAAAATGGGACTGCATCAGATGAAATGAAAGCAGAAACAGATGAGACGAGAAATGATGCTGATAATGTGGATGCATCGACTGGTGAAGTATCAACTGAAAATGATGATGAAGAAATCAAATTTGAAGTAGAAGCTCTAGATAAAGATAGTGAAAAATATACGGCTGTAATGAAACATATGGGAAAGTCAGATGATATAGACGATATGCTACGACTTCAAGTGTTGTCTTGTTCTTTAACATATAACGGCGAGGAAGTAGATATATCTGACTGTAAAGTTACAGCAAGAATAGGGACTACGCAATCACTTAATGAAAATGTACAGGAATCGGTTCCAGAAACAGTGAAACAATTGATTGAAGAAGATGAGTCAATAGATGAGCTTGCTAATGAGACGCTAAAAGATAAAACCGAAATAACAGTTAAGGCTATGAGTGTTAAAGGTACACGGGTAAATGTCCTTGGAAACATATCTGCGAAAGAAACGGAAGTTGATGAGCCAATTGAATATGAGTTCGATGCCTCAGAAGAAGATATTGCGATAGCAGAAGAAGCTGCTGCAAATCCGAGTTTTTCAGTACAGTATTATGCATATGCTCAAATTATGGAAGATAAGCAAACTAGTGGTACGGAAGCAATTGCAATTATTAATACAAATCAGAGTGAGGGTGTAGGCGGTGCGGTATTGCCCCGAAATGGAACTACATTTGCAACTAAAAATATGTATGTAAAGAATACAGGAGAATCTATAGATTATGGAGAAGGTACTGGTAATGATAAGCGATATTGGGAGATATATGAACCAGTATACAAAAGTCGAGAGCTTAATGAAGAGGAAACAGAGGCGCTAACGACAGATTCATTGACAAAACTTTATACGACAGATACATATGAATTTAAAGAAGTTGCTGGAGGCTTGAATCATATTAATAAATTTGCAAAAGATGGTATGAATTTTAATCTTTTTGAAGTATGGGTATTGGAGGATGAGACAAAAGTAAATGAGACATCCAAGGATGGATGGAAAATATACAGCGGAAATACAATTAAAAACCTGCAATTTACCAATAATGAAACAGTAGATAAGGAAGATGTAATACAAATTACAAGTGATACAGTGATCCGTTTAGTGGGTAAGAGCAACACAAAGGAACACAATTACCCGGCAAGATTTTTTGATTATGATTTCACTGATGGTACAAATGATCATAATTTAAAGGGAATTAATAATCCTAGAAATTATGCGAAAAATCCGGATAGTTCTGTGAAAACGCCGCGGTTTGGATTTGGAAATAATAGTAGTAGTGGAACAACAGGATTGGTTGGTGACACGCTTGATGGATATTATATTAACCAGGCAGTAGACGGAGCAAAAACAATTCTAGAGAAATGCTCTTACGGATTGGTAGAATCTAATTTAGTAAATAACCTTCCTAAGATTAGGGCAAATTCTCCAGATTTATTTTCACCGCAAACAAAGCAAAATGAGGTGATTGGAAAAACGGAGATTCCTGGTTATTCGCTTAATTTTAATCGTGACGGAGATACTTACACATTGGTATCTGTAGCAGGAAGTGGAAGCTATGCTCAAAATTTGAATCTATTTCAAAAAGGTGTAAAAGCATATTACAATCCAAAGTTAAATGTAAAAAATCCAGATCAAATTTGGACTAATCAATTTTGGCCTATGGATAATGCGTTTACATTTGGAGACACAAAAAATGGTCATGATCCGAAATTTGGAACGAAAGCTCAAAAAGATGCTTCTGGCGTGACAAGTGGATTAGCTGTATCAGATGATGGAAAGGAACATAATAGTTTCTTTGGCATGACTTTTGATGTTGAGTTTGAATTAACAGATGATTATGTAGGACCGTTGAATTATTATTTCTTCGGCGATGATGATATGTGGGTGTTCTTGGAGTACCCAGATAAGTCAACAAAATTAATTTGTGATATAGGTGGCGTTCATCAGGCGGCGGGAGAATATGTAGATTTATGGAATTATATTGAAAAACCGGTTGAAGGAAGTCAGGTAAGCAATTCTGGTACTGATGAAGAACAACGTACAGAAACTTATAAGTTACGCTTTTTCTATACGGAAAGAGGTGCGTCAGGTTCTACTTGTTGGATGCAATTTACGTTGCCATCTGTAAATGCTGTTCCAGTAATTGATTATACCGGTAATGTGCAAAGTACTCTAACCGTAAATAAACAAATAGACGGAGAACCGACAGATGAACTTTTTGATTTTACGATTGAGTTTAGTGGTTCGGCTGACAATATTAAGTTTAACAATTATCCTTATCAAATTCAGGATAAAGACGGGAATATTTTAAAATCTGGAGAGATTAGATCGGGGCAAACATTCCAATTAGGACATACACAGACGATAAAAGTGTTTAATCTCCCTGAAAATACAAAATATGTTATTAAGGAAAGTGAACATGCCGGGTATGATCCGGGGCTAGGTGAAGGTAGTACTGGTACAATCAATAAGGATGAGACCGTTGAAGGAAATATCAAATGGGATAGAGACGATCATTTGAATTTAATTAACCATGAAGTAGAATATACACTTCCAGAAACGGGCGGTCCTGGTCCAATCATATATACAATAGCAGGCGTCTTAGCTATGTTATCTGGCGCAGGCTTTATGTATAGAAAAAAAGTTAGAGAAAGGAGGGTGTAAGATTCCTCTGGGAACTAACAACTATGGATTTGATTGTTTTTACAGTCTTTAAATCCAAACAACATTAAAAAGAAACAAAAATAAAAGTAAAGGAGAATGAGATTATGAAAAGAATCAAAAAATTAGCAGCCCTCATGATGGCAGCAATTATGGCATTAGCTATGAGTATTACAGCTTTTGCAACAGAAGGTAATGAAAATACAAAACCGTCACAAACATCAGCAGTGTATAACATTTATCAAATTTTCACGGGTGAATATTCACAAGAGAAAGCAACCCTTTCTAATGTTAAATGGGGAAAGAATGGTTCAGGTACAGAAGGTGAGGCTATCTCTAAAGAAGAACTGAAAGAATTAGAAGATGCTTATAGCAAAACTAGTGATGTTGAAAAATTAAATGCAATAAAGAAGTTTGCATCT
Organism: uncultured Dorea sp.; assembly: GCA_947647815.1. Lineage (GTDB taxonomy): Bacteria > Bacillota > Clostridia > Lachnospirales > Lachnospiraceae > Sporofaciens. Next base: position 6,664 of record CANSLW010000111.1, on the reverse strand, counting down.
ATAGTGGAAGAGAACGCATTCATTCGCGGTGGTATTGACACAGAATATAATGTGCCTTCCGGTTACTATTTAGTAGAAGGTGTAGTAACATATTCAAATAATCAGCAAGCAAGTACACTTTATGTTGTTCGTGTGGTTGATAATCAATTGAAATTTACTCCTAAAGTTGATGTACCAACAGTAAGTAAAAATATTATTGAAGAAAATGAAGAGAGAGTTAATAATAATGAAGCTTCTATCGGTGATAATATAACATATGAAATTACTGGTACATTACCAAGCAATTATGATGATTATCAAAGTTATTATTACGTATTTAGTGATAATTTGAGTGCAGGTCTTACTTTTAACGATGATATTAAGGTCGAGGTGATAGATGAAGAAGGTTCTTCAGTAGATATTACGAATCAGATTTATACAAAAGGAGAAAAACAGGAAGACGGTACTACTATAATCACTGTAGGTATTCAGGATGTAAAAAAGTTGAGTGATGTTGTAGTAACAAAGGATAGTTTAATTGTAGTGACCTATACTGCTGAACTTAATGAACAGGCTGTTATTGCAGGTGAAGGAAATCCTAATACTGTTAAATTAACTTATTCCAATGATCCGAATAGTGAAAAAGATGGTAAGCCAAATGATCCAGAGAATCCACCTAGTCCAAGTGAAAATCATCCAGTAGGTGAGACACCAGAGTCTAAGGTTGTTACTTATACAACAGAATTAGCGATTTTAAAGACTGATGGAGACCACAAGAGCCTTTCAGGTGCAGGATTTGAGTTGACTGGTGAGAACGTAAAAGTTAGTCTTGTTACGAAGACTGAATTTGTTGAAGATGAAAATGGTGAATACTGGAAGTTAGCAGATGATAAGGGGTATACAAAAGTTGCTCCAATACTTGAAGATACAGAAGATGTGAAAAGCAATGCTGCTGATTATGCAGACACTACTAAGAAGTATACTCTTGTAAAAAGAGTAATTTCTAAAGGAGACCAAGCTGAACAGACAAAAGTTCAGGCTATGGTAGATGATGGTGGTCTTTTGATTTTTACAGGTTTAGGCGCAGGGACATATACTATTCACGAGTATAAAACACCAGATGGTTATAACACAGCAGCTGATATTAAATTTACCATTAAATATGAAAATGGCAAATTTAGTTCCCAAGAGGTGAGTCTTGGATCAGATAATACATTATGGACTGAAATTGTTAATAAATCTGGTTCTCTCCTTCCAAGTACAGGTGGTATCGGTACTACGATCTTCTATGTAGTAGGTGCGATCCTTGTAATCGGCGCTGGAATCATCTTAGTTGCTAAGAAGCGTATGAGCAGCGAGGCTTAATCTTCACATAACAGTGAGACGACATAAAGCAGATATATGGATCCCCAAGAGACGGTTCCTCCCGTCTCCGGGGGATTTGCCACACAAGCTGACACCTTCCCGTGGTGTGTGGCGAGCAACGGACGATGATACAGAAGTCCGGCAGACGTCAGCAGGCGGCGGATACCGCCTTTATAATTCGAAGCCCATCAAATAGAATTGGGGAAGCTTATGAATGAAGAGACACATATAAACGAAGAAATACATACGAATGAAGGAAAGAAAGAGAGACGCCAAAATAAACCAAAAAAGAAAGCAAAGAAAAAAGGACGCATTTCCCTTTCCACAGTTATCCTGGTGGTGATTATGCTGGCGGGTGCGGGCATCTTCCTTTATCCATCTATCAGTGACTGGTGGAATTCCATGCATGCGACACAGGCAATTGCAGGATATGTATCGGCAGTAGAAGATATGTCCGAGGAAGAGAAGGAAGCTGTATTTGAGGCGGCGCGTGAATATAACGAATCACTGCCGAATGGAGTGAATTTTAATCTGTCGGAAGAGGAATATGCGAAGTATGCGGAGATCCTGGATATCACAGGGACCGGCATCATGGGATATGTGCAGATCAAATCCATCGGCGTCAACCTTCCGGTGTACCATGGAGTAGACGAAGGAATCCTGCAGATTGCGGTTGGACATATTCCGGGTTCATCTTTCCCGATTGGCGGGGAGAGGACCCATGCGGTGCTGTCAGGGCACAGGGGACTCCCCAGTGCGAAGTTGTTTTCCGACCTGGATCAACTGAGCGAGGGAGATACATTTACGATGACGGTGCTGGATGAAACCGTCACCTACATGGTAGACCAGATCCGTATCGTTCTGCCGGAAGAGACCGATGAACTGGCGATCGTGGATGATGCAGATTATTGTACACTGACAACATGTACCCCTTATGGGATTAATACACACCGTATCCTGATGCGCGGCCATAGGGTGGATAACCTGGACGGTGCTGCAACACCGGCAGAGGCAATCCGGATTCCAACTTATATCGTCATTCCGGCGGTGGGGATTCCGATTCTGTTCATCGTACTGCTCGGTATGCTGATCCGTTACCGCAGAAGGCCGACGGACAGAGCGGCACAGAAGATGATGGATGAGTTCAGGAAACGTTAGTTATATAGGAAGCAGAGATAAGAAGTAAAAAGGAGGAGAGGTTTATGGAAATCAAATGGAGGAACAGGCTGAAAAGTTCCGGGAAACGTCTGATCTGTCCGTTGCTGGCATTTGTACTGGTGCTTGGCCTGATCGTGGCAACACCGGGACTTGACGGCGAGGCAGAAGCAATTGATTTTAACCAGAAATGTTCCGTGACAGTGTCACCGGTAGATCCTAAGAACACGGAGTATGCCGCGGACCTGGACACGGCGGATGTGGTGATCGATCTGTATAAGGTTGCCGACGCTGTGGCAGTGGATGGGTATGACACTTATGATTTCAGCTTTATAGATGGTTATGAGAAACTGGAAGAGATTTATAAGAATGACCCGAATAATGCAGACTGGAGAAAGATGGCGCAGACTGCTGCGAGATACGCGCTGGAACATGGGACTCCTGTGGCAGGCGGAAATGGAGTGGCGGCAAAGAGTACGATCGGTGATCTGGGATGTGGCTTATATCTTCTGATTGCAAGAGGAAACGGCATCGAGGATTATACGACTACGGTAAAGCAGGAAGAAGGAGCAGAGAATATCGCGACGATTGCTCATTCAGACCGTTATGTCTACACATTTGCTCCAGAGCTTATCGCACTGCCGAGCAAGCAGGCGGAGAATGCAGACGGTACGATTGACAATACCACGGCAGGAAATGGGGCATGGCAGTACGCTATGAGCGTGAATATGAAGCCGGAGCGGGGTCCGAGGTATGGTTCCCTGGAGATTGTCAAGACACTGCAGAGCTACAATTACAATGCGTCTTCCGACAATAGAGAACCGGCAGAGTTTGTATTCCAGGTAGAGGCGGTGTTAGATGGTCAGACAGTGCGCAGCACGGTGGTATCCCTGTCATTTACAGAAGCAGGACAGAAAAGTGCGGTTGTAGACCAGATCCCGGTAGGGGCGGTTGCTACGGTGACAGAGGTGTACAGCGGCACAACATACCATTTCGTAACGGATTCGGTACAGACTTCAGCGCCGATTGAGGCAGTAGATGTGGTCTCTGTTGAATTTGTAAATGATTATAATGAGACGAACCGCGGCGGCGGTTCCGTGACGAACCATTTTGAATATAATGAAGACACTGATGAGTGGGGCTGGACGCAGGTTCCGGACAATAGTACGAGTGGACAGTAAGGAGGGCAAAGCAGATGAAGAAGAAACATATCTTTCTTGCAGTCTTGGCAGTAAGTCTGATCATGACTGTTTCCGTAGGCAGCGCCTGGGCTTACTTTACCACCTATGTCGAGGCGCAGGGCGGTTATACGCTGTCCCTGGGAGATGAGACGACGATAGAGGAGAACTTTTCTTCCTGGATGAAGAGCCTTGTGATCACCAGTGAAGCAGATTCAAAGCCGGTATATGTACGTGCAAGGGCATTCAGCGGCGACCTGTATCCGGTCACATATAGTGATGGAGAAGTTTTTAATCAGGAGAATCCGGCTGTAGAGGATGACCAGGAGAGAGGCGTATGGACGCCGAAGGCAGACGGCTACTATTACTACAGCAAGATCTTATACGGCGGCGGAAAGACCAACGAACTTCAGGTTAAGATTGAGAATGTTCCGCAGGATGTGACAGAGAAGGAGTTCAATGTTGTTGTGGTCTATGAGACGACTCCTGTGCAGTATAAAGAAGACGGGACTCCTTACGGAGTAGATGAGATCAACTGGAATGCGGCAGAGCTGGAAGTTGACAGAGTGGAAGGAGGCGGCAGATAATGAAGCGTTTGAAAGAATTCATGAAATCCCCCAAGACCACGATGATCGCCTTCGGATTAGCAATCGCACTGCTTCTGTTCTCATCAATCGGAGGAACGCGCGCAGCGCTGACTTATTTCTCTGAGACTTATGCATCAAGAGTGCAGATGTCCAACATCGGTGTGACCCTGTTGGAGAAGAGCGATAAGGACGAGAAGGCAAGAGAAGTTTCCAAGCGTGATTACAGTGATTCTTCTAACGGAACCTGGAGTGAGAACACAGGGAAGCTGTTGGAAGGGATGTTAGGAGACGGCGAAGAACTGAAACCTGGCAAGAAGTATAACGAAGAACTGAGCGTGCAGAACACTGGTGATATCGATCAGTATGTACGTGTCAGCATCTATAAATACTGGGTAGAAGGTAATAAAGAGGACGGGGAAGAAGCAGAGAAGATCCGCAACTTAGACCCGGGCCTTATAGAACTGAACCTGGTGAATACCAGCGATCAGGGCGGCGAGTGGCTGGTGGACGGCGATGCTTCTACGAAGGAACGTACGGTGCTGTACTATTCCAGACTGCTTCCGGCAGGTTCAACGACGACGCCATTTACAGATACCCTGAAGATTAACAACATCATTGCAAGCAAGGTAACCCAGGAAGTGACAGAGAAGGATGGGTATAAGACCATCAAGACAACGTATGATTATGACGGTGTGCAGTTTTGTATTGAGGCAAATGTGGACGCGGTACAGGACCATAACGCAGAGGATGCCATCTGGAGCGCATGGGGCCGGAGAGTGACTGTGAATGATGGGATTTTAAGTCTGAATTAAGGAGGGAGAGCATGAGGAGAAAGATATGGAAACTATTGCTGGTCGTAAGCCTGTTGGCTTCGATGACCATGACCGCCTATGCTGAGACTTCCTATGGCAATTCGGACTGGTCGGTGACATTTACCAAAGATAAGAAGATGGTGAGCAACTTTAAGACAGCAGACCTGAATGACGCCATCTACGGGATACAGCCGGGGGACAATGTGATTATCACCCTGGCGCTGAAGAATGAGAACGACACTGCGACAGACTGGTACATGACGAATGAAGTCCTGTATTCTCTGGAAGACCGGAGCGCTAATGCAGGAACCAGCGGCGGTGTGTATACTTATAAACTGACGTATACGGATCCGGCAGGAGAAGAGACAGTCCTGTTCGACAGTGATACGGTCGGCGGTGAGAATGCCAGCGGTGCGGGCGAAGGCCTCCACCAGGCAACGGATGCGTTAAGTGATTACTTCTTCCTGGATACACTGTCAAAGGGTCAGAGCGGTAAGATTACTCTGGAAGTTGCCCTGGACGGTGATACACAGGGAAATGATTACCAGAATACACTGGCAGACCTGCAGATGAACTTCGCGGTAGAGCTGAATACATCAGGAACCAATACGCCGAACCCGACACCCGGGACAAGAGGGGATGTGGTAAGGACCGGTGATGAGATGACATTGACACCGTTTATCATCGTGGCATGTGTGACAGGTATCCTGCTCCTTCTCTTCGCAGTCTATGCGCAGAGAGAGCGTGAGAAAGAACGGCAGAAGGTGAGAGGAGGCGCAGTGAAGTATGAAGACCAGTAAGAAGACTGCTGACAGAACATGCGGTAAGATTATGAGAAAACTTACAGTCCTGCTGCTTTCTATCTGTGTTGCAGGTTCCTTGAGCCTGACAGCATTAGCGGCGCCGAAGGAAGAGACTACTTATACGGTAAGGCTCTTTGCCGGGGCGCACGGCACGGTAGGGGGCGGGGAAGTTCTCGTCTATTCCGGGCTTAAGTATGGAAGCCCGCTGCCTTTCAGCCAGAGGGTGGTCGCACTGGAAGAGAACAGCAAGTACTACATCCGGGGAATCCGTGAGAGCGGGAAGGATAATAATACAACGCCGACAGCAGATCAGCTGGCGAAGGAATATACAGTAACAGAAGACCAGGATTATGTAGTTGCATACGGAGTGTTAGGTAATTCTGTAGCATACACAGTTCAGTATCAGACAGCAGACGGTACGAATCTGGCGCCGCCGGAAACTTACTATGGAAACGTGGGAGACAGTCCGGTCGTGGCATTCTTATATATCGACGGATATCTTCCGCAGGCATACAACCTGATGTTGGAAGGCGGGCTTAAGAGTGACCCGGCAGCGAATGTATTTACCTTCGTCTATACGCCGGTCAGCGCAGAAGCAGCCGCTGCCGGAGCAGAAGCCGGTGCGGCCGCAGGAGGTACGACTACGACAACTACAGCCGGAGCAGGCGCGGGAGCCGGTGCAGCAGGAGCTGCCGGAGCGGGAGCGGCAGATGCAGCAGCAGCCGCGGCCGCAGCAGAAGCGGAAGGTGTTACACCGGATGAACTGCAGACGATACCGGATGAAG
>CANSLW010000110.1 GCA_947647815.1 uncultured Dorea sp. | reverse complement strand
TTATCTCTAAAAAGAGGTATGATATAATTGTTTTAAATACGATTTGCAATGCGACGAAAGAGCGCCAGGAGGAAGCACGCCGGATTGCAGGGAGAGTCGATGCGATGGTGGTCATTGGAGACAAACGCAGTTCGAATACTCAGAAGCTATTTGAAATATGTAAGGAAGAATGTTTGAATACGTACTACATACAGACACTTGGCGATTTGGATATGAATCAATTAAGGTCCGTGGAAACAGTAGGTATTACAGCAGGGGCATCCACGCCCAATAATATAATTGAGGAGGTTCAAAATAATGTCAGAATTAACTTTTGAACAAATGTTGGAGGAGTCTTTCAAGACAATAAGGAATGGAGAGGTAGTAGATGGTACTGTCATCGATGTAAAGCCCGATGAAATCATCTTGAATATAGGTTACAAGGCAGACGGTATCATTACAAGAAGCGAGTATACGAACGAATCTAATGCGGATCTTACTACGATGGTTTCTGTGGGGGATGCCATGACCGCAAAAGTCTTGAAAGTAAATGATGGCGAGGGCCAAGTGTTATTGACGTACAAGAGACTGGCTGCTGAAAAGGGTAATGAAAGATTAAAAGAGGCATTCGAGAATCATGAGGTGCTGAAGGCTCCTGTAGCACAGATTCTTGGAGGTGGATTAAGCGTTGTGATTGAAGAGGCAAGAGTATTCATTCCGGCGAGCCTTGTATCTGATACTTATGAGAAGGATTTGAGCAAGTATCAGGATCAGGAGATTGAATTTGTGATCAGCGAATTTAATCCGAGAAGAAATCGTGTGATTGGTGACAGGAGACAGCTTCTTGTTGCAGAACGCGCAAGAAAGCAGAGTGAGCTTTTTGCAAGGATTCAGGCGGGAGACAGGATGGAGGGAACCGTTAAGAATGTAACAGATTTTGGCGCATTTGTTGATCTTGGCGGAGTAGACGGCCTTCTTCATATATCAGAGATGTCTTGGGGACGTGTGGAGAATCCAAAGAAAGTATTTAAAGTTGGTGAAACTTTAGAGGTTATGATTAAAGAAATCCATGATACTAAAGTTGCTTTGAGCCTTAAGTTCCCTGAGAGTAATCCATGGGCGAATGCAGAGGATAAGTATGCAGCAGGGACAGTGATAGATGGCAGAGTAGCAAGAATGACAGATTTCGGCGCATTTGTCGAATTGGCGCCGGGAGTCGATGCATTGCTTCATGTTTCACAGATTTCAAGGGCACATGTAGACAAACCGTCTGATGTATTGTCTGTAGGACAGGAGATTACGGCAAAGATTGTAGACTTGAACGTAGCAGAGAAAAAGATCAGCCTGAGTATGAAAGTGCTTGAGCCGACAGCTGAAGATGCAGTAACAGAGAGTGTGGATGAAGTTGCAGAAGAGACTGAATAATAAGAAAAAAGTTGAATATTGCAATATTATGAGATAGAGGCTGCTTGGCCTCTATCTTTTATGCGTTAAAAATTCGACAAGATGTTCATGGAAATATACAATGAAATCCTTGAATATACTAGATAAATAGGGGATTTTGATGTATAGTAATAAAGAGTAAAAAGGAAGGAAGGATTAAGGGATGGCATTGTTAACATTTAAGGGTGGAATTCACCCGGATGACGGCAAGAGCCTGGCAAAAGATAAGGCGATTGTCGAAGTAAAACCCAAAGGAGACTTGGTATATCCTGTATCCCAGCATATTGGCGCTCCGGCAAGTCCGGTTGTAGCAGTCGGTGACCGTGTCTTAAAAGGCCAGATGATAGCAGAAGCCGGAGGTTTCGTATCAGCGCCGATCTATGCGTCAGTTTCCGGGAAGGTAAAGGCCATTGCGCCACATCTGAATCCGACAGGTGGGACAGTGAACAGCATCGTCATTGAGAACGACGGAGAATACGAAGAGGTAGAGTACCCTGCTGTAAAACCGTTAGAAGAGATGACGAAGGAGGAGATTCTGAATACGATTGGTAATGCAGGAGTCGTAGGTATGGGCGGCGCCGGTTTCCCGACCAGAGTGAAGCTTTCTCCGAAGGAACCGGATAAAATTGATTATATTATTGCAAACTGTGCGGAATGTGAGCCGTATATTACGGCAGATTACCGGTGTATGCTGGAGATACCGGAGAAACTGGTAGGCGGCATGAAGATTATCCTCAAGCTCTTTGACAATGCAAAGGGAATATTTGGGGTAGAGGATAATAAACCGGATTGTATTGCGAAGTTAAAAGAGTTGACGAAAGACGAGCCGAGGATGGAAGTGCTTGCCCTTAAGACCAAGTATCCACAGGGTGGTGAGCGTCAGCTGATTTATGCGACCACAGGAAGGGCAATTAATTCTGCGATGCTTCCGGCAGATGCGGGATGCGTGGTTGATAATGTGGCGACAATAATCAGCATCTACGAGGCGGTAGCAGAAGGAAAGCCGTCTATGGAGCGTGTGACGACCGTAAGTGGTGATGCCGTGAATGAGCCGGGTAACTTCAGAGTCCCATTTGGTTTGAATCAGGCAGAACTGATAGATGCGGCAGGCGGCTATAAAAGTGAACCTGAGAAAGTTATTTCTGGCGGACCGATGATGGGATTCTCCATGTTTACACTGGATGTGCCGATTACGAAGACTTCTTCATCGATTCTTTGTCTTACAAAGGATGAGGTTGCCAAATATGAACCGACAGCGTGTATTAACTGCGGACGTTGTGTGGATGCCTGTCCGAGCCGGTTAATTCCGTCAAGACTTGCGGATTATGCGGAGCATCATGATGAGGCGGCATTTACAAAGCATGAGGGCTTAGAATGTATGGAATGTGGTTCCTGCAGTTTTGTATGTCCGGCTAAGAGACCGCTTAAACAGGCAATTGGTTCTATGAGGAAGATTGCACTTGCAAACCGCAAGAAGAAATAAAGAATCTAAAAGAAGAGGAAGAGGTGAACAAACGTGAGTGAGAACAAGTTAAAAATGTCATCTTCACCACACATTCGTTCCAAAGTTACTTCAAGCAATATCATGCTCTATGTGACGATTGCATTGCTGCCGGCTTCTGCCTTTGGTATCTATAACTTTGGACTGTCAGCGCTTGTTATGTTGGTCTGCACGACAGCATCATCTGTTCTGACAGAATACATATATGAGAAATTAATGCATAAAAAGATTACGGTGGATGACTTTAGTGCAGTTGTTACCGGATTATTGCTGGGACTTAACATGCCGGCGTCTGCACCATGGTGGATGGGCGTGTTGGGCGGTATCTTTGCAATTCTGATTGTAAAGCAGCTCTTTGGAGGATTGGGACAGAACTTCATGAACCCGGCTCTTGGCGCAAGATGTTTCCTTCTGATTTCATTTACAAGTCAGATGACAACATTCATCTATGACGGCGTAACAGGTCCTACACCGTTGGCACAACTTAAGAGCGGTGAAGTTGTAGACAGTATGAGTATGCTGATTGGACGGATTCCGGGAACTATCGGTGAGACATCTGTGATCGCGATTATTATCGGCGCGATTTTCTTGATTCTTATGGGAATCATTGATCTTCGGATTCCAGGTACTTATATTGTAACTTTTGTAGTGTTTATTGGTATTTTTGGACATTTTGCGAATCCGGATGTAGGATTCTTCGATCCGCAGTATATTACTGCGCATCTTTGCGGAGGCGGCCTGATGCTGGGTGCATGGTTTATGGCTACTGACTATGTAACGTCCCCGATTACGAAGAAGGGCCAGATTGTCTATGGTATGCTCCTTGGTATTTTGACAGGCTTGTTCCGTCTCTTTGGCGGTTCAGCAGAAGGTGTATCTTATGCGATTATCATCAGTAACCTTTTAGTACCATTGATTGAAAGGGTTACTCTTCCAAAACCATTTGGTAAAGGAGGAGAGAAATAATGAATAAAATATTGAAAAATACATTGATTCTGACAGCGATTACGCTGATTGCAGGATTAGGACTGGGTCTGGTCTACGAGGTGACGAAAGCGCCGATTGCACAGGCACAGGAGACTGCTAAGAAAGAAGCTTGGCAGAAAGTGTTCCCGGAAGCTGATATCAATGATTTTGAACAGGTGGATATTGATCAGGCGGCGGCAGATCAGGCGATTGCCGATATGGGTGTGAATGGCACCATTGATGAAGCCTGTACTGTAGGCGACATGGGATATGTTGTCACAACGACGGATAAGGATGGATTTGGTGGAAGCATCCAGGTTACAGTAGGGATTACCAGTGACGGCGCCGTGAACGGAGTATCGATCCTGACTATCAATGAGACAGCAGGTCTTGGAATGAAGGCGACAGAACCCTCATTCTACGGGCAGTATGAAGGAAAACAGACAGAGAAGTTTGTAGTATCCAAAGATGGCGGAGACGGAGAACCGATCGATGCGTTGAGCGGCGCGACTATCACATCAAGAGCAGTGACAGGAGCAGTCAATGCAGCCCTTGGATATTATCAGGCTGCATTTCAATAGGAATGGGAGGTAGTAAGATGAATAATTGTACCGAAAGAATCTATAACGGTCTGGTCAAAGAAAACCCTACCTTCGTTCTGATGTTGGGTATGTGTCCGACCCTGGCGGTAACGACATCCGCTATTAACGGTGTAGGTATGGGCCTTTCTACAACGGTCGTACTTGTGCTGTCTAATATGTTAATTTCCATGCTGCGTAAGATTATTCCGGATTCAGTCAGAATGCCGGCATTCATCGTTGTCGTAGCTTCATTTGTAACGATCGTACAGTTCCTGCTGGAAGGTTTTGTGCCAAGTCTCTACGATTCGCTTGGACTGTATATTCCACTGATTGTAGTTAACTGTATTATCCTTGGCCGTGCCGAGAGTTATGCATCTAAGAATCCGGTTCTGCCGTCTATTTTTGACGGAATTGGCATGGGACTTGGATTTACCGTAGGTCTGACTGCTATTGGTATCGTGCGTGAAGTAATCGGTACCGGAGCCATCTTTGGTCAGCAGATTCTGCCGTTGGCAGATGCTGCGGCCGGTAAGGGCGGTTATGTGCCGGTAACGATTTTTATCCTTCCTCCGGGAGCATTCCTTGTTCTGGCATTTCTTGTGGCTCTCCAGAATAAAGTAAGAAATAATGCGGCTAAGAAGGGTAAGAAGGTTGCAGAACCAGCTGGATGTGGAGAAGGCTGTGCGTCCTGTGGGAACAGTGCATGCGGCGGCAAGGTCTTCCCGACAGGAAATGAAAAGTAGGAGGAGTACATAGATGAAAGAATTATTGATTATTGCAATAGGATCAGCTCTTGTAAATAACGTTGTACTCAGCCAGTTCTTGGGAATCTGTCCGTTCCTTGGCGTATCTAAGAAAGTGGATACTGCAGCCGGCATGGGCGGAGCCGTAGTATTCGTTATTACGATAGCTTCACTTGTAACAAGTTTGATTTATAAGTTTATTTTATCGCCGTTAGGATTCGAGTACTTGCAGACGATCGTATTTATTCTGATCATTGCGGCATTGGTTCAGTTCGTAGAGATGTTCTTAAAGAAAGCGATGCCGCCATTATATAATGCGCTTGGCGTGTATCTGCCGTTGATCACAACCAACTGTGCAGTGCTCGGTGTGGCGCTGACTAATGTGCAGAAGGAATACAGTGTACTTCAGGGCGTGATCAATGGTATCGGAACATCTGTGGGATTCCTTATCGCCATCGTGATCATGGCGGGAATCCGTGAGAAGATCGAATACAACGACATTTCAGAGTCCTTCCAGGGAACGCCGATCGTGTTGGTTACAGCAGCTCTTATGGCGATTGCGTTCTGTGGATTCTCAGGACTGATATAGGAGGGGCGTGCGATGAGTGTTACAGGTATTATAATTGCTGCGGTGATCGTAGGCGGCACCGGTTTGTTCATCGGTGTGTTCCTGGGAGTTGCAGGCAAGAAATTTGCAGTAGAAGTAGATGAAAGAGAAGAGGCAATCCTTGGAGTGCTTCCTGGCAATAACTGCGGTGGCTGTGGATATGCAGGGTGTTCCGGTCTTGCGGCTGCTATCGTTAAGGGCGAAGCTGAGATTGGCGGATGTCCGGTAGGTGGTTCGCCGGTTGCAGAGAAGATTGGCGCTATCATGGGCGTGGAAGCCGGAGCACAGGCACGTCAGGTTGCTTTTGTGAAATGTGCAGGGACCTGTGATAAGGCAGGTAAAGACTATGAATATCACGGCTTGAACGACTGTGTGATGGTGAACATGATGCAGGCAGGGGGACCGAAGTCCTGTAATTATGGCTGCCTTGGCGAAGGAAGCTGTGTGAAGGCATGTCCGTTCGATGCGATTCATATCGTGGACGGTGTTGCCGTGGTGGATAAGGAAGAATGTAAAGCCTGCGGTAAATGTATCGCGGCGTGTCCGAAGAAGCTTATTGAGCTTGTTCCGTATGACCAGAAGCACCTGGTACAGTGCAGTTCTCATGACAAGGGCAAGGATGTTATGAAGGCATGTTCCGTAGGATGTATCGGCTGTAAGATGTGCGAGAAAGTCTGTGAATCCGATGCAATCAAGGTAGAAGGCAATGTTGCGCATATTGACCCGGAGAAATGTACGGATTGTGGCAAATGTGCAGAGAAGTGCCCGAAGAAGATTATCATGTAGGTATATTAGATGAAACATACTTTTATCCAGACGATTCGGGATGCACTGGGATTATTATGGAAAGATATAAAAGATGTAAAATGGGCGATTATATTATTAATCGCCTATTTTGCGTTGGGGAAAAACTATCTGTACAGCCTGTGTCCTGTGGTTGCGTTCACAGGATTCCCCTGTCCCGGCTGCGGCCTGACTAGAGCGGGATTCATGCTGCTTAGATTGGATTTTGCAGGAGCATTTCAAATCCATCCGTTTATTTACCCGATAGTTTTCTATATAGTACTCTTTAGTTATAACCGCTATATCAAAAAGCGTCGGATGGGTGATGTTTTGAAACTTTTACTTATTACAATTATGGCTTTAATAATTGTATTTTATATATGGAGAATGGTGAATTATTTCCCCGGAGATCCGCCCATGAGTTATTATAGAAGAAATTTGATACATTTATTACTGTTTCAAAGTGATTGAAATTCCTATCATCCCGTGGTAGAATAAATTAGAAGTTTTATAAGAGTTTATGAGGAGGATATTACCATGGACAATAATTTTGACAATACACCCAAGGATAATGACAATTCCCAGCAGACGACTGGGGGATTGAATGCTGAGGGACAGAATAATAGTACCGTATCGCTGTCAAAGACAGATCCTGTGGCTGACCAGCAGCAGACAGATACTAATGCAGGAAGCCAGCAGTATACAGACCCGAATGCGGGGCAGCAGCCGTATAATTATCAGCAGCAATATCAGTATACCAGCCAGAATGACTATAATCAGCAGACTAATTACAATTATAACCAACAGAACAATGGCTACAATTATGGTCAGCAAAGTAATAGTTATAATTATGGCCAACAGAATCAGAATCAGCAGACTAACGGCTACAACTATGGTCAGCAGAACTATAATTATCAGGATAATTATAGTTATAATACAGGAAATACCGGGAATTATAATCCTTATGGGCAGGGGCAGGATTCTTCCCCGATGACAATGGGTGACTGGATTCTTACGCTTTTGGCTGCAATGATTCCATGTGTTGGTATTGTTCTTTATTTTGTATGGGCATTTAGCAAGACGACGAATATAAACCGAAGGAATTTCTGTCGCGCACAGTTGGTTATTATGGGAATTGTATTTGCGATTTATCTGATATTTATTGTATTATTTGGAACAGCAATATTTAGTTCAGGTTTGTATTATTAAAAGGTATATCGTATGAAGTGAAAATCCCGCGACCATATTATATATGGCGCGGGATTTTGTTGAGTCCTATTTCTGGCGTTTATGTTGAAAATTCTTTGAATAATGTAACTGGTTATCGTTAGTAATGAATACGGCGTCAACATTATCAAGCTGATCTACAAGCCGGAGGCCTTTGTCATAACCTAACAGGAAACAGGTTGTGCTTAAAGCATCGGCAGTAAGTGAAGAATTCGTTATGATTGTGACGCTATAAAGGTTATTTTCACACGGATAACCGGTGTGCGGATCCAGTATGTGGTGATAAAGTGTTCCCTCTGATTCAAAATACCGCTGGTAAATACCGGAGGTTACAACAGATTTGTTAGACAGCCTGACCGAGGTGATCGGTTCACCAGTATCATCAAAAGGCTCCTGAATACCGATATTATAGTCAGAACCATCCGGCCTGCCGCCTATGGCAAGTACATTTCCGCCCAGATTAATCATCGCATGACGAATTCCCTGGTCTTTCAGATAATCTTTTAACCGGTCTGCAATATAACCTTTGGCAATGGCGCCGACATCAATCGCCGCATACGGATCAAGGAGCTGGACCGTATTATCCTTTATTAGGATATTCTTATAATCTACATGACTCACTGCTTCGGCTATGGTTTCTGCAGTGGGGGGAACAGGCTCTTCAGAGTGGAAATCCCATATATTGGAAACTGGAGCAATGGTGACATCAAAGGCGCCGTTGGACATATCGCTATAGTAGATTGCCTTTTTTAACAGTGTGACAGTCTCGCCAGATACTTCAACAGGGTTGCCGCCAGCATTGTTAATCTGGGAGATCTCGCTGTCTTCAACTTTGTTAGAGAACATAGCATCGTATTTTTTACATATTTTTTCGCAGCCTTTTATCACATCTTCATCTGCCGAATCAAGTATTTCAATGCGTACCACTGTGTCAAAGAGTGTATCTGTGTAGACCTGCTTTTGTTTTATGGGAAATCCGGAACAGCCTGACAGGAGAAGAAGGGTGGATGTAAGTAATGCGGTTAATCTTTTATGTCTCATGGAACACCTCATTTATTGTTATTTTAACATATTGTGATGTAGGGGCAAAAGGTATTTTGCCTCCATGAACAGTATACCAACAAAAAAGAAGATATGCAATCGAACATGTGGTTGAAGATAAGGATTTCTTGTGATAGAATAGTTCGTAGAGAAAAATGAGGTGGAGGAGCATGACAAAAGGTTTTAAAAAAAGGGATTTGATTCTGATAGTAGTCATCTTATGCATCGTGGCCCTTACAGTACTGATTCACGCATATATCGGCGGAGTAGGTGCTAATAAAGTGATTATTAAGGTGAATGGCGCGATTCAGGGTGTCTATAGTTTGTCTGAGGATCAGGAGATTAAGATTAATGAAGGGACTAATCTATTAAAAATCAGCAACGGGAAAGCGGATATGGTCGAAGCAGATTGTCCGGATCAGCTTTGCGTTCATCAGAAGCCGGTTTCAATGAGCCGGGAAAGCATTATATGTCTTCCGAACCGGATTGTTGTAGAGGTAGAGTCAAAAGAAGAAAGTGAATATGATGCCGTGACAAATTAGGAGGAAATGTTATGAAGAGCAGGGTGGCATATTTTGGGATTTTTACATCACTGGCTTTGATTTTTAGCTATGTAGAAACCCTGATACCGGTGAATTTTGGCATTCCGGGTGTGAAGCTGGGACTTGCGAATCTGATTATTGTCATCGCGTTATATAAGATGAAGATAGAGGAGACGTTTCTTCTTTCAATCGTCAGGGTATTGCTGTCAGGGTTTATCTTTGGCAACTATTTTAGTATTATATATAGTCTGGCAGGTGGGCTGTTGAGTCTGACAGCTATGGCGCTTCTTAAGAGAGCGGGAGGTTTTAGTGTTATGGGAATCAGTATTGCAGGAGGCGTGTTTCATAATATTGGCCAGCTGGTTGTGGCAATGCTGGTTGTAGAGACGTTCAGTGTAATATACTATGTTCCTGTTCTTCTGCTGGCAGGAATGCTGACAGGTCTCGTGATTGGGATTGTGGCGAATGAGATGTTAAAACGGTTAATAAGTATAATATGGTAGGAGGACATTATGATATCATATCTGAGAGGCGTGCTCGCTGCGTTTGAGGAGGATAAAGTTATTATCGACGTAGGCGGTGTTGGCTATGGAGTCTATATGTCAGGGCAGGCTATGGGTATGCTGCCATCAGTGGGCAAGGAAGTGAAGATACATACATATCTGAATGTAAAAGAGGATGCAATGCAGTTGTATGGATTCTTGACGAGGGACGATCTGACAGTGTTCAAACTGTTAATTGGTGTAAATGGAATCGGACCTAAGGGGGGGCTTGGAGTCTTGTCGGCATTAAGCCCGGATGATCTGAGATTCGCGGTTCTTTCAAATGATGTGAAGGCAATCTGCGCGGCGCCGGGGATTGGTAAGAAGACGGCTGAGAAGCTGATTCTCGAATTGAGAGATAAGTTAAAACTTGAAGATGCCTTAGAGCATATAGCATATGGAACAGAAGCGTCAGGAGAGATTGACGGACATGGCGAAGTACAAAGTGAAGCCGTTCAGGCACTGACTGCACTGGGTTACGGAAGTACGGAAGCATTAAAAGCGGTGAAGCAGGTGGAGATTGACGAGTCCATGAAAGTAGAAGATGTACTGAAGCTTGCATTGAAGCATATGATGCTATAGAAAAATAATGAGGGTGAGTTGACAGACATGGGTAGACGAATCATAACGACAGAGAACCTGGAGGAAGACGTTAAAATAGAAAGCCATTTACGTCCACAGTTACTGGAGGACTATGTGGGACAGGAGAAGGCAAAAGAGACTCTGAAAATCTATATTGAAGCGGCAAAAGCGAGAGAAGAACCTCTGGACCATGTGCTATTCTATGGGCCGCCAGGATTGGGGAAGACTACTCTTGCAGGGATTATTGCCAATGAGATGAATGTAAATATTAAGATTACTTCGGGACCTGCAATTGAGAAACCGGGAGAGATGGCGGCAATTTTGAATAATCTTCAGGAAGGGGATGTCTTGTTTGTAGATGAGATACACCGTCTGAACCGGCAGGTGGAAGAAGTACTCTATCCGGCTATGGAGGATTATGCGATTGACATAATGATTGGAAAAGGCGCAAGCGCAAGGTCAATCCGCCTGGACCTGCCAAAGTTTACTCTGGTAGGAGCAACGACCAGGGCAGGCATGCTGACCGCTCCTTTG
>CANSLW010000109.1 GCA_947647815.1 uncultured Dorea sp. | reverse complement strand
TTTTCCTTCTCATCAGACGTTAAGGGCATCTCAGATAGGAGTTTTACAAACTTTTTCTGTGCGCCCCACGGCGAATCTGTCGCAAATAATATTTTTTCTACACTATGATTGCGTATCATACGTAAAAACTGTTCTTCTGGCATACGGTCTAATACAACACCTGTATCAAAATAAACATTTTGCCCGACAAGATATTCTTCCACTTCATCCCAAAGCTCATTTCCTCCCATATGCGCTAAAACCAGCTTTTCAGGTTGTACTTCTTTGAGTAATTCTAATGCCATCTGTGGTGTACAGTGTACATCATCCGGACATTTTGGATCTTTGCCGGCATGAACGCTGACAATCAGTTCTAGTTCCGTGGCATACGCAATCAGACGTTTATAACGAATATCATCAAAATACATATCTTGATAATCAGGATGCAATTTGATACCTTTCATACCCATGTTTTTAATCTGACGTAAGATTTCTTTGTAATTGTCACATTCAGGATGAATTCCGCCAAATGAAATAACAGGCGGTTTCTGATATTGCGCTGCAAACCGGTTGATAGAATCTGTCTGGGATACTTTTGTAACTGCCGGAAGTGCTATGGATATATCAATCCCGGCATCAATAGTCGCCGCAGACAGCCCATTATATGTACCATCTGTGTCTGGTTCAATCTTACAGACATTCCCTAAAAATTCAATGGTTCCTTTTGCAATCTTATCAGGAAACATATGCGTATGAAAATCAATAATCACCGCAATCGTCACATCCTTTCATCTTGTCATAGCAGTATCCAATAATATCTCTTCGCGTAATGATACCGATAAAATGACCTTCGTCATCAATGACCGGAACAAAATTCTGCTCCATGGCACGTTCAATAAGATCCTCCATGTTGGATTTCGCAGTCACACACTGGTAATCCATACGACGGTCAATTTTTAATATACTGATATCTTCTGCGTCTTTCAGGTTCAAAAGATTCCAGCGCTTTAAAGACCACAAAAGATCACCTTCCGTAATAGATCCCACATATTTCCCTTCTTTATTCAATATAGGCACTGAGGAATACCGGTGATATTCCATAATCTCCAAAGCCTGGCGCAGAGTATGATAGTCATGAATGTAAGCCACCTCGCTCTTCGGTCTCAGGAAAAATAAAATATTCATAATATGAATACCTCCAAAACTAATTACATCCAAAAAACGAACTTATAACATCGTATTTACAAATATGTCGTAAATCGCTTCAACTGCAGTTTCAAAATCATGGTTACGGACACCAATGATGATATTCAACTCACTGGATCCCTGATCAATCATCTTTACATTTACATTGGCATGAGCCAGTGCAGAGAAAATTCGGCCAGAAGTACCTCTGGTAGCGCGCATGCCTCTTCCGACAACTGCAATCAGTGCAAGATCAGATTCCAGATCCAAAAAATCAGGTTCAACCCGTCTATGGATACCGGCAATTACTTTCTGTTCTTTTTCTTCAAATTCATCCTGATGCACAAAGATTGTCATCGTGTCAATCCCGGAGGGCATATGCTCAATAGAAATATCATTTTCATCGAACACCTCTAATACTTTCTTGCAGAAACCTACTTCTGAATTCATCATGGCTTTTTCGACGGTAATGGAAGCAAAATCCTTCTTACCGGCAATACCTGTTATAACAAATCTGGGCTTCCGGCAGGTTCCTTCTACAATCAATGTCCCTTTATCTTCCGGTGAATTGGTATTGCGTATATTGATTGGAATCCCTTCTCTGCGAACCGGGAAAATAGCATCTTCATGGAGAACCGTTGCCCCCATATAAGAAAGTTCCCTAAGCTCCCGGTAAGTGATTACATCAATTGCCTTTGGATTCTTGATGATGCGTGGATCTGCAATCAGGAATCCCGATACGTCTGTCCAGTTTTCGTACATATCAGCCTTAACTGCTTTTGCAACGATAGAACCAGTAATATCAGAGCCTCCTCTGGAAAATGTTTTTACTCTTCCATCTGGCATAGAACCATAAAATCCGGGAATCACAGCTCTTTCAGTTTCGTCAAGTCTCGCCGACAGAATCTCATTCGTTTTCTCTCCGTCAAAATTACCTTCTTCATCGAAAAAGATTACTTCTGCCGCATCTATGAATTCATACCCAAGATAATTGGCCATAAGGATACCATTCAGATACTCTCCTCTGGAAGCCGCATAATCTCGTCCAATTTTCTTACAGAAATTCGTACGGATTATCTTGAATTCTTCGTCCAGACAAACAGAAAGATTAAGTCCGTGGATAATCTCATCATAACGTGCACGTATCGCTGACAACTGTTCTTCGAATTCTTCTTCATATTCATCGCCTATTGCGGCGAGATTATAACAACTATACAACATATCCGTTACTTTTGTATCTTTAGAGGTACGTTTTCCAGGAGCAGAAGGTACCACATATCTGCGTGACTCTTCCTTCCGAATAATTCGTCCGACTTTCTTAAATTGCTCTGCACTCGCCAAAGAACTTCCGCCAAATTTTACAACCTTCTTCATCTTTATTGTATCCTCCAAATCGTGTTTTCACATATTTTTGTCAGACAGCAGATGCTGCCGGCTGCCCACAAGACATGTGTTACAGAATGCCTGTGGAAATGCTTTTTTTATATTACATCATTTTTGCGGTATCTGCAATGGAATATTTTTATGAAATGCTATATATCAAATTCGTTTTATGTACTGTGAACAACATCTGCAAAACTGGCTTCTGAAACTCTTCTGAGATCTTCTGGTTTTAGCTTTAACTGCATTCCCAGTTTCCCCCCGCTGACATGCATGTATTCTAATTCCCTGGCAGCTTCATGAATTACGGTCGTATACTGCTTTTTCATTCCGATTGCCGTGCATCCACCGCGAACATATCCAGTTACTTTGGTCAGATCTTTTAAGTGCAGCATTTCCAGAGACTTTTCCCCAACTACCTTTGCGGCTTTCTTAAAGTCAATCTCATCTTCAATCGGGATGACAAATACATAATGCTGTCCTGTCTTCCCCGTTGTCACAAGAGTCTTATATACAAGTGCGTGGTCATACCCAAGCTGGTCGGCAGTCTGTATGCCATCGGTGAAATCTTCACATTCATATTCCTCATATTCATAAGGAATCTTCTGGCGGTCTAAAATGCGCATAGCATTTGTTTTTACCTCTTTTTTACCCATATATTTGATGTCTCCTTTCAGCTTCTTAGCATTTCATCCTTTGCCGCCGCTAATCAACGGGCCAGGCAGACATGCTTGCGCTATGCGCCAACAACGCCTGTTTGATACTGACGGAATCTGTGTCAGGTAAACTATAATACACCTGCTGCATCCAATGGAATAAAAGTATCTTTGTCCTTTGCCTGTCTTGCATACACATCTGTACGGTGGTAATGAAAAGGAACACTAGCCACATCTTTTCCTATAAACTCCATAAAAGCCGCCATTACAAGGTCTGGCTTCAGATTCTGTTCACTTCCGGCAGCCAAAAACAGATAGATGCCTTCTCCATCTTCTCTCATCTGGTAAATCATTGGCTTAATATCCACTTCCATCTCGCTGCGCTTAGTCTTTTTTAGGACTACTATACTGTCCTGGTTCATAAAAGCATCGATTTTTCCATCCCAGTCAGGCGGCAATGCTCTGGTAATGTCAGCAGAGCGGGAAGATTCCAGAAGACTGACCCGGTAACTTGCGGCAGCTACAATCGTCATGCCGCTGTTCTTCTTCTCATCAGATATCCTTCGGAAATTAACAACCTCTATCCCCTCTACCATAACTTCATTCAGCCGTCTTACCGCCTCTAAAGCGTCGATTTCTTCTTTCAGTTCAATGTCCAGATATTCCCCGTCACTGGTCACGCCTACACCTAACGGCTGGGCAAAGGACATAATCATATGAGGACTGTATCCGCCTGTAAATGCGATGGGAATCCCGGCGCGCCGCATCGCTTTCTGGAAGAAACGCATGACGTCCAGATGTCCGATAAAACGCATGACTCCATATTTGCGGAATTTAATTCTTGCTTTCAATGCAGACACCTCCTTTGTATCTCATCGCGCCGCAGCCGGAACATTTTACCCGGCAGTTCGGCGTCACTTCTCCTTTCAATGCTCTCTGCCATTCCTGATACAAGAATTCTTTCGTTACTCCGATATCAATAAAGTCCCATGGAAAGATCTCATCGACATCCCGCTTGCGCAGATTGTAGAATGCAATGTCTGTCCCGGTATTTTCAAACGCTTTCATCCATTTCTCATTATCGAAGCTCTCTGTCCAGGAATCATAGATACATCCTAAGCGGTAAGCTTCTAAGATTACGTCAGAAAGCTTCCGGTCTCCTCTGGCAAATACTCCCTCTAACACTGTAACTTCCGCATCATGCCAGTGATATTTCAGGCTTTTGCGGTTCAGTTGTTCCTGAAATTCGTGTTTCACAATCGCCGCTCTGGCAATATACTCTTCATTGCTGTACATCGTTGCCCATTGGAAGGGAGTGAAGGGCTTCGGGATAAAGAAAGAGGTACTCGTGGTAATCTGACATTTCCCATTGCGCTCTTCCTTGGGAATCTCATAGTATCTCCTGGCAATCTTATCTGCAAGATGTGCAATCTCCTTCATATCTTCTTCTGTCTCAGTAGGAAGTCCCAGCATGAAGTACAGCTTCACCTTATTCCATCCACCTTCAAAAGCCTGTCCGGCTCCGTCTAAGATGATCTCTTCTGTCAGTCCTTTGTTGATTACATCTCTCATCCGCTGGGATCCGGCTTCGGGAGCGAATGTCAGGCTGCTTTTACGGATGTCCTGCACCTGCCCCATCACATCCAGGGAAAATGCATCGATTCGAAGAGACGGCAGGCTGATATTGATTCCCTCTCCTTTGAACTCTTCAATCAGAAATGTCACCAGCTCTTTTAACTGGCTGTAATCACTGGAACTTAAAGAACTTAAGGAAATCTCCTCATGCCCGGTATTCTTAAGCATCTGGTAAGCATACTGCTTAAGTGTCTCTACGTCCCGTTCTCTGGTAGGACGGTATAGCATACCTGCCTGGCAGAACCGGCATCCCCGGATGCATCCCCGTTGGATCTCAAGTACAACACGGTCCTGCGTCACCTTAATAAAGGGTACCACAGGAGCCTTGGGATAATAAGTGTCGGTAAGATTCACTACCATCTGTTTCTGGATTGTGGACTTTGCATGTGGATTCACCGGAACAAAAGAAGCTATGGTTCCATCTTCTTTATATGATACATCATAGAAGCCCGGTACGTAGATTCCCTCAATTTCCGCCGCTTTCTCCAGGAAATCTTTCCGGGAACCGCCATTTGCTTTTGTTTCCTTATACGCATCCAGCAACTGGCCATAGACAGTCTCCCCGTCTCCGATGTAGAACAGATCGAAGAATTCCGCTAACGGTTCCGGATTATAGGTACAGGGGCCGCCGCCTATGACGATGGGGACAGAATCATCCCTGTCACAGGCATGAAGAGGAATCCCGCTTAAGTCCAGAACCTGCAGGATGTTGGTATAGCACATCTCATACTGAATTGTGATTCCAAGGAAATCAAATTCCCGGACCGGGTCCTGGGATTCCAGGGCAAATAGCGGAATATGCTCATCCCTCATTATCTGGTCCAAATCAATCCATGGCGAGTAAACTCTCTCACACCAGACATCATCCCGGCGGTTGAACATGTCATAGAGAATCTGGATTCCCAGATGGGACATGCCGATTTCATAGACGTCCGGAAAACACATGGCGAAGCGGATATCCACTTTTTCAGGGTCTTTCATGACACTGTTGACTTCGTTTCCGATGTATCTTGCCGGTTTTTCGATTTTTAGTAATATTTCATCATTTAAGGCTAGTTTTCTCATGATAATCCTTTCGATTTATATATATTTAACAAATGATGTGATAAAACACGGTTGTCAATATTATATACATTTTACAGAAGAACTTCAAGCAGATATCATATTTAATCCATACTACCTTGTTTAATAATGTATGCCACAACAATTTACGACATCAGTAAAAGGCACAGCACTCAGAATCAGATTGCCATGCCTCTTGTTACTTTATACTTTATACAAGGATTCTCATGATATAATCTTTTTTGTTGTAATCAAGAATAATGTTGCTGTCGTCAGGACTGACAATATATCTGCAACCGGCTCCGCCCTGTATATTCCCATGATACCCATAAACTTAGGAAATATGATTGCCAGCGGAATCAGGAGAATTACTTTCCGGAGAAGCGCGATAAAGGCAGACACTTTCGCCTGTCCCAGTGCAACAAAAGTTGCCTGGCATGCCGACTGGACTCCGAAAATGGTCATTCCAAGAAAATATGTAGGCATTACCTGTACAGTAAGGTCTACCAACGCCTTGTTGCTTGTGAATATTCTGGCATACATGACAGGGTGTACCACCGCAAGCCCGCAGAAGACAAACATCCCTGTAAAAGTAATTGCAAGCATTCGAAGGAAAGCACTCTTGACTCTATCTTTATTGCCCGCACCATAATTATAACTGATAATCGGCTGGACACCCTGGGTAATTCCCTGAATCGGTGTAGTTATTAACTGCATAATACTTGTCATAATTGCCATTGTGCCTACATACAGGTCTCCACCATATTTCTGTAATCCAGAATTTAGTGTAATGCTCACAAGACTCTCTGTACTCTGCATGATAAAAGGTGAGACACCCAGTGCTCCAATCTGCTTTATCAGTGCCGCTTTGGGTTTCATGTAAGAATACTTAAGATTGATTACGCTCTTTTTAGATGTAAGGAAACGTACAACCCATATGGCACTTACAGCCTGTGAAATAACCGTTGCCAATGCCGCCCCTCTTACATCCATATGCATCACGAATATAAACACCGGGTCTAAACAGATATTGATAACGGCGCCTATCAGCACAGAGAGCATCGCTGTTTTAGATGCGCCCTGTCCGCTGATGAACGTATTAAGCCCCAATGCTGTCTGCACAAATATTGTGCCTATCAGATAAATTCCTATATAACTTACGGCATAATTAATCGTCGCGTCGCTGGCGCCGAAAGCATACAGAACGGGTGTTTTTATTATAGAAAACAGTGCCGTAAGAACTACTGAGAATATTACCAGAAGTCCTGCGGAATTCCCCAGAATTCGCTCTGCCTTTTCATAATCCCCTTTTCCCAATTCAATGGAGGCAAGGGGTGCCCCGCCCATCCCCGCAAATGCACTGAATGCCGATATCAGCATAATAACCGGGAAAGTCACGCCTACTCCGGTAAGCGCAACATCCCCGTACTCTGGAATATGCCCGATATAGATCCGGTCTACAATATTATATAAAACATTGATAAGCTGGGCAGCAACCGCCGGGAGAGCCATAGACACCATCAATTTCCCGAGAGGCGCGCTGCCCAGTCTTTCATCCTGCTTCTTCATGTCCATTCCCTCCTACATTCATTCTATTTTATTGCATATAGATGGAATTTTCAAGAACAAGTCATTTGAAAATGTTTTTTCTTATTCATTTACCAGTTGGTGTACAGATGCGTGATTATTTTTTGGTCAGGTTTTTAAGTTCTAATAATTTATCCATTTGCGTTACCTCCTGAAAATCATTCTTTTCATCCGATACAGCAGAATCACATAAAATGTCTCGGCTATCGCCGTATATAACAGGGCTAATATAATCTGTGCAAGAGCGGGTCCGATCAGGTTCATGCTCAGAGCATCCGCATAATTCAATAAAGAAAACATGGATATCAACGATATCATACATCCAATTGCCAGGGATAATACACTTGTATACTTTATTGCCTGTATGGACGCCTGTATCTCCCTTTCCGGCAGCTCCTTCCTTAACACACACAATTTCCACGCATTCAAATAATCGTAAAACCAGCCGGAGACAGACAATGTAAGGATTTTTAATCCCAACAGGCAGAACAGTGTCGGCAGGTCAAAGATATCGATAATTCTTCCTTTGGGCAGGGATGTAACAAATAATCCCGAAAATGTCACACAAATAAATAAGAATCCGCTGACCATGCCAATCTCTCTGCTTTTTTTCTTTTTATCAATCTCGTTCAATTCGCCTACAAGATTTACAATATTATTTTCTGACTTTTCAGTATATTCTTCTGTGGAATATTCCTCTGCAAATTTCTCGCCTGCCAGTAATTCATTTACATCAATCTGCAATGCATTACTAAGGTCCATAAGAAGTGTTGCGTCCGGCAGCCGGCAGCCGGTCTCCCATTTTGATACGGTCTTATCTGTGACGCCGATCTGCTCTGCCAGCCGACGCTGTGATAATCCCTTCTTTTTTCTCATATCTGCGATAAATCTGCCTATTTTGATCTGGTCTATCATTTTAACTTCACCTCCATGCATCAACTATATAACACTCGGACAGACGGTGCAATCTCCAAAGAGAAGAATGCCTCTCCGATATGGAGAGGCATTCTTATTCCTTATTCTGTTATATTTTATCCTGCGTTTTCTTCACTCTTATAGTCTGACTTTTCCACCCGGCACGGAACGGATTTCATAGTGACGAATCCGGTAATCGGATCGTTATAATCCAGGCTCGTCAGTTCATTTACATTTCCAATCCTCCAGGCTTTTGGCATATACTGGCTTCCTCCGCCGTGTGGGATATGGATACAATGACGCGTCATTCCACATATCCGGGTCTTAAAAGTTCCGGTCCCGAAAGGTGTGGTAACCTGTGCCCAGTCTCCGTCTTCTAACCCCAGTTCTTTCGCATCCTCCGGCGCAAGATCCATATATGGATATGGTTCTGCCTTTGCAACACCAGGCAGGTTCGCGCCGAATACTCCCATTCTGTGAGAGCTTCTTGCTCCCGTAGTCATGGTAAATGGGAATTCCGGCTTATTAAGTTCTGGAATAGAACGAATATCTCTGTACTCCGGATAAGGAGTAAATCCATTCTCTTCTAACAAGACAGAACAAATCTCAAATTTACCAGAAGGGGTCGGAAATCCTGGTTTGCCATCGGCTCTTAGTTCACCGGTTTTATATTTTTCATATACTCGCGGCGGTTGTTTGTCTCCGGTTCCAAAGTCTCCTGCATATGGAGGCAGCATCTCACCGAGCCATTCTTTTAATTCTTCCACGGTTCCCGGATAATCATCCCCGACTCCAAGCGCCTTGGCGATACCAGCCAGAATCAACACGTCGTCCCGGCTCTCTCCCACAGGTTCTATCGCAGGTTCTATCAGTGTAATTTTTCCGTCCTCTCCCATTACCGGTTTATAGGTCTCGAATACCGTACACGCAGGGAATACTACGTCTGCGTAACGGGAATCCTCCGTAGGATAACGGTCCACAGTAATGAAGCACTCCAGTTTCTCATATACTTCGCGCCATTTCCTGCTGTCTGGAAATGTCAGCACTGGCGAACCACCTACCAGTATCAATCCGCGCATAGGATAAGGATCATCCTCTAGGACGGCTTTCGGAAACCGGCAGAACTGACCGCCGCCTATGAATTTATAAAACATCGGGAATTCATCGATACCGATTGGCTTATTCTCAGTTGGAAGTTCTCTTGGCCGGAAGGTCGGCACATTCTTGCAATTCAGATAGATTCCACCTTCTACGTCCATTTTCCCGGTAATTGCCCACAAGATAAAGATTGTGCGGTTATTCTGGATTGCACTGAGCTGGTATTCAAGTCCGGTATAGGAAACCAGTGAAATTTTTTTAGTTGAACAGAATATATCTGTTACCTGTTCTATCATCTCTTCTGCCACTCCGCACCAGGCAGTCAGCTGTTCCATGGTCAATGTATCCAGATATTCCTTCAATTCATTAAATCCACGTGTATAGTCCCTGACAAATTCTTTGTCATATCTTTCACTCTTAATAATCAGTTTTAACATGGCAAGTGCAAGTGCGCCATCTGAACCTGGTATCACAGGCACCCACAGATCGGCCAGTTCGCCGATTCCCTTCTGTCGTGGATCAATAACAACAAGTTTGGCGCCTCTTTCTTTCGCTGCCTTAATACTCTTAATTGCCATCTGTGGCCCGTCATCTGTCGTAGAGTTCTTACCCCATGAGAAAATGTAATCACTGTTCGGAATATCCTGTACCATAAGACGGGTATTTAAGCCAGATGTCGTAACTGGAGTCACGGTACTGGACGCCATATTACAGATTGATGCTGCGTTAAAATCATTTGGCGATCCCAGCCGTTTCATCAGACATGGCTTTGCCCCATTGGAAAGGATTCTTCCTACCGGCATTCCAAGGACACCTCTTCCAAGATAAGATGCCATAGAACGGGCGCCATATTTTTCTATTGTATTCCTAATCAGTTCTGCCGAATATTCAAAAGCCTCTTCCCAACTGGCACGACGGAATTTTCCTTCACCTTTTTTGCCATCTCGGATCAATGGATATGTAAGTCGATCCTCGCTATACAACAATTCCGGCGTCAGCGCCCCTCTCAGACACAGTCTCCCTTTGGGAGACGTCTGATCCGGCTGAACCTTTACAATCTTACCTTCTTCTACCGTGACATCGACCTGGCAACCGCCCTGGCACATGCCACAGACTCTGTTTACTACCATCTGTTACTTCCTCCTGATTTATTGACTGTCCAATATGTTCTATTTCTAGTGTAACT
The DNA here is from genome assembly GCA_947647815.1 of uncultured Dorea sp. Classification (GTDB taxonomy): domain Bacteria; phylum Bacillota; class Clostridia; order Lachnospirales; family Lachnospiraceae; genus Sporofaciens. Next base: position 445 of record CANSLW010000109.1, on the reverse strand, counting down.
TCTATATTCTGCCAAGTCCAATCAAATTTGCTGATAAATACAAATAGTTTATTTGATTTTTCTATATAATTTTCCACTAATAGAATAATTACATATCTACATATTTTTCTATAATACAAAATGCTGGCCACTGAAACTATTTTGCATACTTCGGTATATACAGACAAAAAGGAACTACCCGGTCTGGATAATTCCTTTTCTCTTCTATAGATATTTATGCTGTTTTAGATCGTTCCGTCCCATGTTGATACATCTATCGTCTTCTTCTCTTCCTCATCAAACCAGTGTGTCGTCACAGTCTTTGATTCTGTGAAGAAACGATAAGCGTCTTTTCCTAAGCAGTGAAGGTCTCCAAAGAAAGAATCCTTGTGGCCTGAGAATGGGAAGAATCCGATGATGTATCTTCTGTCGATACGGAAGAATGTTTTAGAACACGAGTTTTCAG
>CANSLW010000108.1 GCA_947647815.1 uncultured Dorea sp. | reverse complement strand
TGCAGCACCCAGAAGAAAACTCTTAGGGTTCGCGATCAGCGGGCCGAAATCCGTCATAGCGCCTACTCCAAGGAAGATCAGAGAAGGCAGGATCGCCCATTCGTCTAACATGAAAAAGTAATAAAGAAGTCCTCCGGTTCCGTTCGCGGAATCCTCTGCATGAAGCATAATATCCGGATAGATATTTACAAGCAGCATACCAAATGCAATCGGTACAAGAAGCAGAGGCTCGAACTCATGTCTGATCGCCAGATACAAGAAGAAGCATGCAACGGCGATCATAACCACATTTCCCCATGTGAGACTAAAAAAAGCAGTCTGCTGCACGAGGTTTCCTAATGTTGTTGTTATATATTCCATTTCTTAACCTCCAGTCGTATTCATATAGGAACATAATTAGCTTAATGTCGCTAATACTGCACCGGATTCGATTGCATCGCCAACGGCTACGTCAATACTTGCTACCGTACCGTCTTCCGGTGCTACAACTGGAATCTCCATCTTCATTGCTTCGATAATTACAACAGCGTCGCCTTTCTTCACGCTCTGTCCCACATTTGCCTCAATCTTGAATACCTTTCCGGCTGCTCCTGCCTTCACTTCGATGGAGCCTGCTCCTGATGCCGCCGGTTTTGCTGCTGGTTTTGCCGGCGCTGCCGCTGGCCTTGCCACAGGTGCCGCTGCACTTTTAGCCGGCGCTGATCCTGCTCCTGCCTCTTCTACTGTTACATCATATACATTTCCATTCACTGTGATGGTATAATTTTTCATCTTCTATATCCTCCTTATTGTCACCTTATGAATTCCATCTGTTCGCCGGACGGCGTCTGATACTGCGGACGATAAATCCGTCTGTACTCGTTCCTTCTGCTGCTGCAATAGCCGCAGAAATTACTGCAATTAATTCCAAATCATCTGTCTCTTCCACTTCTTCTACAACCGGCGCCAGTGGTGCTTTCGCAGGTGCTGGCTGTGCTGCCGCTTTCTTCGAACCGCCGCTTGAAGGAATGAATTTAAACAAAGAAATCACAATTGATATAAATATCAATACTGCAAATACAGTACCCATTCCTAACAGTGTGTTAAGCCCTGCTTTCTTGAGAATCTCAGCAGTCGTAAATTCTGCATTGACATTCACGCTTTCCAGATAAAGCTTCTCGTCAAATTCGAATACAACTTCTGCCTCACGCTCTTCGTATTCCACATGAGTAGAAACCTCTAATCCTTCTGCAGTTGCTTCGTAATTGAAATCACCGTGTCCAACATATGCGCCACACTCTTCCACACCTGCCTTCCAACTATCAATCGCTGATGAAAAGCTCTCTGGTGTAAAACGAAGTCCCGACTGCATAAACTGATAATTCTGTGAATACTCTGAAAGATTATTCCACTCTTCAAGAGATGCATCGTCCACACTCTCGCTGTACTGTATCAGAAAATCTATCATCTGCCCAATCGTCGTCTCGTCATATTCAACTGGTTCTTCTGTCTTAGCACATCCGGTAAAGCTAAGAACCATAACAAGCAGACAGAGCAGTAAACTAATTTTTTTCTTCACTTTGCCTCACCTCTCTAAACCGATCCGTGCTTCTTCACCGGACGATCTTCTCTTTTTGTGAACAACATCTCGAATGCGCCAATCACATATTTTCTGGTCTGATCCGGCTCGATAATTGTATCCACATAACCTCTTCTTGCAGCAGACAGCGGGCTTGACTGTAATTCTCTGTATTCTGCAGCCTTTTCCTTTAATGTAGCGGCATCTGCTCCCGCATACATGATCTTAGCCGCAAGATTTGCTTCCATCATGCCAATCTCCGCTGTCGGCCATGCATAGACCATATCTGCGCCGATAGATTTGCTGTTCATCGTAACATAGGCGCTGCCGAAAGCCTTGCCAATCACTACATTCACCTTAGGAATCGTTGCCTGTGCAAATGCATAGGTAAGACGCGCGGACTCTTTCGCAAGATTCTTTTCCTCACACTCGCCAGCTTTGAAACCTGTCACATTCGTCAATGTGAGTACCGGAATATTGAACGCGTCGCAGAAATTCACAAATTCTGCTGCTTTCTTCGCTCCGTCAGCAGACAGAGAACCATCGAATTCTGCCACAACATTCGCTTCTTCGTCATATATCTTGGAACGATTGGCAACAGCTCCGACTGTCATGCCATTTAGACGGATGAATCCTGTCACCATATCTCTTGCATAATTCTTCTTTGTCTCAAAGAATACACTGCTGTCTGAAATCATAGCCAGCGCAATTGCCGTATCCTCTGCAGCGTTCTCAATGCCTTCACAAAGACGATTCAAATCATCTGTACACTCGTCATAAGAAGCATTCTCTTCGTTATTGCCCGGAAGGATACATACCAGTGAACGGATATCAGCAATGATCTCCTCTTCAGTTCCAACGCTGTCTACAAGACCTGACTCCTTGCTCTGATACTCTGCTGAGGAAGTATCAAGCTTGGCAATGCTGCTTCCCGGAATCGCATTTGGAGAATTCACGAACAATTTCGCCTTTGAAGCCTCCATAAATGTAAAATCCGTCAATGCCGGAACTACAGAAAGTCCGCCGCCGCATGTCCCAAAAATCGCCGTAATCTGAGGAATCACTCCAGATGCCATCGTCTGCTTCAGATAGAGACTGCCAAATGCATTCAGGGCATCCGTAGCTTCCTGAAGTCTGAATCCGGCACAGTCCACAAGACCAATCACAGGCGCTCCCATCTTCATCGCCATATCATAGATATTTGCAATCTTCTTTGCATGCATCTCACCAACCGCACCATTTAAGACTGATGCATCCTGGCTGTACACATACACCAAATTCCCATCAATTACTCCATAACCGGTAATTACGCCATCCGCCGGAGTCTCTTTTTCCTGCATGTTGAAATCAGTGCTTCTGGCCGTAACCGCGCCGCCGATCTCAACAAAGCTTCCTGCATCAAGTAAGGTAGTAATTCTATTACTTGCTGCACTTTCTGTTGCCATGTTGCCCATAGTCAAGCCCTCCATTTTCTTACATATTAAAATAGGTTGTACTTAATCCAGTATATTGATACATTTAATACAAAATTAAGATAAAGTAGAACCAAATTTTTGCCAATTATATTATAGACCTTTTGACACTTTACTGCAATACTTTTTCAAATAAGTAATTACTTTTGGTTTCTAAACTGCATTGGAGTGGTGTTGTATGCTTTTTTGAACATACGGTTAAAGTGTTCCACGTTTTGGTAGCCTACGGATAATGCAATGTTTTCTACTGTCATATTACTGCTTTTTAAGAGGGCTTTTGCCTTCTTCATCCGAATCTTCTTTACTAATTCTCCGAAGGTCAGTCCTGATTTTTCCTTAATATATTTGGAAATATATGGCTTTGACAGATAGAACTTCTCCGCCAGGTCATCCAGTGTGATATCAATATAATTTGCCTGGATATAATTCATGATCTCTATCATTCTCTCATCCTTACATCCATCTGCACTTCCAATCTCTTCAATCTTATTGACTGCTACTGTCAGAGCCTCCATGGAAGACTTGATAATATCCGCATCGATTCCCACTCCCCAGAAAGTCTTTCCGTTACAAACAATGCCGACATAAGCAACCGCTTTAGACGAAGAACCTCTTGTCAGAGAGTGCTCTTCATAAAAACGAAGCTCATAACTGATATTAAAATATTGCTTAATCGCATTGCTGACTGCATCCAGACGTCCGTTTCCCATAGCTGTAATCACTCTCGCCTCACCGCCGTGATTGATAGTCACGTCCGCTGTAATGCCGTCCACCTGCCGGAAATGACATTCATCAATATGGAATACCGGTCTGGTATTGATATAATGATCCGAGAAAATCTGATATACCCAGTCCGGATTAAGTTCTTTATGCGCCTTATCAGATACATCCTTTACAAGATATCCAACTTCTTCACGCATCTTCTGCGGCAGGTTGATTCCATGGCTCTGCTTCAGGATATAATTCACGCCGCCTTTTCCGGACTGGCTGTTGATACGGATTACATCGGAATCATATTTCCTTCCTACGTCCTGCGGATCAATCGGAAGGTACGGTACTGTCCAAGTATCACACTCTTTTTCCTCTCTCCAGGTCATGCCCTTAGCAATCGCATCCTGATGAGAACCGGAGAATGCCGTGAACACCAGGTCTCCCGCATATGGCTGACGATCATATACCTGCATTCTTGTAAGGCGTTCGTAAGTCTCGCGGATATGCTTCATATCAGAGAAATCCAAGCCAGGATCCACACCGTGGGAATACATATTCATACCCATAGTCACAATATCCACATTGCCGGTACGCTCTCCATTGCCGAACAAAGTTCCCTCAATACGGTCTGCTCCTGCCAGAATTCCAAGCTCTGCCGTCGCAACTCCACATCCTCTGTCATTGTGCGGATGCAGACAGAGAATCACATTGTCCCTGTAATTCAGATGCTTATTCACATACTCTAACTGGCAGGCAAATACATGAGGCATGGCATTCTCCACCGTAGTCGGAATATTGATGATCGCCTTATTGTCTGCCGTCGGTTTCCATACATCCAGAACCGCATTGCAGACTTCCACCGCATAATCCACTTCTGTTCCCGGGAAACTCTCCGGGCTGTATTGGAACGTAAAGTTTCCATCTGTCTCAGACGCCAGCTTTAACAGAAGTTTCGCGCCGTCGATAGCAATCTGCTTAATCTCTTCTTTGCTTTTTCTAAATACCTGCTCCCTCTGTGCGACAGATGTTGAATTATACAGATGTACCACCGCATGAGGCGCTCCCTTAACCGCTTCGAATGTTTTCTTAATAATATGTTCCCTCGCCTGTGTCAGCACCTGTACGGTCACATCATCCGGTATCATATCCTTCTCGATCAATGTCCTCATAAACTGATATTCCGTCTCTGATGCTGCCGGAAATCCTACTTCAATCTCTTTAAATCCAATGTCCACCAACATCTGGAAGAATTCCAGCTTCTCCTCTAAACTCATAGGCTCGATCAGCGCCTGATTACCGTCGCGAAGGTCAACGCTGCACCAAATCGGCGGTTTATCAATATATTCCTTTCTCGCCCAGTCATAGGTGACTTCCGGCGGCATAAAATACGTTCTTTCATATTTTTTGCAATTCTTCATAACTTTTGTTTTCTCCTTCCATATTTGAAAATTCTTTGATATTTGTTTTTGGTATACTGGCATCTTCACAAATTTGTTACACATGGGTCAAGCGGGCGTGCTTGCACGCACATTTGACCCACAAATTCAGTATGAAAGTTTACTTTCATACTTATTATGTCAGCACACCAGAATAACAATCATCAAATTTATTGTCTATTTTTAACACTTTTCTATCCTATCATATGTACACTAAAAAGGAAAGTGATAATTTTAATCACTTTCCTTGATGTATTTTATTCTATTGCTGTAAAGAAGATCTCTTTGTAGTTGTTACAGCTTCATCATAGCATGAGAAAATCTTCCTTAGTTCTTCATCATTCTGCTTTCTCGTAAACAGGCTGACTATTGGAACAATAATTAATCCGCCTACCATTGCGATAACACCTGAATTGATAGAGGACTTAAAGATATATCCAAGAACCGTTCCCCATCCGCTCACATCGACTCCGCCAAGCGTTACATACAACTGCAGTAATGCGATACCGCATCCCCATACAAAACATACAACCACAGATATCTTAGTAATTCCTTTCCAGTATAAGCCATACAGAAACGGCGCAAGAAACGCTCCTGCCAGCGCTCCCCATGATACACCCATCATCTGCGCGATAAATGTAACCTCTGGATGAGCATCCTTGAAAATTGCGATCACCGCTGATACCAGAATAAAGAATACAATAAAAATCCGCATAATAGCTACCTGTTTCTCATCTGTCATCCCCTCTTTTGATGCCGGCTTGATTACATCCAGAGTAAAGGTAGAACTAGAGGTAAGAACCAGGGAAGACAGTGTGGACATTGATGCCGACAATACAAGTACGATTACAACTGCTACGACAACTGAAGGAAGTGTAGAAAGCATAGTCGGCACAATCGTATCAAATAATGGTTTCCCTGTCGCTTCGTTAATGATTACTTTATCACTATAGAGCCTTCCGAAACCTCCTAAGAAATAACATCCGCCTGCCACAATTATTGCAAATACTGTTGAAATTACTGTTCCTTTATGTATATCCTTCTCACTCTTGATTGCATAGAACTTTCCAACCATCTGCGGAAGTCCCCATGTACCAAGGGAAGTCAGTATAACCACAAACAAAAGAGCCAACGGATCTGGTCCAAGGAACGCCGTATAAGCGCCTTCCCAACCTGCATCGCCGGTTACAGATGCAAGAGATTTGGTTGCTTCCAGCAAGCCGCCATTCTCAGATAAAACAGAGCCGATAACCGCACAGATGCCAAACAGCATGATAATTCCCTGAATGAAATCATTGATTGCCGTAGCCATATATCCGCCGAAGATTACATAGAATCCTGTCAGCACCGCCATGATAGCAATTACTACCCAGTACGGAATATCAAATACCAGTCCGAACAGACTGGATAAACCATTATAAAGTGAAGCAGTGTACGGAATCAGGAAGATAAATACGATTATAGATGCAGCCACCTTAAGCTGAACTGAATCAAACCGTTTTCCGAAAAAGTCCGGCATAGTCTTCGCGTCCAGATGCTGTGTCATAACACGGGTTCTTCTTCCAAGTATGTTCCATGCTAGCAGGGAACCGATAAAAGCATTGCCAAGTCCCGCCCAGGTAGCAGACATACCGAAGTTCCAGCCAAACTGACCTGCATATCCTACGAAAATAACCGCTGAAAAGTATGATGTTCCGAATGCAAATGCGGTAAGCCATGGACCAACTCCCCTGCCGCCTAACACGAATCCATCAACATCCGTCGCATGCTTTCTTGAGTAAAACCCTACGTAGATCATAACAGCGAAGAATATTACCAGCATGATCACACATAATATTTCTTTTGACATCTCTCATTTCCTCCAAGTCAACTTATTTTAAGTTCAGATGATTTCTCATTTTTTAATATTTTAGTTATTTACTTTAAAGCGTTACGCTTTAAAGCGTTAAATCATCCTTGGATATAATAGCACACCCTTTACTATCTGTCAATAACTTATTCTTCCGAAATGCACACGGGTGCAAAGAAAAAGCATAGGATTTTTGTTGTAATAATTAAGCTCATTACAACAAAAATCCTATGCCTCTAAACTTTTCCACCTGCACGGCTGAAAATTTTTATACTACAGCTTCGATAAGCAGTTTATCTCCAAGAACAATCTCTTAAATATTTCAGATAATCAGAAAGCCGTTTCTCCCCTCTTTCGTTATAAGCATTGCCGCAATCTCAATATAATCATTCATAACCATATAGGGTATCCGCTTACCAGTAAAAAGGAACTCATGACATATCCTCCGAAGTTCGGGATAGTTCTCAAATTTACTTTTCAAGGATTGATACAAAGGGTTGGTCTCGTTCAATAATATCTTCAGCGCTTCCAAAAGGCCTTCTTTTTTCTTCTATATTTATACCTGTATGATAGTCGCTTTCATAACCTTCAAACATCCCTGCAATATCTTCCACTGAGAAGCTCATATCCCCAAAAAAATCCGCCGCAATGTTCCATGGACTATTTGCCTTATGTTCCTTATTAGGGTGTATCCTCTCCTAACCAAAACCTGCCTCTTGCAGTTTCCTCCATATGCTATGATAAGCTACAAAACCTGCGGCTGGCTTATTTTTCATACGATAGTTTCCATAAAACACCCTATTAACGTATTATTAATTTGTTCGATGTAGTTCAGTACAGGTAGAGCCATAATAAATATTTATTGTATCTGAATCAATGACCTCAACTGTAAAAGTAAGTGTTTCCGAAAATAATACGCTCGTACACTCCAGCTTCCATTTCCCGTCCTCCTGATAAAAAGCATAGGTATCATAGGGACTATAGAAATTACAGTGGGCTCCGTCAAATGAAACCGTTGAACCGGGCTGAGCCTGTCCAAAACCATAAGCACCTCTGCTAACCCATGAACCTTCGATTGTAAAATCATTTCTGGATTCCTCTATCGCTTCTGCTTTCCGGGATATGCGGTTTAAATGCACAGCATCAGAGCCATAAAAAATATTCATATTGTCCTCGTCAATAATATCTACACGAAAACGTAATGTCTCCGAAAATATATAACTGACACACTCTAAAGACCATTGCCCATTTTCATAATAAAATACATAGGTATCACATGGACTGTAATAATTACAGTGGGTTCCGTCGAAGGTAATGATGCTTCCCGGCTGGGCCTGCCCGAAGGTCGTATCACCCACATTTTTCCATGTCCCTTCAATAGAAAAACTGTCAGGCTGATCGGTTGGATCATCTGGAACCGCTGTACTTTCAGGCTGTTCCTGTGAGCCAGAATCAGCATTTTCCGAAGAATACAGACATGACTTCGTACCTCCGCACCTCTCACACGGCGCGTTTAGAATCCGATTATTCTCCAAGTCTGAGATATAGCTTGACATATTGTGATTGATCGTAAGATTCCCTCCTGACACATCTTCCGTATGATCATTGGAATATTCCTCTGTATGCCCGAATTTTGCATTAATCGAACTTGCCCCTGTAAAACCAAGATTCCCGTTAGGTCCAAACGAATCATAATGATTATAGATATTGTGGATATGTTGATATCCAGAGGACGCGTTATCTTCTACTGTCAACACTTTAATCGTTCCAAATGTGTATACATATATATCTTCTTGTAATACTTTATCTCCCCACCATTCACCGCTGCCTACTCCATCGGTAAACCTGGCTCCAAGCAGATTCGCTGCCGCCCCGCCAAGGCTGTGGCCTGTAATCAGTATCTTCAGATTTTCTGCTGAGCGGATATCAGGGTAGGCATCTAAATAATCGTCAAGCCCTTCCCATAACTTTTCTTCAAAATCATATACGTTGTCCCACACAGTCCTGTCGAGAAAAGGATGCACTTTGTCCGGGTCAAGATACCAGCCTTTCCACAAATCTCCGGCAAATTCCCCAAGAGTCTTCGAACCACGCGCAGTTATAAACAGTATGGTAGTATCTACACCATTCATATCCAATGTGCGCTGCCCTATGCCAAATGCCCCGCCTTCAAAGGCCAGCTCGATATCGAAAATCTCCGTTCCTGATGTATAGTTATAAGTACGGCACGAGTTAATATCGTAAGAAGCATACTGATTCTCGATGCCTTCACCAGTCGAATCTTCAGCCTTATCACTCAATATTGCCGCCATCAGCGCCAGATCATTATTGTAACTTGTCGCAGGAGCTTCAAAATACTCAGCCCACCCTGGAGAAGCACCATCTCCTGAATCTACTTTCCCGTCTGTTCCGACGCCGCTGTCCAATAGAGAGGCTGTTGTCTGTGATTTGTTGCCGCAGGAACACAATATAAATAAAAACAATACAGATAATACTATAGAAATGGCTTTTTCTTCATGCTCATTCAATTCCCTTCAGACACCAGAGTGGTGCTTAAACAATACGCAACCTTACAGCTTTTCTTATAGCATGCAATTCCGTACATGTGGATTGTCTGCATTCCATCTTGCCTAAGAACTTCTGAATAACCATTATTCGTGATTTGTTCCATAGCTCTAGTGCAAGCCTGATTATAGTCTCCATTCTCGGCATATTTAACCTCGAACACACAGCCTATCTTAGCTGACGGCATTTCCAGACAAATATCCATATAACCCATTCCTGATTCCACATTCGACTTCACACTCCAGCTGCCTTCTACTTGTAAAAGACCTAATAACATTCCATGATAGAAATTTTCTTTCATTTCTTTTCTTACATAGGTATCTCTAATACTAATAGATACACCCATAAACTCGTCAAGCAATTGCTGTACCAGTAAAAAATCTCCTGTCTTTACAGCTTCACAGAATTTTTTCCATCTAATCGTATCACTTGTTATCTTCACTTTGAACCAGGAACGTATCCTCTTTTCATAAATCCCAAATACTTCTTTATTTGGAATCACAAGCTTATGAACTCCATTCTCTGGTTTACCAGCATCTGTCAGATAGCCTGATGCAAAAAGTACACTCCATAGATAAGTCTGACGTATCTCTAGATCTTCACTTTCCAGATTCGTATATGTCAATTCCGGAATAATCACTTTCTCCACAGCTTCACCGGAAATCAAAGCCTCTATCTGGCTTTTAGTCGTCTCTGTAGCAATTGCAAGAATATCCTGTACAATCGCATTACTACTGCTATTCTCCCAATGTGATTCCATAGGGGCATCCCTTACTTCCAGGAACTTATCGCACTGATTGATTACATCCCATGGACAGTATACATCAATCTGGCCAAATCGATATCCGTCATACCACTCTTTCAAAATATCATATTTTTCTTCCAGATGGTAATAGTCAAGCAGTTCCTTAACTTCATCTTCTGTAAATCCAAAGTATTCTGCATACCGTACGTCCGCAATGGACCTTACCTTAAAATTATTAAGTCCCGTAAAAATACTTTCTTTTGCAATTCTTAAACATCCAGTGATAACAGCAAAATATAGATTCTCATTTGTCTTAAGTGCCTGACTGAAAAAAGAGCGAATCAAATCTACCATCCCCTGATAATATCCTTTCTGATATGCCTTATCCAACGGCACGTCATACTCGTCTATTAAGACGATTACCGGCATTTTGTAATGCACAAAAAGCATCTCTGTCAAAAATCTCAAACTATTATGAACAGATATATTTTTTTCAAAATCTCCTTCCATCAACCACATCAATTGATTTTTTTCGTAGGGCATCAGTCTGTCACTTTCCAAAAGACACCTGAAGCGTCTTGCCTCCTCGCTGACAATACTCTCCAACATTTTGTGTGCCTTTTGAAAATCCGCTCCCTCCACATCCTTTAGACTGATGGAAATAACCGGATATTTCCCCAAATACTGTTCACATATTTCCTTTTCTTTCGAAATCTCCAAACCTTCAAATAGCTCCGGATCCGAACCGATTTCAAAAAAAGTCTTCAGCATATTCATATTGAGACTTTTTCCAAACCGTCTGGGTCTGGTAAATAGATTGACACTTCCCCGCAAATTCACCAAATCCCGAATAAAGCCTGTCTTGTCTACATAATAAAAATTATCTCTTTTGAAGTTCTTAAAGAACTCAACACCTATAGGCAGCTTTTTTCTTTTTTCCATATACATACTCTCTCATTCGACACCATAA
>CANSLW010000107.1 GCA_947647815.1 uncultured Dorea sp. | reverse complement strand
CAGAATTATGGATTCAGCAAAGCAGTAAATATCGGTATCCGGCGTTCTTCCACTCCTTTTGTCATTCTTTTAAATAATGATACCACTGTTGACTCTCATTTCGTCGCCGAGATGAGAAAAGCAATAGAGAAATCCCCGCGGATCTTCTCTGTAAGCAGTAAGATGATCCAGATGTATCACCCGGATTTAATTGACAGCGCCGGCGATCTCTATACTCTGATTGGATGGGGCGTCTGTCGGGGCGCCGGACGTCCTGTTACAAATTATACAAAGCCTGATGAAATATTTTCTGCCTGTGCAGGCGCTTCTATCTACCGTCGTTCGGTTTTTCGGAAAATCGGGTATTTTGATGAGAATCATTTCGCTTATCTGGAAGACATCGACATTGGTTATCGCGCTAAGATCTATGGTTATAAAAACATGTATTGCCCCACAGCTCTGGTATATCATGTAGGCAGCGGAACCAGCGGCTCTAAATATAATGCTTTCAAGGTAAGATTGTCAGCGCGCAATAACATCTATGTGAATTATAAGAATATGCCTTTACCTTTGCTGATTTTAAATTTTTTCCCTCTTCTTTTCGGGTATCTTGTAAAATATGCATTCTTCCTGAAAACGGGATGGGGAAAGGAATATAAAGAAGGAATTAGCGAAGGAATCAAGACAATGAAAGAACAAAAGAAAGTTCCGTTCCGGATGCGGAATCTGTTCTGTTATATACGAATTGAGGCAGAATTAATCTGTCATACATTCTCTTACGCAAAAGACTGGTTCACTCGAAAGTTGTCTAAAAAATAAGATTGTCTGTGCAGTTGGAATCTCTCATCATGAATTTCCAACTGCACAGACATTTTTTGACTTCACAATACTACGGATTGTTCCGCGTTTTGTGGTATCATCATATTTTTTTAGAAATGGAATGTGTCTTTTAATCCAACCCATAATTGGTCTTTATCACTTAAATTCAGCGCTGTTCCATCTTCAAGGTGATAGCCTTTTGCCGAAGCATTTCCCTGATATGTGCCCTGAAGCTTAGGCCATGTGATTCCTATCTCGGGATCGTTCCATGCCAGGCCGCCTTCATCACCTGGATGATAGAAGTCCGTGCATTTGTAACAGAATTCAGCTATATCACTCAAAACCAGGAACCCATGGGCGAATCCTTCCGGAATGTAAAACTGCTTCTTATTCTCTTCCGTAAGTTCAATCCCAAACCATTTTCCATAAGTATCGCTGTCGCTTCTAAGGTCAACTGCCACATCGTATACTGATCCCTTGATTACTCTCACCAGTTTCCCCTGTGGGAACTCTTTCTGAAAATGCAGGCCGCGCAGGACTCCTTTCACTGAACAAGACTGATTATCCTGTACAAAATTCATCGTAAGCCCGGCTTCTTCCATATCCCTCTGGTTATATGTCTCCATAAAATATCCTCTGGCGTCTCCATGCACAGCCGGCTCAATCACACAGAGCCCTTCAATTCCACCTGCGTTCTTCTCTACTTTAATCTGTCCCATATTCTGTCTCCTTATCTAACATGACCTTTTTGATATGAATAAAATTCGTAACTATTCTGAATAATTATTAAAATTCAAGTTCTTTCAGATACCTGCCAAGGGCATCCTGCCAGGAGGGTAATGGTTCGAATCCATTTTCAACATTTTTTCTTCTGTCCAGCCTGCTGTTGAACGGCCTTGCCGCTTTGGAGATCCCGTATTCTTCTGTTGTAACAGGCACTACGCTCAGACGGTCTTCTGCATATTCCAAATGTCCAAGCTCCGCCGCCTGACGGAAGATCTCTTTCGTAAATTCATACCAGCTGATATAGCCGCCCTCATTCGTTGCATGATAGTACCCATACTTCTCAGTCTCTATCATGTCCACCAGAAGCCTCGCCAGGTCAAGAGTATATGTCGGTGTTCCAATCTGGTCATTTACGACCGTAATCCTGTCATGTGTCTTTCCCACATTCAACATCGTCTTAATAAAGTTCTTTCCATTCTTTCCAAATACCCACGCAATCCGCACGATAAAATATTTTGAAAGATTCTCTGATACTGCAAGTTCTCCTAAGAGCTTGGTCTTACCATAGACATTCAGTGGTTTATAGTCCTTGCAGTCCGGCTGCCAAGGTTCTGTCCCTTGTCCATCGAATACATAATCCGTACTGATATATACCATCTTGCAGTCTAATTTCTTGCATACTTTTGCGATATTCTCTGTTCCGTCCGCATTGATTGCCCTGACTTTCTCTACCTTATCGTCATCCTCTGCCAGGTCCACTGCCGTCCATGCCGCACAGTGCACTACGACATCCGGCGCCGCCCCGGTAATCTTCTCTTCTACTACCTGGGCATCTGTGATATCCATCTGAATGTAAGGCATAACCGTCACTGCAGAACCATCTGCAATACCACTATATTCCGGTGCAATATCGCTGCCAAGCCCCTCATATCCTCGCTTTGCCAGTTCATTCATCACATCATGGCCCAATTGTCCTGCCACTCCAGTCACCAATACCTTCATATCTTAAGCCTCCTATTGAAATATTACGTCCTACCGGTTTGCGTACATTTTCTCGTAATAGTTCTGGTACTCACCGGAGATGATTGTCTCCCACCAGTCCTTGTGATCCAGATACCACTGGATAGTTTTCTTTATACCATCTGCAAACTTCGTCTCCGGGAGCCATCCCAGTTCCCCATGAATCTTCGTCGGGTCAATAGCATAACGCATATCATGACCTTTCCGGTCTGTCACATAAGCAATCAGGCTCTCTGATTTTCCTAATTCTTTGCAGATAATCTTCACGATATCAATATTCTTCATCTCATTATGTCCGCCGATATTATATACCTCTCCTACGCGTCCTTTGTGGATAATCAAGTCGATTGCCTTACAGTGATCCTCCACATAGAGCCAGTCACGGACATTCTCACCCTTGCCGTAAACAGGAAGCGGCTTATCATTCAAGGCATTGGCAATCATTAACGGAATCAGTTTCTCCGGGAAATGATACGGTCCATAGTTGTTCGAACATCTGCTGATAGTCACCGGCAGCCCATAAGTCCTGTGGTACGCCAGCACCAGCAGGTCTGCCGCCGCCTTAGATGAACTGTACGGACTACTTGTATGAATCGGTGTCTCCTCCGTAAAGAACAGGTCTGGCCTGTCTAACGGAAGATCCCCATATACTTCATCCGTTGACACCTGATGATAACGTGTAATGCCATATTTACGACATGCATCCATCAGAACCGCCGTTCCTTTGATATTCGTGTCTAAGAATACTTCCGGATTCTCAATAGAGCGGTCCACATGACTCTCCGCCGCAAAATTCACCACCATATCCGGCTTCTCTTCTTCGAACAAACGATAAACAGCTTCACGGTCCGTGATACTCTCTTTTACAAATCTGAAATTCGGGTTATCCATCACAGGTTCAAGTGTTGACAGATTGCCTGCATATGTCAGACAGTCCAGGCAAATGATCCGGTAATCCGGATATTTCTCTAACATGTGAAAAACAAAATTACTTCCAATAAATCCAGCTCCGCCGGTTACAATAATATTCATAGATCATTCTCCTTATCTTTACTGCGCTGTTTAATATAAGCCATCTTGATACTTTCCATCCAATACATCTTTAAGATACTGGCCATACTGATTCTTCTTCAATACTTCATATACTTCCAATACTTCTTCTTTCGAAATCCAGCCATTCAGATATGCAATCTCCTCCAAACATCCAATTTTACGATGTTGGTGGGACTCTACCGTCTTGACAAAATTAGTTGCATCCACAAGGCTCTCATGCGTTCCGGTATCCAGCCAGGTAAATCCCTGTCCAAGCAGTTCCACATTCAATCTGCCTTCCTCTAGATAGACGCGGTTCAGATCTGTAACCTCCAACTCTCCTCTGGCGCTGGGTTTTAAATTCTTCGCATACTCAACGACTTTATTATCATAAAAATATAAACCTGTCACACAATAATTACTCTTTGGCTTTGCAGGTTTTTCTTCAATAGAAACTGCCTTTCCTTCATGGTTGAATTCCACGATACCGAAGCGTTCCGGATCGTCTACATAATACCCAAACACGGTCGCGCCTTTTCCGGTCTCAGCATTCTCTACTGCTGCCTTCAGCCTTTTCTTTAATCCATGTCCTGCAAAAATATTATCTCCCAATACCATTGCCGCCGTATCGTCACCGATAAAGTCCGCCCCGATGATAAATGCCTGCGCAAGTCCGTCCGGGCTTGGCTGTACTTCATAAGACAGGTGCACGCCAAACTGATGCCCATCCCCTAAGAGCTCCTTAAACCTTGGTGTATCCTGCGGCGTGGAGATAATCAGAATATCTCTGATTCCTGCGTTCATCAGTACAGACATCGGATAATAGATCATCGGTTTGTCATAGATTGGCAGAAGCTGCTTCGACGTCACCATCGTCAGAGGATACAGACGCGTTCCCGAACCTCCTGCTAGTATAATTCCTTTCATAATGGAACCTCCTTTGTTCATTTTGAACTTATCTTAAATAATTAGTGTCTTTCATTTTATTGCTTTTCATACCTGTTGACTTGACGATACATAATACCTGCCAGCGACAGACTTTTAAATGCAGTCATGTTTTTCAAATCTTAACATTGGCATTATATCAGGTGACCTTAGGTTACCTTCAAGCACTATTTTCTCTTTTTGATATATTTTTGTTGCATTCTCGTTTCATTTTGCAACGTTTCGTTTAGTATCGGCACAATTTATGTTCTAGACCGCAACACTTGGTAAAATATTCCAAATATATTGTACAAAAGAGGAGATGATATTATGGCATTCGCCGAGAAATTAAGAGCATTACGACTCGAAAACAATATGACTCAGGAATTCGTAGCAGAACAAATGAACATGGCTCGTTCTACCATCGCAGGTTATGAGACAAAGAACCGTCAGCCGTCCCACGAGAAACTGACAGCATTCGCTAATCTGTTTCATGTATCCATCGACTATCTTCTAAACGATGAAACTATACCAGTCAACCTGACCGAATCCCGTACATTATCTGAAGATGCACAAGATCTGTTAGTAAGATACCAACAGCTTTCCATCCGTTCGAAGAAAGATTTGTTCAAACACCTTCATCTGCTGGAACTGCGTGATGAAGAACACGGTCCAAGACAATCCGAGGCCGAACAGTAATAATGTATCCCGGCCACTGTCTAGCAAGTGAAAGACGGTGGCTTCTGTAATTTATTCTGTGTAATTCATTTCCAAAAAAACAATGTTGGTTAAATCCGACGTATGATATACTGAATCCACCCACCTGCTTATATTTCGGCCTTCTTGCATATGTATACTCCTGCTTCCTTTGTAATCTGGAATCCTTTATCAGTCTTTTTCTTCACATAAGCCCGGAATTCCTTGTAACGCTCCGTTAGAAACTGTCCCTGATTACCGTGGCAGGAGAGGACATACGATATCAACGGTTCCGGTTTAGGAACCATCAGACTATCTTCATACTCTCTCCAACAGCAGTCTGAAAAATATTCTTCTAACATTCCCGCTCCATTTTCCCTTCCGAATCTGTCGTATAATTTATCCGCTGACAGAACAATCCGGTCATCGAATTCCCGAACTAGCTGACTGACTTCTTTCATATGATTCTTCCCATATGTACTGCACAAAAACCTTCCTTTTGATTTCAACACACGGGATACTTCCTTACATACCTGCAGGATATCTTCGCAATAGAACAATACGTGATCCGCAATCACCCAGTCAAATTCCTGATCTTCATATGGAATACGATGACAATCAAATACAGTATATGAAAATCTGCCGTCCTCGGCGCCAACAGCCCTTCTGGCGTCCCTCAGCATCCCTTCAGAGATATCAGACAATACGATATGAAGTTCCTCTGGCAATCTCTTTCTGTTATCTGTCCAGAGCGTACCATCCCCGCATCCAATCTCCAATATCTTCATCCCCAGCTGTAGTTCTAATTGATCGTAAATCCAAGGAAACCATCCCTGTTGATTCTTTGAGTATAAACGATGCAGATTTATTCTGGCAGAGATATTGGTCGCATTCTGATACTGGTTCTTGAGGCTCTGATCCATACTCGTCAGATGAATCAGGTTCAGCATCTTATTCCAGTCTATGGCGTGCTCTCTCTGAATCTCCTCCGATGTATCCTGGATTGCCTTCTCCACCAACTGCATCTGCTCAATCCGGTCCCTGACTAACTTCAACTGGATATTCAACGAATTCAGCATAAAATGATAGTCTGTATCATCAATAAGCATCTCTTTGATATCCTCAAGAGAAAAGCCCAGATATTTTAATAATAAAATCTGCTGGAGCCTTGCAAAATCCTTATCTGTGTAAAAACGCGCTCCTGCCCCGCTTACAAAAGACGGCTTTAGAATATCCTGTTTGTCATAATAGCGTATCGTCCGCAGAGTTACATTTGCCATACGGGCAAACTCACCGGAAGAAAAATAGCCTGGTTTTTTCAAATTAAAACGCCTCCCCTAACTCTAAATCGTCTTGCCATAACACTAATTATACTAAGCGATTGCTCGTTCTTCAAGTTCAGAACATCTAGTATAATAAAAAATAATGCCCGTTCCGCCAAACCGCGAAACAAGCATTATCTTTTAATTCTTTACCATCCTCCTGAAAACGATGTCATATATCCCGGGTATTCTGTATGCCCGGTTGTCAGCTCCCTGCCTTCTACCGTAATCTTAATCTGTTCACAGTCATACGCGTCAAGGAAAGTATTACAGATACCCCCTATCGCGTAATACTCGCCTGTAGAACCGATACTTGAAATATAGGATGTGAATGCATCATTCAGGTCAAGGTCTATGGAATTCTTCCCATCCACTACAACATTTTCAAATGAAAGAGCCTGAACATCTTCCGGGAGTACTCCCTTGTCAATCAGAGCTTTTAATACCTCACTCTCTGATAATGAAGCTATCTGTACTTCTTCAGAAGCAAAATCCGTCGCGTCATCATTACAATAATAAATTATAATACTCACAGGATCTGCTATTGGCGTCGAATCATCTGATTCTGATTCATCTTCTGAATCTTCATTTAACGGTTCATCCTCTGAATCATCATCATTCTGTCCATCTTCATCTTCCGCCGGATCTTGCACTTCCTCCTCCGGCACATCTGCTGATGGCTGAGGATCCGACTCCTTTTCGCATGCCGTAAAGCAAAGCAGGCATGCCAGCATTAACATTAAAAATAACTTCTTACCCTTCATACTTATACCACTCCCCTTGCTTCACCTTACTGTAACAGTGGGTTAATGTAGTTCTTTATCATGCTGAATCCGTACTCAGCGCCGCCTGCCCAGCCTTTTCCTGCCGGATTCTCCTGGATTCCGAGCCATTCTATATAAGGAGCGCTTTTTCTAGTAACGTATCCGAATCTTACATCCACGCATGTCTGATTCAACGGCTGGTCGGATGCATAAGCCTTCAGATGCTGAACCTGAGCTCTTATTCCTGTCTGCACATCCGGGAAACCATTGCCAGCCGCTCCGCCGCCAATAGCACCTAATCCAGAGAAATTAAACTGTTCTACCTTCACATCTCCGCCAAACTGCAGATATCCTGTCTCAAGCATTGCCTGTGCAAATACAACCTCCGGTCTTACACCTTCGGCAACAGCCTCTCGATAGATAATCTGGCAGAATGTTGTAATATTCGGAGCGCCTCCTTTTGTAAGTGCTTCTGTTGGATATGGTTTTCCATGTTTCGTAAACTGATTAACCATCTTGCTGACAACAGTGTTCTCATCGCCTCCAATCGCACTCGTTCCCATAATCGGAGTAACACCGGTGTAATACAGCGCGCCTACCGGCGAACGCTTCTTATTAAAGAAATACCACTGACCATCGATTTCACGGTAGCCGGTTGCCATACTTCCTTCAGCTCCATAAGAATTCTTCTGTGGGTTCAGATAATATTTACTGCCGCCTTCTTCTAACCAGCCAACATGCATTGCTCCTGATGCATCCATATAATAATATGCACCGCCAACCTGTATCCAGCCAGTCATCATCCAACCAAATGCATCAAAATAATACCATTTACCATTAATTAATTCCCAATTTGATTTAGTATAACTTCCATCATTATGACAATACCACCAACGGCTTCCACTCTGAATCCAACCAGTCTGTTCTTTCTGTTTTCCAGGAATCCAGGCACCGCTTCCGTCCACGTAATACTCTCCAATCCAGGTATCTGCCGCCATTACTCCTGATGCATCCATATAGTAACTCTTGCTCCCTACCCATGTCCAGCCTGTTACCATCGCTCCCGATGCATCTAAGTAATACCACTTTCCATTCAGCAACAGCCAGCCGGTCTTCATCCAGCCTGATGCATCAAAATAGTACCATTCACCATTAATCAATTCCCAATTCGACTGAGTATAACTCCCATCATTATGACGATACCACCATCTATTACCACTTAAAATCCAACCTGCTGGTTCTTTCTTTTTCCCTGGTATCCAGGCACCACTTGCATCTACGTAATACTCCCCTATCCAAGTATCTGATGCCATCACTCCACTTGCATCCATATAATAACTTTTACTGCCTATCCATGTCCATCCCGTCACCATTGCTCCAAATGCATCCAAATAATACCATTCCCCATTTAACAATAACCAACCGGTCTTCATCCAGCCAAATGCATCAAAATAGTACCATTTACCATTAATCAATTCCCAATTCGACTGAGTATAACTCCCATCATTATGACGATACCACCATCTATTACCACTTAAAATCCAACCTGCTGGTTCTTTCTTTTTCCCTGGTATCCAGGCACCACTTGCATCTACGTAATACTCCCCTATCCAAGTATCTGATGCCATTATTCCCGATTCATCCAAATAGTAACTTTTACCACCTACATCTATCCAACCAGTCATCATATAACCACTGGAATTAAAGTAATACCACTTATTATCAAGCTGCTGCCAACCGATTTTCATGGCTCCGCTTCCAGAATCCAGCAAGTATTTCTGACCACCTACTGTCTTCCAACCGGTTGCCATCGTTCCATCTGAATTCAAATAGTACCATGTACCTTCCAGTAGCAGCCAACCAGTCTGCATAGCTCCTGTAACATCGAAATAATATTTCTCATTACCAATCTGCTGCCATCCAATTGCAGCTTTCCCATCATCCCCTAAGTAATATTTTTTACCGCCAATTGTCTGGAATCCTGTCATTCTATAACCATTAGCATCAAAATAATACCAATACCCTTCAATAAAATCCCAGGTATTCTTCGGATTCGTTCCATTCGTGTACTGGAATTTCCATCCATTAGAATCAGACTTCCATGTACCTTTTCCCAATCCGAAATAATTAGCAATTCCCTGCGCATCTGCCACTCCAAGAGCCTTAAGCTTCGCATCCGAACTCAGATACTTGTTAAAATCATCTGCATTATCAATAAACGCATGTTCTATTATAAGCCCTGGGAAACCTGCCCGTTTGCTCCTCTGAATCACTGCATAGTAGTCCTGAAGAGAACCATCCGGATATGTACTGTTATTCGCACTATTTCTAATCTTGATTCCGCGGTTTGCAATACCTAATGCCACCAGTTCACTTTGAATCTTCTGTGCCAAAGCAGAACCCTGACTTCCTATATTCGGGCGATAATTACTATTAGGATAATAGACCTCTGCTCCTTTTGCTGTACCAAAACCTGACGAATTCAGATGAAAACTTATAAATACATTTGCACCCATCCGCTGTGCATAGTCTACTCTTTCTGATAACTCTACTGCCTTATCCGTCTCCCTGGTCATATAGATTGTTACACCATTATATTTTTTCAACTCATCACGGCAATATTTTGTAATCTTAAGAGTCAAATCTTTTTCATTTGCACCATTACCATTCGCGCCACCGTCAGATCCACCATGTCCTGGGTCTAAGACAATTACTAGATCTCCCGTTCTCCCTGATGCATATGTAGATGCCGCCTGGACACTTCTTGCCATGCTTCCCATACTGTCTTCACTTGCAGTTTCAATTGCCTCTTCAATAGTATCATTCTCAGTAAGTTTACCACTCTCATCCAATGTAAAGAATGTTGCTTCAACACCTGCTTCCTCTTCGCTGACGGATCTTGCTGCATTCGTATTATTCTCATCCACTACAGCATCCGGAGTGGTAACACATTCTTGATTCACACCATACCGGCTGTCTATTCCGATTGTTGCTAAATCAATATCATATACTAATCCATTCACCTCACCAGCTACTTTAACCAGATGATAAATACCTGACTCCGAATCGTCCGTATAGTCTATCGAAAATAATGCTGCTTCCTCTTTTATCTCGCTGACTGATATCTCTGTCTGTTCTGCCGTATCTTCTTTTTCATAAGTCAATACCGCATTTGTAATATTAATTCCTTCCTGAAAAGAAACTGCTATCTTCTGTGTCCCCGGCGTTACCTGATATGAATTCTCCACATATACATACTGAATCACCGGTTCCGTTACATCCTGAACATTGCCCGTCTCTTCTGAATTCTCCCCATCAGAATCAACAGTTTGCTCTGTGTTAATAACTTCCTCCTGCGATTTTTCCTGATTAATTTCAGAGGCTTTGACACTTTGAAACGGTATCATAGAAAATACCATCGCCAGAACCAAAGCCATTGCTAATATTCTTTTTTGTACTTCCCCTTTTCTAACCATCTTACATTTCTCCTTCATACTCCGCTATTCTTTCTACATAGTGTCTCATAAGCAGATTAATCTGTCAGCTATTGTATTATAGCACACTTTACTGCTCTTTACAAAGAGTAATATCTGCCATCGCAATGTTGAAAAATATTATATATCAAATTGTACAAACTCCTTAAAGTGATATCATGTGCATTTATCTAC
This sequence comes from uncultured Dorea sp., assembly GCA_947647815.1. Taxonomy (GTDB): domain Bacteria; phylum Bacillota; class Clostridia; order Lachnospirales; family Lachnospiraceae; genus Sporofaciens. The sequence continues at coordinate 374 of CANSLW010000107.1, read as the reverse complement.
AATTCACATGATATCTCGTGTATGTTATTCACAATGACCGAATATAAAATCTTCTTTATATATTGATTAGAACATATCACTTAGCATATCCACTTAAGAACAAGCGGAAACAATACGATATCACCTTTTACATGACAAAACAATATTACAAATTTTATCTACATTTTCTAACATTAAATCAGCATAAAGCGGAAGTGTAATAACTCTCTTACTAATATGCAATGCTATAGGGGTTTTCTCAACATTAAATTGTCCATGAAATGCTGAAAAAGCACTAGTTAATGGATAAAAGTACTTTCTGGCAATAAAGTCATTCTCCGCTAATTGATTTAGCACTTCTACTCGGGTTGCGCCAAAAATTTTTTCATCAAAAA
>CANSLW010000106.1 GCA_947647815.1 uncultured Dorea sp. | reverse complement strand
ACATGCTCAAACAAAAGATTTGTTGTAGCCTGTCCAATTTCTTTTCTCTCTTTGTGTTTTAAATTTACTATTGACAATACATGTATAATTGTATACAATCATACATGTTAGATGGTAGATAAGACAAGAGATATGACATGAAGGAGAGGACATCTATGGAAAACAGGAAAGTATACCTGGATAAGCACAGTAATCTATTGCAGTTAGAGGAACATATGTATCCGCTTGTGGATGTAAAAAAACCGAATGTATTCCGGAATCTGTTCCGTTATGACGAGATTCCGAAGATAGCATTTAACGACCGCATTGTGCCTCACAGTATGCCGGATGAGATATGGATTACAGATACGACGTTTCGGGATGGACAGCAGTCAAGAGCGCCCTATAGTACGGAGCAGATTGTTAAGCTTTATGAATATTTCCATAAGCTCGGAGGGCCGAAGGGGAAGGTCAGACAGTGTGAATTCTTCCTTTATAGCAAGAAAGACAGGGATGCTGTGTATCGGTGTATGGAAAAGGGATATGAGTTTCCAGAGGTTACAAGCTGGATCCGTGCCAGTAAGAAGGATTTTGAGCTGGTAAAGGAGATTGGGATGAAGGAGACAGGAATTCTGGTCAGCTGTTCGGACTATCATATCTTTTACAAATTAAAGATGACGCGCAGAGAATGTATGGAACATTATCTGTCAGTTGTCCGTGAATGTCTGGAGACCGGGGTAAGTCCAAGATGTCATCTTGAAGATATCACCAGATCAGATATCTATGGCTTTGTAATTCCGTTCTGTCTGGAACTGATGAAGCTGATGGAAGAGTATCAGATTCCGGTGAAAGTGCGTGTCTGTGATACGATGGGATACGGAGTGAATTATCCGGGAGCCGTGATACCTAGATCTATTCCGGGGATTATCTACGGAATTCGTGTTCATGCAGGCGTTCCGAGTGAACTGATTGAGTTCCATGGACATAATGATTTCTATAAAGCAGTCAGTAATTCATCTACGGCATGGCTCTATGGGGCAAGCGGAGTCAACTGTTCATTATTTGGAATCGGAGAACGTACCGGCAATACGCCGTTGGAGGCAATGGTATTCGAATATGCGCAGTTAAGAGGAACGTTAGACGGCATGGATACCACGGTAATCACAGAGCTGGCAGAATATTATGAGAAGGAGATTGGATACAGAGTACCGTCGAGAACGCCTTTTGTAGGAAGGAATTTCAATGTCACACGGGCAGGAATCCATGCGGATGGACTGTTGAAGAACGAGGAGATTTATAATGTTTTCGACACAGATAAGTTTTTGAACCGTCCGCCGCTTGTGGCAATATCTAATACATCGGGCCTTGCCGGAATTGCCCATTGGATCAATACATATTTTCATCTGCCGGAAGAAAAACAAGTGGATAAGAATACGGAGCTTGTGGCAATGGTGAAGGCGTGGGTAGACAATGAATATGAAGATGGACGCGTGACGGTTCTGACAGATGATGAGCTGCTTTCTGTAATTGATGATGCCAGTGCAAGGCTGGGTTATTCGCTGCCTGGCAGAGATTGATTTTTGTTTTGGTATTCGGTAATATATAGGGGAAAGATTTAAGTAAGCAGGAGGAATTATAAGCAGAAATGGAAGAATATCACGACCGCTCACTACGTGGGAAGGTATTTCAGAAACTTCGAGAGGATATCCTGTCAGGAGTTTATCAGGAGCATGATGAACTCCGGGAGATTACGATCGGAGAAGAAATGGGAGTCAGCAGGACCCCGGTGCGTGAGGCATTGAGACAGCTGGAACTGGAAGGTCTTGTGACAATCATTCCTAATAAGGGTGCTTATGTCACAGGAATTACTCAGAAGGATGTATATGATATCTATAAGATTCGTTCGATGCTGGAAGGAATGTGTGCAAGATGGGCAACTAAGTATATTACGGAGAAGCAGATAGAAGAACTGGAAGAGGTCTTACTGTTATCTGAATTCCATCTGCGTAAGAAGAACAGTGAGCAGGCGGAGCAGGTGACGGAATTGGACGGGAAATTTCATAGAATCTTGTATGAGGCTTCGAACAGCCGTATACTGGAGCATGTGTTGTCTGATTTCCATAAATATGTACAGGCGGCGAGAGCTATGTCTGTATGCGAGAAAAATCGTGCAAAGAAGTCTATTCAAGAGCACAGAGAGATTCTGGAAGCGATTAAGAATAAGAACGAAGAGCAGGCAGAGAGACTGGCGAACCAGCATATCCTGAATGTGATGGAAAATCTGAATCTGGCAGAGCATGCGGAGATATCGAATGAATCTGAGAATTGAAGGTCAAATGTCCTGCAGCAGCCAAATACCTGCAAGCAGTTAGCTTGGCCTGCTGCCCGCAGGAGAATAAATATAGAAAATAACAGGAGGAATTGAAACATGGCAAAGATTAAGATGACAACCCCAATTGTAGAGATGGACGGCGACGAGATGACCCGGATTCTCTGGAAGATGATCAAGGATCATCTGCTGGAGCCATTTATTGAACTGAATACGGAATACTATGATCTCGGGCTTGAGCACAGGAATGAGACAGACGATCAGGTGACGATTGATTCAGCAAATGCGACGAAGAAGTATAAGGTCGCGGTAAAGTGTGCGACGATTACCCCGAATGCGGCGCGTATGACAGAGTATGATTTAAAAGAGATGTGGAAGAGCCCTAACGGAACAATTCGTGCAATCCTAGACGGAACGGTATTTCGTGCGCCAATCGTAGTCAAGGGAATAGAGCCCTGTGTACGGAACTGGAAGAAACCAATCACAATAGCAAGACATGCCTATGGCGATGTATATAAGGGATCTGAGATGAAGATTCCAGGGGCAGGCAAGGTGGAATTGGTGTACACGTCCAAAGACGGGTCTGAACTAAGAGAGCTGGTACATGAGTTTGACGGCGCGGGAATCGTACAGGGAATGCACAATGTAAATCAGTCTATCGAAAGTTTCGCAAGGAGTTGCTTTAACTATGCGCTGGATATTAAGCAGGATTTGTGGTTTGCAACGAAAGATACGATTTCTAAAAAATATGACCACACTTTCAAAGATATCTTCCAGGATATCTTTGATGCAGAATATAAAGAGAAATTTGAAGCGGCAGGCATCACTTATTTCTATACGTTGATTGATGATGCGGTGGCACGGGTGATGAAGTCTGAAGGGGGATATATCTGGGCGTGCAAGAATTATGACGGGGATGTGATGAGTGATATGGTATCCTCGGCATTCGGTTCACTTGCCATGATGACTTCTGTTCTGGTATCTCCGGATGGATATTATGAGTATGAGGCGGCGCACGGTACGGTACAGCGTCATTATTACAAACACCTGAAGGGTGAGGAGACTTCCACAAACTCTGTGGCAACGATATTTGCATGGACAGGAGCGTTAAGAAAGCGCGGAGAACTGGATGGAAACCAGGAATTGATGGAATTTGCAGACAGGCTTGAGAAGGCGACGATTGATACGATTGAAGAAGGAAAGATGACGAAGGATCTGGCTCTGATTACAACGATAGAGAATCCGACAGTGCTTAACAGTGAGGACTTTATCAAGGCGATTGCAGAAAAGATGTAAGTTACATATCTTTTGAATATTTTATCAAAAAGTAAGCGTAAGAAACACCCATAATAACCAGTGCGGCTCCGGCACCGATGATTCCGGACAGGTCTGCTTTGATGTCAAACAGCAAAAATGGCAGGATAATCAGTACATAGACCATAACGTCAAAGGCTCGTGCTTTGGCAAGGTTATGGATTGTAGCCGTGCGTTCATCGTTCTTCTCAATCAGCGCTTCCTGGCTTTCTTCGGGATACTTTTCATATTGGTAAGTTGTACCAAAATAATGGATTGCGGATAAGTAGGAAAACATGCCGGCATATTGTAAGAAGCTCAGACAGATTGTGATGGTTCGGTTATCTGAAATGTCCATACATTTCAGCACAAGAGCGGCAGTATGCATCAGAAAACCGATGATTAACAGGATTATGTTTTTTTTCTTTGCTGGCATAAGAAAGTCCTCCTTAATCTAACTGGATTTACTATGGAAAGTTTGGTTTCCATATATTAAGTATATGCATATAAGGGAAATATGTCAAGCATACTTTCCGTAGAATATGTAAATCTTGAAACTTATTTATGAAAAGCATACCATTTTTCGACAGAAGGTGCTATAATTTATGATACCTGTAAAAACAAAAAAAGCAGTCCGACCAGGGCGGATTTTGAAGGTGATAGATATATGAGGAAGAGAAGGGAGAACGGAACAAGATGAAGATACTTATGATTAACGGCACATTAAGGCATGGTTCAAGTTACCGTATAGGGAGATTGGTGATAGAGAAGATAGCGAAGAAAGACGATCAGATTCTGGAGTTATATCTTCCGAAGGATATGCCGGAATTCTGCCGTGGCTGCGCTACATGTATTATTGAGAGCGAGAAGAAGTGTCCGGATTATCTGATGTATATGAAGAGAGTAACCCGTATGATAGATGAGGCGGATTTTCTTGTGTTCACTTCACCGGTTCATGTGCTCCGTGTGACAGGAGCGATGAAAGTGCTTTTGGATCATTATGGGTATCGGTTTATGGTGCACAGGCCGGAGGAGAGTATGTTCGGTAAACAGGCAGTGTGTATCACAACGGGCGCCGGAGCAGGCATGAGATCGACATTAAAAGATATGAAGCAGAGTCTCTTTTTCTGGGGTGTCGGCAGGATATATACATATGGGGTTGCTGTGGCGGCAACGAAGTGGGAAGATGTCAGCCAGGAGATAAAAGAGAAGATTGTACAGGATATTGATAAGCTTGCGCTTAAGTTTATTCAGGAGCCGGAACAGGTGACGCCGTCCATTAAAACAAAGATTCTGTTCTATATCATGCGTCATATGCATCAGAAAGGCATGAACCCTATTGACCAGGCATACTGGAAGGAGAAGGGATGGCTTGAGAAGGAACGGCCATGGAAGAAGAAGGTAAAATAATACAAAATGCTTGCCGCTGGCAGCCATTTTGCATACGATGATATACAGATGCAGCCAGAAGAAGTCTTTTCTTCTGGCTGATTTTGTTGCTGTAGCATACGGAAGAAACTGCCAGTGGCAGGTTGTGCAGTTAAAGAACTATGCATTTTCCAGCATTTCCCATCTTTCATACAATTCGTCTAATTCTTCTGCGATTGCGGCTTTTTCATCTGCCAGTTCCTGGCATCTGACAGAATTGGTGAATACTTCTTCAAGGGTCATCATCTCATCGATTGCCAAATCCCTCTCTTCCAGTTCAGTAATACGTTCTTCTGTCTTCTTCAAATCATTCCGGCGTTTTCGTTCTCTTGCCTGTGCCTCTTTCTGTTCCTGCCAGCTAAGCTTTGATTCAGAGACAGTTTCTGAAGAATCGGAAGAGGAATATGTATTTGTGTTGGTGTAAGCAGCTGTCAGTTCGTCTTTCTTTTCCAGATAATAATCATAATTTCCAATATAATTGACGAAAGTGCGGTTCACCAGATCCAGAATCCGGGTCGCAGTCTGATTGATAAAGTAACGGTCATGGGACACATAGAGCAAAGTACCGGTGTAATTATTAAGTGCTTTTTCCAGAATCTCCTTTGAGGAAATGTCCAGGTGGTTGGTTGGCTCGTCCAGAATGAGAAAATTCGCTCTGGAGAGCATGAGCTTTGCCAGAGATACACGGCCGCGTTCCCCGCCGCTTAAGTCTCGGATATATTTGAACACATCGTCGCCGGTGAATAAAAACGCGGCGAGCATATTGCGGATCTTTGTGTTGGTTAATTCTGGATAATCATCGGATATCTCGTCGAATATCGTCTTGTCCATATGCAGGACATGGTGTTCCTGGTCATAATAGCCAATCTCTACATTGGTTCCCAGAGTAAACGTACCGGTATCCGCAGGAATAACCTGATTGAGAATCTTAAGAAGAGTCGTTTTGCCGGTTCCGTTATCTCCGATAATTGCAACGTGTTCCCCACGTTTAATCTCAAAGTTAACATCCAAGAATAAATTCTGTTTTGAGAATGATTTGCTCAAATGTTCTACGGAAAGGACATCATTTCCACTGATACGGGATGGTTCAAGTGTAAGATGAATCTCTGTGTTCATCTCTACCGGTTTTTCTACCGGTTTGATTTTTTCCAGCATCTTCTCACGGCTTTCCGCCCGCTTGATGGATTTCTCACGGTTAAAAGAACGGAGTTTCTCGATGACTGCTTCCTGATGCTTGATTTCCTGCTGCTGGTTCAGATATTCTTTCAGTTTGGCGTCTCGAAGCTGACGTTTTTTCTCTGCATATTCTGTGTAATTCCCCAGGTAAACCATTAATTTTCCAAGTTCAATCTCAAGGACTTTTGTGACAACCCGGTCCAGAAAATACCGGTCATGGGAAACGATTAATACGGCGCCGGGATAGTTGAGCAGATAGGTCTCAAGCCAGGCGATGGAATTCAGGTCCAGATGGTTGGTAGGCTCGTCTAAGAGCAGGATATCCGGACGGGTGAGAAGTAATTTTCCAAGAGAGACACGAGTCTTCTGACCTCCGGAAAGTGTGCCTACTGGTTTTGAAAAATCATTTTCATCAAATCCAAGTCCCTTTAAGACACCGGTGATCTCGCTTTCATAAGCATACCCGTTTTCACGATCAAAAGCTGCTGTGAGACGGTTATAAGTCTCCAGGCGTGCAGACAGAGCGTCTCCGTCCAGATGCTTTAATTCTAATTCAATCTCGCGAATTTGTTTTTCCATCGCGATAATATCTGCTTTGGCAAGTTTTACTTCCTCGTAGATGGTACTGTTGCTCACCATGTTCTGATGCTGGGCAAGATATCCGAGTGTCTTGCCTTTTGTCAGGATTACTTCCCCCCCGTCGGAAGGTATTTCGCCTACGATCATTTTGAATAAAGTAGTTTTTCCGGCTCCATTGGGACCTACAAGAGCCGCTTTTTCATGATCTTCTATATGAAAAGAGCCTTCGGTTACTATGACATTTTCCCCGAAAGATTTACTGATTCCATGACATGCTAATATCATAATATCCTAATATCCTCCTTGCAGTGTACTGTAACACCATTATATCGAAAATATTACAAAATACAACTAAAAGTTTGACTTTGATGTTTCTATTCTATATAATGAACTATTAGAAAGGAATGGAAGGTGAGACAAATTGGAAGAAAGAGGTATATCTCAGGCGGTTATCCGCAGGCTGCCTCGGTATTACAGATATCTTGGTGAATTATTGGAGAATGGTGTAGAGCGCATTTCCTCTAACGATCTGAGCAGGCGAATGAAGGTAACAGCATCTCAGATTCGTCAGGATCTTAACAATTTCGGCGGATTTGGACAGCAGGGATATGGATATAATGTGAAGTATCTGTACACAGAGATTGGAAAGATCTTAGGCTTGGAAGAAGACCACAATATGATTATTATAGGAGCCGGAAACCTGGGACAGGCATTGGCTAATTATGCGGCATTCGAGAAGAGGGGCTTCGTTCTGAAAGGGATTTTTGATGTGAATCCAAGACTTCAGGGAATCTCTATCAGGGGAGTGCCTGTACGGATGATGGATGAACTGGGTGAATTTGTGAGAGAGAATGATGTTGAAATAGCTGCACTTACGATTCCAAAGGAAAAGGCGATTGAAGTGGCAGATCATCTGGTAGAGAATGGCGTGAGGGCAATCTGGAACTTTGCCCATACGGATCTGAATCTCCCGGAGCATATCATTGTTGAAAATGTACATTTATCAGAAAGTCTTATGCAATTATCTTATAAAATCAGCCGGTATAATGAAGAACACCAATAATAACAAAGACAAAGACGTGTAATGACGGCATGTGTGTACAGGCGGAGTTTACACGTCCTTTCATTTTAAATCTGGAAAAGAAATGAGGTTGGCAGATGCAATATCTGGTGAATAGTGCGCAGATGAAGTGTGCAGATGCATATACTATACAAGAGATTGGTACGCCGTCTATGGAATTGATGGAGCGTGCCGCCGAGTCCTGTGTACAGGTGATGGAGGATGAGAGGCTTGACCTGTCTAAGCCGTGTATCGTATGTGGTTCGGGAAATAACGGCGGAGATGGATTAGCCATTGCAAGGCTGTTGCTGCAGAAAGGATATCCGTCAGAAGTATGTTTTATTGGAAATGAGTCGCGCTGTACCCGGGAGACAAGGCTGCAGATGCAGAAGTTACGAGAAATCGGAGGCAGGATAAGCAACGAATATAAAGAAGATGAATATAGTATCATTATAGACGCCATTTTTGGCGTAGGGCTTGGACGTAAGATTGAAGGACATTATCTTACGGTGATAGAGCAGATGAACAGGACAGATGCGGTAAAATTTGCCGTTGACATGCCTTCCGGCATATCTGCAGATACAGGGAATATATTAGGAATTGCTTTTCATGCGGATATTACAGTGACTTTCCAGTTGGAAAAACTGGGACTGGTATTATATCCGGGAAAAGAATATGCGGGCAAAGTGGTGACAACGGATATCGGAATTCACACCGATCGACTGGTTTCGGATATTACGGCTGCGTATACCTGTCAGAAGAAAGAATATCAGAAGATGCTTCCGGCGCGGAGACCGGATTCTAATAAAGGAACCTATGGAAAGCTCCTGGTGATTGCGGGCAGTAAAGGAATGTCCGGCGCGGCGTATCTGAATGCGAAGGCGGCGTATCTGGCAGGTACGGGACTTGTCAGGATCTATACTCCAGAAGAGAACCGTGTCATCTTACAGCAGCAGCTTCCGGAAGCGATTATTACAACCTATACGAAGTTTGATGAAGAAGAGGCAGGACAGCTGCTTGAGTGGGCAGACGCGGTTTGTATCGGTTCTGGAATCGGAACGAAAGAGACTGCCGGCAGATTATTGAAAAAGGTGTTGGCGGATGTAAAAGTTCCGTGTCTGGTCGATGCAGATGGGTTGAATATTCTCGCAAAACATCATGAATATCTGGAACAGGCTGATATCGACAGACTGGTACTGACGCCTCACATGAAGGAGATGTCACGGCTTCTTGGACAGAACGTGGAAGATATAAAGGAACAGAGAATGGAGATTCTGCGGGAATATGCGGAACGTATCAGGTGTACCTGTGTCCTTAAGGATTCAAGGACGGTCACGGCGTCACCCGGAATTCAAAGTTACGTGAACCTGTCTGGCAACGCGGCGATGGCAAAGGCAGGTTCAGGCGACGTGCTTGCAGGCGTGATAGCGGCATTCCTTGCCCAGGGGCTTTCCGGACATGAAGCGGCGGTGCTTGGAACTTATCTGCATGGAAGAGCAGGGGATTACGCGCGGGCATCGCGGGGAAGCTACAGTGTGCTGGCTGGCGATTTGTTATTATTTTTAAGCGAGACTTTCAAAGAACTGGAGGAAGAGCAGTGTGAAATGTTATAGCAGGGTATGTGCAAGAATTGATCTTGACGCGATTGCGTATAATATGGAGATGATGAGACGGAATCTTATCGGCGGTGTGAAGATGATCAGTGTGATCAAGTCAGACGGTTACGGTCACGGGGCATTGCAGATTGCAAGGTTTCTGGAATCCAAAGAATATATATGGGGATATGCGCTTGCCGCACTGGATGAGGCAGAGGTGTTGAGAAAGGGAGGAATTAAGAAACCTCTTCTTGTATTGGGCTGTATCTTTCCAGAGCAGTGGGAGGCCATGCTGATGCAGGAGATCCGTATGACAGTCTATACAAAAGAGATGGCGGAGAAGGTGTCGGAACTGGCGGTGCGTATGGGAAGAAAGGCATATATCCACATTAAGCTGGATACAGGTATGTCTCGGCTGGGCTTTCCTGTGTGTGATGACAGTGTATCGCAGATTGAAGCAATCAGCCAGATGCCGGGTCTTGTTATCGAAGGGATGTATACACATTTTGCAAAAGCAGATGAGACGGAGAAATCATTTACCAGAAAGCAGATGGATGCTTATCTGTGGATGAAGGCCCGGCTTGAGGACAAAGGTGTTGAAGTGAAGTACCATCATTGTTCGAACAGCGCCGGGATTATAGATGTGCAAGAAGCCAATATGGATCTGGTGCGTGCAGGAATCGCAGCATATGGGTTGTATCCGTCTGATGAAGTCAGAAAAGACAATGTGCCTCTTAAGCCGGCGATGGAGCTTATAAGCCATGTGACACATGTGAAATGGATAGAGAAAGATACACCTGTCAGTTACGGAGGAACTTTTATCAGTGAAAGGCGTACAAAGGTTGCCACAATTCCGGTGGGATATGGCGACGGCTACCCGAGAAGTCTCTCTAATCAGGGTTATGTGCTTATTCATGGAAAGAGAGCGCCGATTATAGGGCGTGTGTGTATGGACCAGTTTATGGTTGATGTGACAGAGATAGAGGAAGTACAGTTTGGTGACAAGGCTGTGTTGATTGGAGAAGATGGAGAAAACAGGATTACGGTGGATGAATTGAGCGGCCTGTCAGGGAGATTTAATTATGAATTTATCTGCAGTTTTGGAAAGAGAGTTCCGAGAGAATATCTCCATCAGGGGAAAGTGGTAGAACAGATGGATTACTTTACATAAAGAAAGATTTACTGACTCTGTAGAATACATCCGAAAAAGATGGAAATACTTATCTTATCTTAAAAAATCGGAGTGTGGATAGAGTGCAGGTAAGACGTGGAGATATATATTATGCAGATTTAAGCCCGGTGGTAGGGTCAGAACAAGGAGGGATCAGGCCGGTACTGATTATACAGAATGATGTAGGCAACCGGCACAGCCCGACAGTCATATGTGCGGCGATTACTTCCAGGATGAATAAGGCGAAACTGCCGACACATGTGGAGATTGATGCAAGACGCTATCAGATTGTCAAGAATTCGGTAATACTGATGGAGCAAGTCAGGACCATAGATAAGCAGAGGCTCAAGGACCTGGTATGCCATCTGGATAAAGAGATAATGAACAAAGTAGATGAAGCCTTGAGAGTGAGTTTTGAGCTTCATACATAGCAAAGGAGTATGAAAACAAGGGTTATGGAGGAAGGTAGTTTATTTCAAAGGATGAAGCACCTGTTGAAGTCAGAAGATGAGCTGGACGAAGGGGCGCAAAAGGAAGCGGCGGGATTAATTCACAATATTATCCGTTATCTGGATAAAGACGCGAAGGATATTATGACCCACCGGAAGAATATCATTGTACTGGATGGTGACGAGTCGCTGGAAGATGCACTCAGGTTCATGCTGGAGGAGAAGTTTTCAAGATTTCCTATCTGTGAAGGAGAGATTGATTCCATCATAGGGATTATGCATCTGCGGGAAGCGATGTCCTGCTATCTGGACGAAAAACTAAGGAATAAACGCGGCAGGCCTTATGTATCCTTTTAACTCCTTTAAAGGTATCTTC
>CANSLW010000105.1 GCA_947647815.1 uncultured Dorea sp. | reverse complement strand
GCAGAAGGATATCTCGGTGAGAAGGTATCAGAGGCTGTTATCACAGTGCCTGCATATTTCAATGATGCACAGCGTCAGGCAACCAAGGATGCAGGTAAGATTGCAGGCCTGGATGTAAAGCGTATCATCAACGAGCCTACGGCAGCAGCTCTTGCATATGGCCTTGATAATGAGAAAGAGCAGAAAATCATGGTATATGACTTAGGCGGCGGTACTTTCGATGTATCTATCATCGAGATTGGCGACGGTGTTATTGAGGTATTGGCAACTGCTGGTAATAACAGACTTGGTGGAGATGACTTTGACCAGAAGATTACAGATTACATGATTGCTGAGTTCAAGAAACAGGAAGGTGTAGACTTATCTACAGATAAGATGGCCCTCCAGAGATTGAAAGAAGCAGCAGAGAAAGCAAAGAAAGAGCTGTCATCTGCAACGACAACAAATATCAACCTGCCATTTATCACAGCTACGGCAGAGGGACCGAAGCATTTTGATATGAACCTTACAAGGGCAAAATTCGACGAACTGACACATGACCTGGTAGAGAGAACTTCAGAGCCAGTAAAGAGAGCTCTTTCTGATGCAGGAATCACTGCTTCTGAACTTGGTCAGGTACTGTTAGTTGGAGGTTCAACACGTATTCCGGCGGTTCAGGAAGAAGTAAAGCGTCTGACAGGAAAAGAGCCAAGTAAGACGTTGAATCCAGATGAGTGTGTAGCGCTTGGAGCATCTGTTCAGGGTGGTAAGCTTGCCGGAGATGCAGGAGCAGGAGATATCCTTCTTCTTGATGTAACTCCATTGTCACTGTCTATCGAAACTATGGGCGGTGTAGCTACAAGACTGATTGAGAGAAATACGACAATTCCTACAAAGAAGAGCCAGATTTTCTCTACGGCAGCGGACAACCAGACAGCTGTGGATATTAACGTAGTACAGGGTGAGAGACAGTTTGCAAGAGATAATAAGTCGCTTGGACAGTTCAGACTGGATGGAATCGCACCAGCTCCACGTGGAGTACCGCAGATTGAAGTTACTTTCGATATCGATGCAAATGGTATCGTAAATGTATCCGCAAAAGACCTTGGCACAGGCAAAGAGCAGCATATTACGATTACAGCAGGATCTAACATGTCTGATGAAGATATTGATAAGGCTGTTAAGGAAGCTGCAGCGTTCGAGGCTCAGGATAAGAAGCGTAAAGAAGGCATCGATGCTAAGAACGAAGCTGATTCATTGCTCTTCCAGACAGAGAAGGCACTTGGAGAAGTCGGAGACAAGATTGATGCGGCAGATAAATCTGCTGTAGAAGCAGACTGCAAGGCGCTGAAAGAGATTCTTGATAAAGTGAATATGGAAGACATCTCTGATGCACAGGTTGCAGAGATGAAGGCAGCTAAGGATAAATTAATGGAGAGTGCACAGAAAGTATTTACCAAGATGTATGAGCAGGCAGGAGCAGCGGCTCAGGGTGCAGATCCGAATATGGGAGCAGGTCCGAATCCAGGAGCAGGTCCGGCGCCAGAAGGTTTCCAGGGTGATGACGTAGTAGATGGAGATTATAAAGAAGTCTAGTCCGATACGGTAGACATTGTGAATTGATGGCGTAACGGCAGAGATAAGTATTCAGTTATGCGCAGATAGTTATGAGGAGATCAAAAGCAGGGAAACCTGCGAATGATTCCTCATAATTATCTGTATACGGCGTTTTAGAGCTGGAAAAAGCAGAACTGAATAGTAATAACCGATAGAGACTTCTTATGGAAGAAAGGGAGAAACTATGGCAGAATCAAAAAGAGATTATTATGAAGTGCTGGGAGTCAGCAAGGATGCTGACGAGGCGACTTTAAAGAAGGCATATAGACAGGTTGCCAAGAAGTACCACCCTGATATGAATCCTGGAGATGCAGAAGCCGAGAAGAAATTCAAAGAAGCATCAGAAGCATATGCAGTGTTGAGTGATCCGGAAAAGCGTCGTCAGTATGACCAGTTTGGCCATGCGGCATTTGAAGGTGGAGCAGGCGGAGCAGGTGGTTTTGGCGGCTTTGACTTCAGCGGTGCTGATTTTAGTGATATCTTTGGTGATATCTTTGGTGATTTATTTGGTGGAGGCAGAAGAGGCCGTGCAAGCCAGGGACCGATGAAAGGCATGAATATCCGTAAAAGTGTGAGGATTACGTTTGAAGAAGCGGTCTTTGGCTGTGAGAAAGAGCTGGATATGGTGCTGAAAGATCCATGTCAGAAATGTAATGGAACAGGAGCAAAACCAGGAACTTCTCCAGAGACTTGTCCGAAGTGCGGCGGTAAGGGGCAGGTTGTGTATACACAGCAATCCTTCTTTGGAATGGTGCAGAATGTTCAGACTTGTCCAGATTGTAACGGAACAGGAAAGATTATCCGGGAAAAATGTCCGGATTGTGGAGGAACTGGTTATACATCTAACCGTAAAAAGATTGCAGTTACGATTCCGGCAGGAATTGACAATGGGCAGAGCGTCCGTATTCGTGAAAAAGGTGAGCCAGGCGTGAATGGCGGGCCAAGAGGAGATCTTCTGGTAGAAGTGGTGGTTTCCAGACATCCAATCTTCCAGAGACAGGATATGCATATCTTCTCAACAGTACCGATTTCATTTGCACAGGCAGCGCTTGGCGCGGATGTCAGAGTCAAGACGGTGGACGGTGAAGTAATTTACACGGTGAAACCGGGTACTAAGACAGATACCAAGGTACGTCTAAAAGGAAAAGGAGTTCCATCTGTTCGTAATTCCAGTGTACGCGGCGATCATTATGTGACACTGGTAATCCAGACACCGGAACATTTAAGCGCAGAGGCAAAGGAAGCACTTAGGAGATTCGATGAATTGTCAGGAAATACGCTGCAGGCAGCGGGAAATAGTACCGGCAGTGACACGAAGTCAGGGAAGAAGAAAAAAGGATTCATGGATAAAGTAAAAGAAGCCTTTGATGATTAAGTTCATCAGAGGCTTCTTTTCAGGTTTCATTTTTTGAGTTTATCGTATCATCTCACTATGTACCATGTCCAGGCGGCCAATCAGATTCTGCATCAGACTTGAACCTGATACGCCAGGACAGCTTGACATTACGGCAAGTATATAAGGAGAATTTCCTTTTCGTACGATTCCGGCATCATTGTATACGCAGTAATATCCACTGCCAGGATACCATCCTGCTTTGCTGTATACGGTATATGCGCCGCTTAGCCGTGCTGATATAGGTGAATTTAACACTTTCTGGAATGTAGATCTTGCCCAGTCAGCGTTTGCTCTGCTGCTGCTTAAGTAATCCCAGCCTTGCATCCACATCTTCGCCAGATCCAGACTGGTGGTGGCTGTGTAGTTTCTGGCTCCCTGTGCGGTGTCCACACCTGCTTTGGCAAGCCAGTTCTGGAAGACAGGCGCGCCATAGGTTCTTCTGATGGCTGAATAATCATTGTTGCTGGACCAGTTAATAGTATTCCAGATGCTGTTTGTAGGAGCGTGGCCTGCATCCAATACACTTAACACATAAGGACCTTTGATAGCGCTGGCGCTGTAGAGCCCTAAACCTGATTTGTAAGAGACTGCACGGCCGGTATTGATATCCAGTAATACAAAAGATACCTGATATCCCCGGGCGTGGAAAGCAGATATTGCGCTGTTCAGCTCTGTTAATTGTCCCATAGAAATAGAATTCTTCATGTTCCAGAACTGTACATAATCTGTATTATGGATAGTGTGCAGAGTACTCGCACCGGTAATCCATCTTCCGTCAGCGCCTATTTCCCAGCCATCTATGACTGTAGATGCCGCCATAGCGCCATAAGGTCCGCCATGGGGATCATTTTCTGTGTAAAGGTAATACCAACAACTATCAACCATCTGCCATCCGGTCTTCATAGATCCATCATTTGGACCGCCCAGATAATACCAGTTGCTTCCGGTCCATAACCATCCGGACTTCATGGAACCGTCGTTTGGACCGCCCAGATAATACCATCTGCCATTAAGATCCAGCCATCCGGATTTCATGGAACCATTAGTGGTATCCAGATAATACCAGTAATATCCGATTTTCTGCCATCCATATTTCATAGAGCCATCATAGGAAGGACCGTAATAATACCAGCAGCCATCCAGCCACTGCCATCCGGACTTCATAGAACCGTCATCACTGCCGCCCAGATAGTAAGATTGTCCGTTTATCTCCTGTCTGCCATATTCCATGGTTCCATCAGATGTGTCCATATAATACCAGTGATTGTTGATCCATTGCCAGCCGTATTTCATGGAACCGTCGCCGGCGCCTCCAAAATAGTACCATTCATTCTCTATCTTCTGCCATCCGGATTTCATAGAACCGTCATGGCTGCCACCCAGATAATAGCGGCGGCCATTGATATCTGCCCATCCACTTTTCATTATACTGGTTGCAGGATCCAAATAATACCATGTCTGACCCAGTTTTTTCCATCCGGTTGCGGCATCGCCGCCGGCATTCAGATAGTACCAATTCTCATCATGCTTCACCCAACAGGAGGCGAGCATGGCGCCGGAAGTATTTGAATAGTACCAGGCATTTCCCGCCTGATATAAACCGGTATGCATGGCGCCGTTTTGTGGATTCAGATAATACCATGTATTTCCAGTTCTTAACCAGCCGGTCTTTACCGAACCATTTTCCAGCCAGTACCAGGTATCGTCTACCATCAGCCAGCCACTGTGGTTGGTCTTGTCTGTCTGGTACTGGTCATTAAAGAAATAAATCTGCCCGTCAATTGTATGCCATCCTGTGTAGTCTAAACGTATTCCATCCGAACCAAAGTAGAGATTCTTGCCATTATCAACGGGATGAAAACCAGTAAGAATCTTACCATTATCATCAAGAAAATAATCATGCCCGCCGATTTTTTGCAGGCCGCATTTAGAAGAATCCTTCATATCGGGACCAAAATATTTCCATAGATTACCGGTATCTGCATTTTCGATAAAAATCCATTGATCTTTTGCAAGTACTCCTATCAGTCCATTTTCCGGAGATTCGTCTGCAGATTCAGCTTTTGTGGCGTAATATATACCATTCCAAGCTTCAGTGCCGGTTATCTCAAATAATCCGTCTGTTTTCAGATAACCATTCTCATCGAAATAATAATCTTTTTCATTGATTGTCCGGAATGAAGATATTACATATGTATTCTCATTCTCATCATAATACTGCCAAACGGGCAGACCATCTGGTCCTTCGGTCATATGCCAGCCGGGAGCAACAGACTGGGCAGGAACTGTCGCTTCATCTGCCAGAAGTGTTGTAGATTCTGTCTGTAAAACGGAATCAGATGATTGTGGAATATTGTCAGTATTATCCACAGGTGCTGCAGAAACTGGCAATGAAAAGATTAGATATAGAAGCATGCCAGATACTGCGGTAATAAATTTCCTCTTCAATTCTTTCCCTCCTCATATGTAAATATAACTGAACCCCATCTTGTAATGTTTTGTTGATGGAATCCTATAATGCCATTATAGCACAACTATGGAAAAAAGTTAATTTTTTATTAATCATGTATCAATGTGTAGTTGTGTTTGTGAAGCTTTTTATGCAGTCTGTGGCGCACTAAGCTCTTCTAACATCTGCCGGACTGTCTTACGGCTGCAGGGATGATGCTTATAAGGCGCAATCTCGTGAAGGGGTTTTAATACAAAATCTCTTCTATGCATATCAACATGCGGGATACAGAAATCTTCCTCTTCCAGAATCAGATCGTCATAGAAGATGATATCCAGATCCAGAGTCCGGGGCCCCCAATGGATAATCCGTTCCCGTCCGGCGTCCTGTTCGATTCTGTGAAGTTCATTCAGCAGTTCTCTGGGCGTTAACAGGGTGCGAAGTTCCAGGCAGCCATTGAGAAATTCGTCTTGATCGGTGACGCCGTAGGGTTCCGTAGTAAGGAAAGAAGAGATGCGGGTCACATTACAGAGCGGCGTCTGTCTGAGGGATTCAATTGCCTGATTTAAATAGTGTTCTTTATCACCAATATTGGAGCCAAATGCAATGTAGGCGGTGTGCCAGCTGCGTTCAATCTCAACGGAGACGGTCTCCAGAGGAAGCCCAACAGGAGCCCAGGGCTTTTGGATTTCCAGCTCTATCTTTTCAAGCCTGGGAGTGTCTAAAAGAAGAGTTTCAGCCAGACATTCCGCTGCGCGTTCTAACAATTTGAAAGTATTTGTAGTCAGGAATCGCTTTATCTGCTGGCAAATCTCTCCATAATGGATGGAAGCTGTCAGTTCATCCGTTTTTCCGGCATCTCTTGTATCGGTGTATAAAGCAGCGTTAATGATGAATTTTTGTCCGAGGGTGTTTTCTTCAGGGAAAACGCCGTGATGGGCAAATATTTCCAAATTCTGTATTTTGATTTTATCCATAGTATTTCTCCTGTAAAGATTTTATTCCCGCAGGCAGCAATCCAGGTGACTTCTTGCTGGCATTTGACGACTGCCGCAGGGGCTTTGAATGATGGTATAATTTCAGGCGCGGTTCAGGATGGCTTCTGTCATCTGGATTGCGCGGCGGTTAGCTTTTACATCGTGGACTCTTACAAATGAGCAGCCTTTCATCATTCCATAGACGGTTGTTGCCAGAGTTCCCTCTTCGCGTTGATCAGCAGGAAGATCGAGCGTCAGGCCAATTACAGATTTCCTGGAGGTTCCGAGAAGAACAGGGTAGTTCAGTTCTTTCATCCGGTCTAATTCACGGATGATTGTAAGGTTCATCTTATAGTCTTTGCCAAATCCAACACCCGGATCCAGTATAATCTTATCATCAGGGATTCCGGCATCTTTGGCAAGACAGATGCATTCTTTCATGTCTGTGATAAAATCAGCAAGAAAGTCCTGGTATATGGGCTCCCTGCGGTTATGCATAAGGCAGCAGACGGCATTATGACTGGCTATTAGGGATGCCATGCGCCCGTCGTATTTCAGCCCCCAGATATCGTTGACCATGTCGGCGCCTGCCTGTAGCGCGGCTTCTGCAACAGAACTTTTATAGGTGTCAATCGATATAGGGGAGTCGAATTCACTCTTGAGTTTTTCGATAACCGGTATCACTCGTTCTATTTCCTCATCGTCTGTAATCTGAATATGGCCAGGACGGGTGGATTCTCCGCCTACATCCAGGATATCAGCGCCATCGTGTATCAGCTCTTTGGCATGCCAAAGAGCTGTATCCAGATCTTGGAATCTGCCTCCGTCAGAGAAGGAGTCTGGTGTCACATTCAGAATTCCCATAATGTAAGTGTGATGCATGGTGTCAAATTCTTTTTTTCCAATAATCATAATCGAATCTCCTTATTTTTCTTTTCATCGCTCCAGTTACATGCTGGTTCGACAGGGCAGGAGAAGCAGGCGCGTGACATCTTATCACTCTTATACAGAAGAAACTCTAATGGCTCGGGAGTTTCCCGCAGTTTGCGGTGCCCATGGATTGCCGTTAGAATCTGTTGTTGCTCCTCTGGTGGAAATGCCAGAATCGCAGAACAGATCCTTGCAGACCTGCCTTCTGATCTGGCAGTTTCATGCGGAATCCCCTCTTCATATTGCCTGCTTTTACCGATGTCATGGAGAAGCGCTGCTGCGTAGACCATATCCCGGTTGATACCAAGTCCCATCTCAAGATTCAGGATGTAGGCAATTCTGGCAACGTCCAGAAAATGATCCATCTGGTGTCTGCAGAAGAGGCGTTCCTTCTCCAATTCGGTTAGTCTCTGATAATATGAGGTATACAGAGGATGATTGCGGATGAAGGAAAGTCTACTGTCACTGGCAGAAAATGCAGAGTCATAAAAGAGAGTGTGTAGGGAATTAGATTGCTGTGTCATGGTAAATTGCTCCTGTCAAGTGTTGTAAATAGGATTAATGCCTGAGCATTCGGAAGAATCTTTCCTCCAAACAGGAGTCTGTTTCAAAAGCTCCCCGTCTTGCCAGTGTTACTGTCTGGCTGCCAGGCTTTTTGATTCCACGCATAGTCATACACATATGCTCGGCTTCTACCATTACCATCACCCCTTTGGGATGCATATGAGTCATAAGTGCATCGGCAATCTGTCCGGTCAGCTGTTCCTGGAGCTGCAGTCGTCTTGCATATACTTCCACTGTCCGGGCGAGTTTGCTGAGTCCTACGACTTCGCCGTCCGGAATATAGGCAATGTGTACCTTGCCATAGAAAGGCAGGAGATGATGTTCGCAGGTGGAATAAAAAGTGATATCTTTTTCCAGCACCATCTCGCTGTCAGTAACGTGGAACGTCCGGCTTAAGTGCGTACCGGCGTCTTCCTCCATGCCTCCGTATAGTTCCTCATACATTCGTGCAATCCTGTCCGGCGTCTCAAGAAGCCCTTCCCGGGAAATGTCTTCGCCGATTCCTTCTAACAGAAGACGGACGGCTTGTCTGATTTTGTCCTGATTAATCATAATTATCATATATCCTTTACTTATACTTTTCGCTGTCTGTCTTTAATATGTCCATTACTTTTCCAAGATAGGAAAGGGAGCCGAAGGCAAGAATAACATCATCTTCGCCGGCTTCTGCCAGTGAATTTTTTACTGCCGTGCCGATATCGGGTTCCGGTTGAATGACAGTATCTGGCATACAATAGTCTGTCATTACTTCTGCCAGCCTGCCGGCAGGAAGTGTTCGGTTGATATCCGGTAAATCTATGGTATGCACAGAATCTGCAAGCGGTCCTGTGATGGCGGCAATCTTTTCGTATTCTTTGTCACGGAATACTCCCATAATGTAGATCAGACGTTTCCCAGGGAAATACGCTTCAAGAGATTCCCTAAGCCTTCGTGCAGCGTTTTCATTATGTGCTCCGTCGATGAAAAAGAGCGGCTTTTTCTTAAGGCAGGTCAGACGTCCGGGCCATGTTGTATGGATAAATCCCTGCCGGAGAGCTTCCCGGGAGATAGAATACCCGAGTGTCTCTAACACAGAGATTACTTGTAATGCGACGACGGCATTTTCAACCTGATGTCTTCCGGCAAGAGAGCAGCGAAATGTTTCCGTATTATAAGAAAATGTCTGTCCCAAATGGTTTTCTTCAAGAATCACAGCTGCCGCCGGGTCTGCAAGATAGAGAGGGCAGCCCTTCTGTCGGGCGCGCTCTGTCAATACCTGCATTACTTCAGGCTGCTGCAGGGGGGTTACTACAGTACAGCCAGATTTGATGATTCCAGACTTTACCATAGCAATCTCTTCCAGCGTATTTCCAAGAACGCCCAGATGATCACGGCTGATGGATGTAAATACGGCAAGAAGAGTATTTTCTATAATATTCGTGGCGTCTGTCTCACCGCCTAATCCACATTCCAGTACGACCAGGTCGCAACGTTGTTCTTTAAAATATAAAAAAGCTATTGCAGTCTCTGCTTCAAATACAGTCGGGCTTACTTCTCCGGCTGATTCCATACGTGCAATAGCTTTTTGAACCATGTTGGTGAGTCTGGCAAATGCATCTTCAGGTATCGGACAGGCGTTAACCTGGATGCGTTCCAGATAAGAAACCACTGTCGGCGAGACATATCGCCCTACTCTGTATCCTGCTTCCTTAAGTATCGTAGAAGTGTATGCAAGTACAGAGCCTTTTCCGTTCGTCCCAGCAATGTGTATGAATTTCAGGTCATCCTGGGGATTTCCAAGTTCGCACAACAGCTTTCGAATCGGACCCAAACCAAGTACACTTCCGTATTTTGACACATGGTCTAAATATACCCTTGCTTCTTTGTAGGTCACGTTCTTCGTTTCCTTTCTCTATTCAGTTTTATTTTTCAATTGGTTACTGGTCAATCATATCACTAAAGCAGAGTGAAAGCAAGAGGAAAAAACAATAGTCATCAGCTGGTCATCAGGAAGGTTGCTGCCGGGAGTACTGCAGCCGGGAAACCACCAGTCCGACGCCTAAGATGGCGGCGGCGAAGAGCAGCTGCAGCCCGTAACCGGTATAGAGGGATACCAGCTGTGACCGGCCAAAGGAAGTATTATATGCAAGGAGATTGTTGACAGTCTCATACCAGTACACCGGAAGGAACTGAGCAGCTGTCCGTATGTTTTTATTCATAATATCCAGGTCTACGAACACACCACACAGGAATGACATTCCAAGCGAGAGGACATTGACGGCTGCATTGACCAGCTCTTCCTTGCTGATTAATGTACTTATCAGGAATGCCAGAGACAAAGATACCAGAGTCATCAGGAGGCTGTTGAGCAGATAGTATGGCAGGTTTGGATCAGTAAGAAAAGTCTTGCCGTACAGAACGGAAGGCATAATCGTACAGAGTCCCCAGACGAAGAGCCCTGCCAGGATATAACCAAGCACTAACTGTATGTTCTGGCTGTGTATGGGAACTGCAGAGCACATCATTCTCTTCCTGACGTCTGGTTTGCGGAATGCAATCATAATAAATACAAGGCAGTAGCAGAGGATGGATATCAAGATATACGGCATATATCGATACATCCATGCGTGTGCCGGTGCATTTCCGCCATATCCGTTCTTATCTAATAAGGTAACTTTAGCGGTATCCGTACTGTTTTCTATGACTTTTTTGATTGCGTCGGGCAGGGAGAAGCCGCTTTTTGTCATAATCCGCACGTCATTCAGGAAGGTATTGATCTGCTGGTCTACATAGAATCCGGTGTTGCTTCCGGGAATCTTTGTAACGGTGAGCTGTCCATTTCCGTAGAGGCAGCGGTTCTCGAAGTCTTCCGGTATTATCGCAACATAATAAATCTCCCGGTAGTACATCCGGTCCTGTAGGACAGATACGTCGTCAGGGACGTCTTTCAGGGTATGGTACTGTTTAAGATAGGCCAGGAGGCCTTCTGCAAGCTGTCCTTTGTCCCGGTCGATTACAGCGATATTAAGGCTCTGGGTTTCGAATACATTGGTTTCTTCGCTGCCGCTTTTTTGTATGGCAATTGCAATCACGAGAAAGATGACGATGTACAGGAACATCATATGGATATTTCGTTTGGTGATTATCAGAAATCCTTTAAATACTGTCATAACGTTCCCTCCTTATGCTTAAAAATGCGATTATAAGCAATAGTATACTCATCAGAGCCAGGATTAGCAGGCATCTGGTAAAGCGTTCCATATCATAATAGATGCTCATGCAATAAAATGCGTCGCTTAGGACTGCCGCCGGATTGAGACGGTTAATGACCGGACAGTGCAGTTCGATGACATTCTTCATGTTGCCGAACATCAGGCCGGCGAGGAATCCGGGCAGGAGTGTAAAGAGAACGGTAACACCCATCTTCATGCTCAGAGACATCCGTGTGAGGCTGCCGATTGCGATTCCAAGGCTTACGCCGATCATACTGCCCATAAAGTCTACCAGAAGAAGCGCCTTAATGTCATTCCCCAGGCTGATTCCCAATATCTGCGTTATATACAAGCAG
>CANSLW010000104.1 GCA_947647815.1 uncultured Dorea sp. | reverse complement strand
CATTTCCAACGTTTCCCTTTAATAATGCTGAAACAGTATTCCCGCAGTTCCTTCCAATAAGAATAAGTCTGTTCAGGTTCTTCGTCGAAGAAGTTCTTATGTAAAAATCCATCAATACCAAATTTATTGAAGGTTGTAATCTCACCTTCCAGAAAAGAAAAATAATCGAAAGTATCTTTTAAAAGAAGATGAGACATACAGGATTTTGCATTCAATGTAATTACAATCATAGGTTTTCCTCCGGATTTATGGCAAATATGTTTTTATGCGACTATTATAGCAAGAAAACGTTGGAAATGCACGATATGTTTTTGACTTTTGAAATATATGATAGTATAATGAACAAGTGTATGCTTACAAAAGCTAGGAGATAGATATATGAAGAAAAGGAAACGTGCGGGAGAGGAAGACCGCATTTTACGTTTTGGAGTTACGGTGGGGATTACACTGCTCGTCATTGGAGTAATCATAGTTGCCGTGAGGATGATGCATCTGCGGGTAGATCCGTCCGAAGGTGAGAAAAAACTAAAAGAGCTGGCTAAGGTTGATGTACAGGAGATAGATGCTAAGATACAGGAACTCGAGAAGCAGGAAAGGCAGGCATCTGAAGAATGGCAGAATCGTTCATATAATGAGAAATTTACTAACTGTCTGATATTAGGAGATTCCATCAGCCAGGGGTTATATGCATATGAACATCTGGATTCTGCGCTGGTGAATGCACAGAAGGGTGTAGGTGTGATGTTTCCGGATGATACTGGGTTTTGGACTATCATAGACCAGGTAGTTGCTGCCAGTCCGCAGAAGTTGTTTATTGCACTTGGGATGAATGATACGATTTCAGCGGATGCTGATGCGGAAGCTTTTTCAAAAGCTTATAAAGTTGTATTGGATAAATTAAAAGAAGGACTGCCGAATACAGAGATATATGTGAACAGTGTGCTTCCGGTCTCTCAGGCTGCAATCGGGACGGATGCACGATATGCGTGTGTTCCGGACTATAATGAAAAATTGAAAGAATTGTGCGAAAGTGAAGAAATTGGATTTATCGACAATACGGAGCTTGTGAAAGCTGAGTATTATGAGGCGGATGGAATCCATATGTCGAGCAATTATTATCCGGAATGGCTTGACCACATGGCGGAGGCTGCGGATTTGTAATGAAGAAGAATGGAATGGATATTATTAATATTTTAAAATACGGAATGGTTTTGGTAATCTTTGTCTATGTGGTAATATTGTTGGTTGGACAGGGCGGGGATGCGCCGATGGAAACAGTTCAGGAAAATATTCTTTCAGTTGTTAAGAAAGAAGGGATGCAGGAAGCAGGGACGCAGGAGTTCAAACGTTATTACGGACTCAATGCCAATGACTGCGAAGGAGTACTGCTGTATCTTCCGAATGACGTTATGGGGGTAGATGAGCTTCTTCTTGTAAGGGTCAGAAGTGAAAGCCAGGCTGAGGCAGTAAAAGATGCGGCACAGAAAAGACTGGATACACAGATAGAGAGTTTTGAAGGATACGGCGCTGAGCAGACGAAACTTCTGAAAGCGGCGATTTTGGAAGACAGAGGGAATTACATATTTATGGTTGTGGGGAAGAATGCGGATAAGGCGTATACCGCATTTAAGAAAAGTTTATAGTCTATAGAGGGAAACAAAAGAGATGCTATTCAGCAGTATTGTATTTTTATTTACGTTTTTGCCGATTATTTTAATATTGTACTATCTCGTACCGAGAGTTTATAAGAATATTGTGCTTCTTGTGGGCAGCCTGATTTTTTATGCATGGGGAGAGCCGGTATACATCTTCCTTATGATATTCTCTATATTATTCAACTACATCAGTGGACTTGATATTGCAAGGAATCTGAAGAAGAAGGAAGAAGCAAAGAAAAGCCTTGTATTTAATGTAGTGGTGAATCTATTGATTCTAGGCTTTTTTAAGTATGAGGGATTTTTGCTTGGAAGCATCAATGCAGTGCTTCCGTTTGACATTCCTTACAGGGAATTGCCGCTTCCAATCGGAATCTCGTTCTATACGTTTCAGATTTTGTCTTATATTATAGATGTTTATCGGGAAGAAGTGGAGGTACAGACGAATATACTTGATTTTGCAGTCTATGTTACGATGTTTCCACAGTTGATTGCAGGTCCGATCGTGCAGTATGCGGACATAGATCGTCAGCTTCATGTCAGGAAGGAGACGATAGAGAACTTTGGAGAAGGTGTCCTTTTCTTTATCAGGGGGCTTTCTAAGAAAGTGTTGCTTGCTAATATGACCGGTATGATATTTGATAAGGTTTTTGCTATGGAAGCAGGACGCGTGTCAGTATTAAGTGCATGGTTTGGATGCGCAGCATATACATTCCAGATATATTTTGATTTTAGTGGATATTCTGATATGGCGATTGGCCTGGGGAAGATGTTTGGATTCGAATTTAAACGGAATTTCTTTTATCCATATGTATCAAAAAGTATCACGGAATTCTGGCGCAGATGGCATATTTCTCTGGGGTCATGGTTCCGGGATTATGTTTATATTCCTCTTGGTGGTAATCGTGTGAGTAAGGGGAAGCATATAAGAAATATTATGGTTGTATGGATGCTTACTGGTCTCTGGCATGGCGCGGCATGGAATTTTGTAATGTGGGGCTTGTATTATGGAATACTCCTTTTAATTGAGAAATATGCATTGATAAAGATTCTGGATAAGCTGCCTTCAATCGTCAGTCATATCTACTGTCTGGTGCTTGTGATGGTTGGATGGGTGTTTTTCTTTAGCCCGACATTGGGAAATGCATTAGATTACCTGAAACTTATGATTGGTGTCGGCGGCCATGGTTTGGTTGACAGACAGGGAATGTATATACTCATGACAAATGGATGGATGTGGATCATACTTATATTTGGTTCTACTCCGGTAGTGCATGACTTTTATGAGCGTTTTATATACAGTAATGGACAATCGAAGATGAAAGCAGTGATTAACTGTATCGTGTATGCAATATTATTTATCTTGTGTATTGCTTATCTTGTGACGGAATCGTATAATCCGTTCTTGTATTTCAGATTTTAGGAGTGTAGAAATGGAGCAGAGAAAGGAAGGCAGAAGAAGAAAAAAGAAGAAAAAATTTTCTCAGAGTAAACGGATGGCGGCTTTTATGTTTGTGGGCATGACAGTATTTATCTGTCTTATTAACCTGATTAGCAGGGATAAACCGTTCTCTGAAAAAGAGAATCGCGTGCTGGAACAAAAGCCGGAGATTACAATGACAGGTATTGAGAGCGGGCGCTTTATGGATCAATATGAATCTTATAAGTCCGATCAGTTTGCGGGAAGGGATCTCTGGGTGGCCTTGAAAACGAATGTGGATCTCTTGTTGGGAAAACGCGAGTCAAACGGAGTTTTTAAAGGAAAGAACAGTTACCTTCTGGAGGATATTGCGTCACCGAATCAAGAGCAGCTTGATGCGAATCTGAAAGCGATGAAGGAATTTGGCAGTACTTATCCCAAAGTACCTTTCTATATGCTTTTGGTGCCGAATGCGGCGAATATATTATCTGATAAATTACCGGCTCTTGCAGTGACTGAGAATCAACCAGAACAGTTTGATGAGATTAAGAAGGCTTTGGATGGGGAATATGTATGGGTGGATGCTCAGAAAGTACTGCGTAAGCAGAAGGATGAAGAGATATATTACCATACAGACCATCACTGGACGACGCTGGGGGCATACTATGTATACCAGGAACTGGCAAAATACATGGAGCTTGATACTTCAAAAGCGCCAGAACTAAAACCTTTAGCGGTAACCGGAGATTTTAACGGGACATTGTCTGCGACCAGTGGTTATAAAAGCAGTTATCGTGAGCCAATCTATATCTATAGTGCAAAGGATTCGGAGGACGAAGTGGAGGTCGTAGTCAACTATGTAGACGAACAGCGCAAGACAGCTACATTATATGACAGCACAAAATTAGAGGAAAAGGACAAATATGCCGTGTTCTTTGGAGGGAATTTTTCAATGATGGATATTCGCACAACTGCGGATTCGACAGACCGCCTGTTGCTTGTAAAGGATTCTTATGCGAATTGTCTGATTCCTTTTCTTACTCCATATTTTCGGGAAATTATAGTGATAGATCCGAGATATTATTATGGAGATATCCATAAGATTATGGAGGAGAATAAGATTACGAGTGTATTGTTTTTGTATAACGGAAATACTTTTGTGGAAGATAACAGTATCAGTGGAGTGTTAGAAAGTCATGAGACTGAATAAATATTTGAGTGAGGCGGGGGTCTGTTCACGGAGAGAGGCAGACCGCCTGATTGCGGACGGAAGAGTAACAGTGGACGGTAAAAAAGCTGTGCAGGGGATGCAGGTGGATGCCGGACAGACTGTATGTGTAGGGAAAAAAATCATTACAGGCAGGAATGAAAAGATCGTGCTTGCGGTCAATAAGCCGACAGGGATTGTATGTACAGAAGATATGCGGGTGAAGAATAATGTCATCCGTTTTTTTAAATATCCGGTCAGAGTGACTTATGCAGGAAGGCTTGATAAGGATTCAGAGGGGCTTCTTATCATGACCAATGACGGGGATTTAATTAATCAGATGATGCGGGCGCGTTATATGCATGAGAAGGAATATAAGGTGACAGTGGACAAGGCTGTAACTGAGGAATTCTTGAAGAAGATGTCCGCAGGAGTACGTATCAGTGACAGGGAAAAGGGATTGGATGAAGTTACGAGGCCCTGCAAGGTATCGAGGATCGGAAAGTATACATTTTCCATCATACTGACCCAGGGATTGAACCGGCAGATACGAAGAATGTGTGAAGCGCTGGGATATAAAGTGACCAGGCTGGTCAGGATAAGGATTATGAATATTGAGCTTGGTGGTTTAAAACCGGGAGCTGTCAGAAAATTAACAGAGCAGGAGTTAAAGGAACTATATGAGCGAATCGAAGAAAGCCAGAATGTTAGAATTAGTGGAGATACTGAATAAAGCAGGACGCGCGTATTATCAGGAATCCAGGGAGATTATGAGCAACCGGGAATATGACGGGCTGTACGATGAGCTGTTGGAGTTGGAAAAAGAGACCGGAATCACGCTGGCCAACAGTCCGACAGTGAACGTAGGATACGAAGTCCTAAGCGAGCTGCCCAAAGAGCGGCATGAAAGCCCTATGCTTTCTCTTGACAAGACCAAGGAAGTAGAGGAACTGAAGAAGTTTGTCGGCAGCCAGAAGGCATTGATGTCCTGGAAACTGGACGGGCTTACCATCGTGCTTACCTACCGTGACGGAGAGCTTTATAAGGCGGTTACCCGGGGAAATGGAGAGGTAGGCGAGGTTATTACGAATAATGCCAGAGTGTTTCAGAACATTCCTCTTCGGATTGCCTATCAGGGAGAATTAATCTTAAGAGGAGAGGCGATTATCGGATATAAGGAGTTCGAGAGGATCAATTCGGAGATTGAAGATGTGGATGCAAAGTACAAGAACCCGAGGAATCTGTGCAGCGGTTCGGTACGTCAATTGAATAATGAGATTACGGCAAAGAGAAATGTAAGGTTCTATGCATTTTCTCTCGTTCAGGCGGAGGATGTGTACTTCCACAATTCCAGGGCATATCAGATGAACTGGCTTAAGGAGCAGGGATTTGAGGTAGTAGAGTTCCATGAGGTGACTGCTGATACCGTGGAAGCTGAAGTTATAAAATTTTCAGAAAAAATTGCTAAGAATGATTTCCCGTCCGACGGTCTTGTGCTAATATATGATGATATAGAGTATGGTCAGTCTCTGGGGCGGACTTCTAAGTTTCCAAGGGATTCTTTTGCCTTTAAATGGGCAGATGAGATTCGGGAAACGAAGCTTGTGGAGATTGAATGGAGTCCGTCAAGAACAGGACTTATCAACCCGGTTGCCATATTCGAACCGGTGGAGTTAGAAGGAACGACGGTCAGCCGCGCCAGCGTCCATAATATCAGTATTATGGAGGAGTTAGAACTTGGAATAGGCGATCGGATTGAAGTATATAAGGCGAACATGATTATCCCGCAGATCGCACAAAACTTAACGAGAAGCGGAGTAAAGGATATTCCTGAGAAATGTCCAGTGTGTCAGGGAGCAACCGAGATCCGGCAGGTTGCCAATGCGAAGGCTCTGTACTGTACAAATCCGGAGTGTCAGGCGAAGCACGTCAAGTCTTTTGCTTTGTTTGTAAGCAGGGATGCGTTGAATATCGAAGGGCTGTCCGAAGCAACACTGGAGAAGTTCATTTCCCTGGGGTACATCCGCGAATTTGCGGATATCTTTCATCTGGATAAATATCAGGAGGAGATTCAGACTCTGGAAGGGTTCGGAGAGAAATCTTACCAGAATCTGATAAACAGCGCCGAGAAGGCAAGAACGACAACGCTGCCGAGGGTTATCTATGCACTCGGAATCTCTAATATCGGACTTGCCAATGCGAAGGTAATCTGCAAGGAATTCCGGTACGATGTGGAAGCGATGTTAAAGGCGACGGAGGAAGAACTGAATGAGATTCCGGGCGTCGGCGGAGTGATTGCAAAGGCTTTTGTGGATTATTTTGCCTCAGATATGCATGTCAGACAGTTCAGGGATCTGTTAAATGAACTGGTAATTCCGGAAGAAGTTCAGGATGAGGCGAAGCAGATATTCGCGGGGATTAATTTTGTGATTACAGGAAGTGTGGAACATTTTGCTAACCGGGGAGAGGTAAAGGAATTGATTGAAAGCCTGGGCGGAAAAGTGACGGGGTCAGTTACTTCGAAGACCAATTATCTGATTAATAACGATGTGATGTCCACATCGTCTAAGAATAAAAAAGCGAATGAACTGGGAATTCCAATCATATCTGAGGAGACATTCCTTAATATGGTCCGGGGCTAAAAGCTCCGTGTCAGTACACTGGCGCACGGGTGTGTATAGCAGTTTGGAACTAGTAAATACGCAAGAAAAGGGGAGAGGAAGATGTCCGAGCAGGATAAGAACAACATAGAGAAAGTGGGAGAGGGACAGGTGGAAGAGACGAAGAATCATGAAGATGAATATGAAAAGATTTGTTTCGTGTGCAGGCGCCCAGAGACGACGACGGGAAAGATGATTGATCTGCCTAATGGTATCTCTATCTGCAGCGACTGTATGCAGAAGAGCTTCGATGCCATGATGAATGGACAGATTGACTACAGCCAGTTGATGAATATGAATATACCAGGCGTACAGATTCTGAATATGGCGGATATGGAGCAGAATATTCCGAAGAAGCAGAAGATTAAGAAGAAGAAGGAAGGGGAAGAGAGGAAGCCCCTGATTGATATAAGAAATATTCCTGCGCCGCACAAGATTAAGGCGAGTCTGGACGAGTATGTGGTAGGGCAGGAGTATGCGAAAAAGGCAATGTCAGTGGCGGTTTATAATCATTATAAACGAGTGGCAACGGATACGATGGACGAGATTGAGATTGAGAAATCTAATATGCTGATGATTGGGCCTACCGGTTCTGGTAAGACTTATCTGGTCAAGACACTGGCGAGACTCTTGGATGTTCCTCTTGCTATCACGGATGCCACCTCCCTTACAGAGGCGGGATATATCGGAGATGATATAGAGAGTGTCGTATCAAAGCTATTGGCAGCGGCGGGAAATGATGTGGATAAAGCGGAGCAGGGCATTATCTTCATTGATGAGATTGACAAGATTGCCAAGAAGAAGAATACAAATCAGAGAGATGTAAGCGGCGAATCAGTGCAGCAAGGAATGTTAAAGCTTCTGGAAGGAAGTGAAGTAGAGGTTCCGGTGGGAGCGAACAGTAAGAACGCCATGGTTCCGCTGACGACGGTGAATACCAAGAATATTCTCTTTATCTGCGGCGGAGCATTTCCGGATCTGGATATGATTATCAAGGAACGGCTGACGAAGCAGTCTTCCATTGGATTTGGAGCAGACTTAAAGGATAGATATAATCATGACAAGACGATTCTTGAGAAGGTGACGACAGAGGATCTTAGAAGCTTTGGAATGATTCCGGAGTTCCTGGGACGTCTGCCAATCGTATTTACACTTCGGGGACTTTCTGAGGATATGATGGTGCAGATCTTAAAAGAGCCGAAGAATGCCATCTTAAAGCAGTATCAGAAACTGCTGGCACTGGATGAAGTGAAGCTGGAATTCGATGACGGCGCGCTTCATTCCATTGCGAAAAAAGCGATGAAGAAGGATACCGGGGCGAGGGCTCTCCGTGCAATCATCGAAGAGTTTATGCTTGATATTATGTATGAGATTCCAAAGGATGATAGTATCGGTCAGGTGACAATCACCAAAGAATACATAGAAGGGACAGGCGGGCCGCTCATTATGCTGAGAGGACAGGACTTGCTGCCGAATCATAGTCATTCTTAGAGTGCAGCTGACTAGTACATCGAATAATTAATAACTGCTATCTTCACTTGTCTATGCTCCCGATAGCACAGGTCAAAAAGCCTCAGCGTAGCCCGCTACGCCTACGTTTTTTGACCTGCACTCTCGAAAACATATCCTGCGTGAATATAGCAATTATTTAATTTTCGATGTACTAGAAGTTGTGCAAATAGAACAGAATAAGAATAGAATAGATAAGATGCCTCATATACATGTATGTAAAAGTATCCGTAAGGATACATGGAAATGTGTATGAGGTATTTTGTATGGATAGAGAGATGTGCCGTGAGATGATATTGTCGGAGGAGTATATTGATTTTATTTCTCCGATTTACAGGGCGGTTGATCCTGTGGAAACAGAAGGACAAAAAGCATGTATCCAGGAAATGGATTTTGGCTATCAGGCAATCTATGTAGACAAGACGGAGATTAAGCCGCTGTCACTGGAGAATTACCGTTATAATTCTATTCCTAACTGCTATCAGCTAATGGATCTTGAGGCGATGGATGATGCAGGAATCAGTGTGGTTCAGAGTTATCCTACTCTGCAGTTACTAGGGAGCGGAATTATGATTGGTATTCTGGATACCGGCATAGATTATCGGAATCCACTCTTCCGAAATATTGACGGATCTACGAGAATTGCAGGGATATGGGATCAGACGATACAGGATGGCATACTTCCGGAAGGTCTGGATTATGGAAGTGAATATACGGAAGAGATGATTAATGAAGCGCTGCGTTCGGAGAATCCTCTGGAAATTGTACCCAGTATGGATACAGAGGGGCATGGTACATTTATCGCAAGCGTAGCGGCAGGAGGCGCAGATTTAGAGCACCGTTTTATCGGTGCGGCGCCGGAAGCGACTCTTGCGGTAGTAAAGCTTAAGAAGGCAAAGTCGTATCTGAAAGATTTCTATGTTATTCGTCAGGAAGCGGTATGTTTTCAGGAGAATGATATCATGCTTGCCATGAAATATCTGAACGGTATTGCCAGAAAGCGTAAAATTCCTCTTGTGTTGTGTGTGGCGCTGGGGACGAATCTGGGAGGGCATAATGGAACATCGCTGTTGTCCACTATGTTGGATGCCTATTCTTCCGTACTAAATAGAAGTGTTGTGATCAGTGCAGGGAACGAGGCAGTGCACAGGCAGCATTTTTTCCGGGAATTCCGTAATCTGGATGATGTGGCAGAGGCAGAGATCCGTGTGGGAGAAGGCGTTGAAGGATTTGTAGCAGAGCTGTGGACGGCGGTGCCGAATGTAATGACGGTTGGGCTTACTTCTCCGTCTGGAGAACGGACTGGTTATATATCTCTCAAGCAAGGCTATGAGTATCAGGAGAATTTTGTGTTTGACCGGACGGAAGTGGATATTGAATACCGGCTTTTGCTGGAAAATAACGATTCACAGTTGATTTTTATCCGTTTTCGAAATCCGTCGCAGGGAATCTGGCGTATAAGTGTTAAGTCGGTGCGGCTCTCTAATGGAAGATTTCATATGTGGCTTCCAGTTCAGGAATTTATATCAGGTGAGGTGTATTTTCTGCAGGCTGATCCGGATACGACGATAGCAGAGCCAGGAAGCAGTCTGGTAGCTATGGTGGTTGCGTTTTACAATGGAATTGATAATTCAGTTGATATTAATTCGGGGAGGGGGTATACTAGAGATGGACGGGTGAAACCGGATTATGCGGTACCAGGTGTTATGGTGACAGGAGCGGGGCTTAATAATGAGTTCGTAGTCCGCAGTGGTTCCAGTGTTGCGGCAGGAATCGCGGCAGGAGCATCAGCTCTTTTGATGGAATGGGTTCTTGGACGGTCGGATTCAAGAGGTGTAAATTCGAGCCAGATTAGGAACATCATATTACTTGGAACAGAGCAGCGTCCAGGAACAGAGAATCCGAACCGGGAGTGGGGCTATGGAACCATGAACCTGTACCGGTCGCTGGATATCCTGCGGCAGTTGTAATATTTCGGGAGAACCCGATAGTAGGAACAGAGTGATAAGAAAGAAAAACAGGAGTTGATTAAGATGGCAGATTTTTTTGGTGAATTGGGAAAAAAGATAAGTGATACAGCGATGGATATCAGTAAGAGAGCGGAAGATACCTTGGAGGTTCAGAAGATCAAGAGCAATATCCGCTCTATGAAGCGTGCGAACGAGAGAGATCTCAAAGATATCGGGCGGATGGTGTACGAAAAGTTTCAGAAAGGGGAAGTCGATGATACGGAGTACATTGTCCTATGCGAACAGATTGAGAAACGTGAAGAAGAAGTAGAGAAGCAGGAAGAACAGATTGTAAAGATCAAAGAGGAGATATAGGATGCTATCCTTGATGATAATCATATTTGCAGTGTTTTTTGGCTTGGATGTAGTGATAAAACAGCATGTGGAAGAGAATATGAATCCGGGAGAGAAAAGAGAGCTCTTCGGTGATGCGGTTATTATACGCAAGGTATATAACCGCGGCTTTCTACTGAATATTTTAGATAATCATCCTGCGATTGTAAAAGGCGCGACAATGGTTACCGGTATCGGAGTCCTTGTATATGATGTCTTCGTATTTCTGGGGAAGGGCCATCTGGTAAAAAAACTGGGAATGACCCTTTTAAGCGCAGGCGCTGCAAGTAATTCTTTCGACAGACTGGTTAGAGGAAAAGTTATTGATTATATCGGATTTAGGAATCAGAAGAAGTTTTTGGCGCGGATTACGGCAAATCTGGCTGATTTTTATATAGCGTGCGGTGGAGTTTTGTTGACTATATGCGCTGTGTTTTCACGTAAGTAGCAGACAATACACCAGTGTTCGTTTTCAGTTTGAAAAAAATTCTTTAATTTGGATTAGGATTATCTCCATTAGTCGTGTCCTGGATTCGATGCTTGCCCATGCGACATGAGGTGTGATGAGCAGTCTTTTACTGTCTTTTATATTTAGAAGCGGATTATCCGCAGCCATAGGTTCTGTCCGCAGTACGTCCAGCCCGGCAGCAGCAATCTCATGATGTTTAAGGGCGTCTGCGAGGTCCTGCTCGACAACAATAGCGCCTCTGCCAAGATTAAGAAATATGCAAGAGGATTTCATTTTTTTAAAGGCAGCCGCATCAATCAGATCTTCTGTAAACTGATTGAGGGGTGCATGGACGGAGATAATATCTGAACTGTTAAGGAGGGTATCCATATCCACCTGGTGATAACCTTTCTGTGGCGCATTGCCTGACGGGGAAGTGTAGATAAGGTGGAATTTGTGACCCCGCATTCTCCGGAGTACG
>CANSLW010000103.1 GCA_947647815.1 uncultured Dorea sp. | reverse complement strand
AGAAACCGTAGGTCCACGAAACGGACCAAAGTCGTCGTAGACGATATCTCCCACAGCCTTGCCGGATACAAGGGACGTAAAAGATGAGAAGGATACGAGGTGTAACAGCTTCGTATCCTTATTTCTTATAACATAACATAATATGTGTAAAAGTCTGTGAATTTATACCAGTGGCAGAGTCTCCTTTATGCCTGGCTGATAGCCTGTTTCAGAGCTTTTGCTAATTGGTCCGGACAGGACGTTGGTTTGAAGCCACAGGTAATGCCTTCCATACGAGAGATGGCGTCATGTACATTCATGCCTACCACCAGACTGGAAATTCCCTGAGTATTACCGGCGCATCCGCCGACAAATTCTACCTTCTTAATAATATCTCCGTCTACATCTACCCTGATTAATTGTGAACAGACTCCGGATGGTCTAAAATCCATATCATTCTCCTCCTTCTATTATGGATATCTATAGGGATTATAGCAAAAAAATAATCTAAATACCATACTTTTCTTAGAAGGAAGGATAAAACGAAAAAAAGTGGGCTTTGTGAAAAATAAATTATGTGATACAATACTCAAAAGAACATGAGATACAGGAGGATATTAATATAATGATTGGAATTATCGGAGCAATGGAAGAGGAAGTAGCGTCTTTAAAAGAAGCTATGGAGATTGAGGAGACCGTGGAGCTTGCCTCCATGACATTCTGCAAAGGAGTGTTATGTGGTAAGGAAGTAGTAATTGTAAGGAGCGGAATCGGCAAAGTCAATGCAGGTATCTGTGCACAGATTCTGGTTGACAGGTTTCAGGCGGATATGCTGATTAATACAGGAATTGCCGGTTCTCTGGATGCGAAGATTGATATTGGTGATATGGTGATATCTACTGACGCTGTGCATCATGATATGGATGCAACTATATTCGGCGATCCAATCGGCCAGGTGCCGAGGATGGATACACTGTCTTTTCCGGCAGATGAGGAGTTGGTGAAGAAAGCAGTGCAGGCGAATCAGAAGGCGAATCCAGATATCCATACATTTACCGGAAGGATTGCAAGTGGGGACCAGTTCATCGCTTCTAAAGAAGCGAAAGACAAGATTGTGGAGAATTTCCATCCGTTATGTACGGAGATGGAAGGAGCGGGAATTGCCCATGCGGCATATCTGAACAAAGTTTCGTATGTCATAATCCGTGCTATTTCGGACAAAGCTGACAACAGTGCGACGATGGATTATCCAACCTTCGAACGCCAGGCAATCACCCACAGTGTAAGGCTTATGAAGGAATTGTTGGCGATAATATAAGAAAAATATTTCATAAAATATCTCATAAAGCGGCCTGGCTTGACAGATTCCCCCTTGGACGGGTGCGGAATCTGTTGAACGGTTTTTAATCCCTCCTTTGGAATTTCGGTTATAATCCTATTCAGAAGGAGGGCTTTTTATGTTAGAAACAATATTGAATGAGCGCGTAATATTCGTGCTTATGGGAGCGTTGGCAGTTGTTGGAATCTTAAGTAAATGTGTTGTGAATGTCACCTTAAAGAGACTGGTGAAAGCGGCGGGAAATATGAATAAGAGCAGTCATCCGCTTATGCGTCTGGTGCGTGCCAAATTCGAACATGCCAGCATGGTCAGTGACAAGGTGGAGAATGTGAAGGTATTTGTGGACAAGTATCTGTATGAGCACAAGGTGTTGGGGATAAGACTCCACAGTTTAAGGAGGCTTGAGAAGATGGCGGCAGGATTGTGCCTGATTAGTGGAGCCGTGGGAGCAGGACTGGAGTATAGCGTGAATGGACCAGGTGATATGGTATGGCAGACGGGAGCTGCAGGTGCGGGACTTGCGGTTTTGGTTTATCTGATTCATCTTTCCACAGATGAGAGATACCAGATGGATGCAATCAGGAATTATATGGTGGATTATCTGGAGAATGTATGCCGGCACCGGTACGAAAAAGAGAAGACGAACCAGAAAGGAATCAAAGTCCTGACCCAGGAAGGAATACAGACGGATTTTGGCGTGATGCCGGATGAAGAGACAAGGCGTGAGGTGACGTACGCAGAGACACTTGTTAAAGAAGCAGGAAATATAGGCGAAGATTATACAGAGAAGCATATCCGGGAAGCCGGGAATACAGGTGAAGATTACATAGAGAAGCATATCCGGGAAGCCGGGAATACAGGTGAAGATTACGTAGAGAAGCATATCCAGGAAGCAGAGAATACAGGTGAAGATTATGTAGAGAAGCATATCCGGAAAATGGAGAGTAGCGGTAGAGATTATAAGGAGAAACAGTCAGAGGATAATGTCTATGCGGTGAGAAAGCGAGAGCCAGGAAGCAAAAAGAGTGCGGTCGATACATTTCATGCTGCAGAGTTGATTGCAGATGAAGCAATCAATGCATTTCGCGCTGCGGAAGCAAAGAAGCAGACGCCTGTAAGCCAGAGTGACCCCATGGATGAGATTCTTGCGGCAGAGGCAAAACGAGGCGAAAGTGTAAGAGATAATATTGCAGAACTTCCGGCAGCAGAATTTGTAAGAGAAACCATGGAACCGGCGCGGATGGAGAAGCCCAAAGCTCCCCGACGCGAGAAGGCGGAGGAAGAGCTTGACAGGGATATTGTGATCCGCCGGATACTAGAGGAGTTTATGGCTTGATTAAACCTTTCTGATTTGGTAAAATAAATATTATACTTTAGATAGAAGGAAGGAGCCCTAATATGAGCAAAGTAACATTTGATTATTCAAAAGCAAAAACATTTATTTCAGAGCATGAGATTGAATCCATGAAGAAGATCGCAGAGAATGCCAAAGCAGAACTTCTTGGAAGAGAAGGCGCAGGGAATGATTTCCTTGGATGGATCGATCTTCCGGTTGATTATGATAAAGAAGAGTTCGCACGGATTAAGAATGCGGCGAAGAAGATTCAGGGGGACTCAGAGGTTCTTCTTGTAATCGGTATTGGTGGCTCTTACCTTGGCGCAAGGGCAGCAATCGAGTTCCTGCGCCATAATTTCTACAACATGGTATCCAAGGAAGTCCGCAAGACGCCAGAGATTTATTATGTGGGCAACAGCATCAGCAGTACATATCTGAAGCACCTGATGGATGTGATTGGAGAGAGAGACTTCTCTGTAAATATTATTTCCAAATCCGGGACAACCACTGAACCGGCGATTGCATTCCGTATCTTTAAGGAGATGCTGGAGAAGAAGTATGGCAAAGAAGAAGCTGCAAAGAGGATTTATGCAACCACGGATAAAGCAAGAGGAGCGCTTAAGAATCTGGCAACAGAAGAAGGATATGAGACTTTTGTTGTTCCGGATGATGTTGGCGGACGTTTCTCTGTACTGACAGCCGTTGGCCTTCTGCCAATCGCGGTAAGCGGCGCAGATATTGATAAACTGATGGAAGGCGCTGCAGATGCAAGAGAGAATGCACTGAATGCTCCTTATGAAGAGAATGATGCGGTCCTGTATGCGGCAATCCGTAATATTCTTCACAGAAAAGGAAAAGCAGTTGAGATACTTGCGAATTATGAGCCAAGCCTTCATTATGTATCTGAGTGGTGGAAACAGCTCTATGGAGAGAGCGAGGGTAAGGATCAGAAGGGAATCTTCCCGGCATCCGTGGATCTTACAACAGATCTTCATTCTATGGGACAGTTCATTCAGGATGGAAGCCGTATCCTGTATGAAACCGTTCTGAACGTAGAGGAATCTGCGGAAGAACTGATTATCCAGGAAGAACCAGTTGATCTGGACGGATTGAACTATCTGAAAGGAAAGACGGTTGATTTTGTAAATAAGAGTGCTATGAATGGAACAATGCTTGCGCATACTGATGGAAATGTTCCGAATCTGGTTGTAAACATTCCTAAGCAGGATGAATTTACATTGGGACAGCTGTTCTATTTCTTTGAATTTGCTTGCGGTGTGAGTGGATATATCCTTGGAGTGAACCCGTTCAACCAGCCAGGTGTTGAGAGTTATAAG
Organism: uncultured Dorea sp.; assembly: GCA_947647815.1. Lineage (GTDB taxonomy): Bacteria > Bacillota > Clostridia > Lachnospirales > Lachnospiraceae > Sporofaciens. The sequence goes on along the minus strand of CANSLW010000103.1, from coordinate 7,741 downwards.
AAGAATATGTTCGCACTTCTTGGAAAGCCGGGATATGAGAAGGAAAGGGAAGAATTGCTGAAGAGATTATAATGCATACCATATATGACAGATTGAGAGAATACAGCAGCTCAGATTACTATGGGTTTCATATGCCCGGACATAAGCGGAAGATGAACATGCTGGGCATGGAGCCCCCCTATGCGATTGATATAACAGAGATTGACGGATTTGATGATCTTCATCATGCCGGAGGAATTTTAAAAGAGGCACAGGAACGTGCGGCTAAGATTTACCAGGCGGATGAGACACATTTCCTTATCAATGGAAGCAGTGTAGGAATTTTAAGTGCTGTTGCAGGCGCAACAAAAAGAGGAGATACTGTACTTGTGGCGAGAAATTGCCACAAGTCGGTATATCATGCGATAGAGATGTTTGGATTGACCCCGGTATATCTGATGCCGGGATTTGATTCGTCCGTACAGTTGAATACTGAGGTTTCTGCAGAGGATGTCGGGAAGGCTCTTGAGATGGAGCCGGGAATCCGGGCGGTCATTATCGTATCGCCAACCTATGACGGGGTTGTTTCGGATGTAGAAGCCATAGCAGAAGCGGTCCATGAAAAAGGCATTCCACTCATTGTAGACGGAGCCCATGGGGCGCATTTTGGCTTTCATCCATATTTCCCAAGACATTCCAATGCCGAGGGCGCGGATGTGGTAATTAATAGTCTGCATAAGACACTGCCTTCTCTTACCCAAACTGCGTTGCTGCATATGAATGGGGATCTGGTATGCCGTGAGAAGATCCGGAGATATCTGCATATGCTCCAGAGCAGCAGTCCCTCCTATGTGTTGATGGCAAGCATGGATTCTTGTATGGAACTTTTGGAAAATGGGCGCAAGGCTCTTTTTGATCCATATGTGGAACACTTGAAGGAATTAAGGGAACGGCTTAAGGAACTTAAGAAATTACAGCTGGTGGAGACTGCAGGATATGATCGTTCAAAGATTATCATATCTACAGGAAATGCCGATATTACCAGTAGCAGGCTTTATCAGATTCTGCTTAAGAGATATCATCTACAGATGGAGATGACGGCGGGGACTTATGTTCTTGCCATGACTTCCGTAGGGGATACGCCGGAAGGAATGGAGAGACTGGCTGCTGCGCTGGAAGAGATTGATGAGGAATGTGGATTCTTAAGCGCCGGCGATAAGAAAGTATTGAAATATCCTTGCCTTCCAAAGCCAGATGTGTTATATAATAGTTCGGATATAGAAGGGATGCGGGATATGATACGGGAAGCAGAGTTTGCAAAAAGCGTGGGCTGTGTTGCCGCAGAGTATGCATATCTGTATCCGCCGGGGATTCCTCTGATTGTGCCAGGAGAAAAGATAACACAAGAAGCAGCAGATATGTTACAATGGTACCAGGAAATGGGATTGTCTATTGAAGGTATGAAGAAAGAGCGGTATATAGAGGTTTTGACACATGGGTAGGATCTACTATATGATGGGGAAGAGTTCCTCTGGAAAAGATACGCTGCATAAAGAGATCAGGGAGATATTGCCGGAGCTTCGCACAGTGACTCCTTATACAACCCGTCCGATTCGGGATGGAGAGCAGGATGGAGTGGAATATTTTTTCGTATCAGAGGAGACATTAAGTGCATATGAGAAGCAGGGGAAAGTGATTGAGCAGCGGGCATACAATACCGTGCATGGAATCTGGAAGTATGCAACTATTGATGACGGGCAGGTAGATCTGCAATGTGCGGATTATCTTGTGATCGGGACGCTGGAATCGTACCGGAAGATGCGGATATACTATGGAGAAGAGAATGTGGTGCCGCTTTATATCGAAGTAGAGGATGGGGAACGCCTTAAGAGAGCGCTTTATAGAGAGTTGCATCAGGAGGTCCCCAGATATGCAGAACTTTGCAGGAGATTCCTGGCAGATACGGTTGATTATTCGGAAGAGAATCTTGCAGGGGCAGGAATTAGCAGAAGATTTTTGAATCACGATGGGATACAGTGCTTAGAAGAGATTATAGGGGAAATACAACATGGGAAGCTTTAAAGATGTGGTAGGCCACAGAGACATTATTAATTATATCGGAAATGCAGTGACGATGGATCAGGTATCACATGCATATATACTGAATGGAGAGCGGGGAGCCGGCAAGAAGCTGCTGGCGTATCTTTTCGCCACGACTCTATTGTGTGAAAAAGGCGGGCCGGATCCGTGCAATGAATGTCACTCCTGTAAGCAGGCAGAGAGCGGGAATCATCCGGACATCATCCGTGTGACGCACGAGAAGCCGAATTCCATCAGTGTGGATGATATCCGGGAACAGGTGAATAATACAATTATGATCAAGCCTTATCAGGGGCCATATAAGGTCTATATTATTGATAATGCGGATCTTATGACGGTGCAGGCGCAGAATGCCCTGCTCAAGACAATAGAGGAGCCGCCGCAGTATGCGGTTATCATGCTGCTGACGGAGAATGCGGAGACGCTGCTTCCGACAATTACTTCAAGATGTGTGATGCTCAAGCTCCGCTACATTAAAGATACATTGATTAAGAGGTATCTGATGGAGAATCTGAAAGTGCCGGATTATAAGGCGGACTTATGTACTGCATTTGCACAGGGAAATATGGGACATGCGATTATGCTTGCGAATTCGGATCATTTTAACGAAATCCGCGAGGAGGCGGTTCAGCTGTTAAAACATGTCCATGAGATGGAACTGAGTGAGATTGTGCAGGCGGTCAATAGTATTACGGCATATAAATTAGAGATAGAGGATTATCTGGACGTCATCATGGTATGGTACAGGGACGTTCTGTTGTATAAGGCGACGCGGGATATAGACGTAGTCGTGTTCAAGGATCAGATTAACGACATCAAGGAGATTGCGAGAAAGAGTTCTTATGAAGGAATCCAGCTGATTCTTACAAGCTTTGAGAGAGCGAAATCCAGACTGAAAGCAAATGTGAATTTTGAATTGGTCATGGAATTACTGTTCCTGACTATAAAGGAGAATTGATAGCATGACAAGAGTGATTGGAGTTAGATTCCGGCCGGCAGGAAAGGTTTATTTCTTCGCGCCGGGGAAATACGAGATTAAGACAGGCGACAAGGTTATCGTCGAGACAGCAAGGGGAGTCGAGTTTGGTTCTGTTGTTTCGGGAATAAAAGAGGTGGAAGACGAGAAGATTACCCAGCCGTTAAAGCCTGTACTCAGGATTGCGACCAAGGATGATATCCGTAAGGAAGAGAAGAATCGGGAGAAAGAGAAAGAAGCGTTTCACATCTGCCTTGAGAAGATTCGTAAGCATAAGCTTGATATGAAGTTGATTGATGCAGAATATACATTTGACAATAATAAGGTGCTTTTTTATTTTACTGCGGACGGACGGATTGATTTCCGTGAACTGGTAAAAGATCTGGCAAGTGTATTCCGTACCAGAATAGAATTGAGACAGATAGGCGTGCGGGATGAGACAAAGATCCGGGGTGGAATCGGAATCTGTGGGCGTCCCTTATGCTGTCATACGTATCTGACGGAATTCGCTCCGGTGTCGATTAAGATGGCGAAGGAACAGAATCTGTCATTGAACCCGTCTAAGATCTCTGGTGTATGCGGCAGGCTGATGTGCTGCCTGACTAATGAGGAAGAGACTTATGAAGAACTGAACAGCCGTCTTCCGTCAAATGGGGACCGTGTGACTACACCAGACGGGCTTAAAGGTGAGGTGCAGTCTGTCAACGTATTGCGTCAATTGGTGAAAGTAATCGTGACTCTGGAAAATGATGAGAAGGAAATCCGGGAATATAAGGCTAAGGAGCTGCGGTTCAAGCCGAGACGTAAGAAGAAGGATATGAGACTGTCCAGAGAAGAGATGGCAGAGCTTAAAGCGTTAGAGGAGAAGAACGGTTCCTCGAAGCTGGATGAAGGATAAGGATAGAATTAAGGACTGGTAGGGCAAATGTACAGAGAGACATCAAGTAATCTGAAAGAGGGAGAGCGCTTGGATGATCTTCAGATCAAAGGATACGAGATTATACAGAGTCCGGGAAGATTTTGCTTTGGGATGGATGCGGTACTTCTGTCATCTTATGCCAAAGTGAAGAAACAAGAGCGTGCGCTTGATCTTGGGACTGGAACAGGGATTCTGCCGATTCTGTTAGAAGCCAAGAATGAGGGCGGACATTATACCGGACTGGAGATTCAGGCGGAAAGTGCGGATATGGCACGCAGGAGTGTGAAGCATAATAATCTGGAAGAACGGATTGATATTGTGACAGGAGATATCAAGGAGGCATCTGTTATTTTGGGGAGAGATTCCTTCCAGGTAATTACAGTGAATCCTCCTTATATGATTGGGGAACATGGTCTGAAGAATGGGAACGAAGCGATGTATATCGCAAGGCATGAAGTGTTGTGTACATTGGATGATATACTGCGGGAGAGTGCGAAGATACTGCCGCAGCGGGGGCGTTTCTATATGGTACACAGACCATTCCGGCTGCCAGAGATTCTGTCGAAGATGTCGGCATATGGGATAGAGCCAAAAAGGATGCGGTTGGTATATCCTTACATAGACAAAGAGCCGAATATGCTTCTGGTCGAAGGGCTTAAGGGAGGAAATCCGAGGATGAAAGTGGAGCCGCCGTTGATTGTGTATCATTCGGATGGCGGTTATACGGATGAAATCATCCGGATTTATAGCGGAAAATGAAGAATAACGGTATAAAAAGATAAAAAAACAAAAAAATTAAAAAAAATAGAAAAAAACACTTGCATTCCCAGGAAAACTGTTATATAATAGCACTTGCGTTGAGAAAATAAGCTAAGAAATAACGGCATGCGCGATTAGCTCAGTTGGTAGAGCACCTGACTCTTAATCAGGGTGTCCAGGGTTCGAGCCCCTGATCGCGCACTTGAAAATCACTGTTTTTGGAGATGTTGAAGGCTCTGGGGACGGTGGTTTTTATTTATGTTCTATTTGTTGTTTTTGTCGAGTTACATCTCCTTTTATATATTGAATTTATTAATAGGTATATTTTACTACATACTTACTCCCGTCGCCTATGTAATCCCGGACACTTGAACGTCCGTTATTAGCGGCGAGGGTAGGATCCATAAGAGACCAGTTCTTACCGTCGAATTCGATGACGTTATCTACCCATCCGATTTCTTCCAGATAGCAGCTGATCCAGGCATGGTATGCATCGCCGGCATAACCGACTTCGAGTTTTGTAGGAATCCGCTGGGTACGAAGCATTGCCGTCATGAGAGCAGCATAATCAAAGCAGATGCCCTTTTTGGTCTTCAAAGTATCATCTACGTCAGGAGTATAGCCATAGGCAACATTCTCGGCTTTGTGAGTGTCATAGGTGATGTTTTTGATGACAAAGCGATAGATACTCTGAACTGTATCCAGTCCGCTCTTGCTTTTTTTGACGAGAGAACTGCCTTTGGCGACGGCGCTGCTTCCTGAATCATAATCAACGTACACATTGGGAGTAAGGTACGGAAGGAATTCATCTTCAAGGGTGACTTCTGCAGACTGGGTGAAGGCAACAGCATACAGGTCTTTTGCGGCATCCGCAGCTTCCAACAGTTTGAAGGAATAGCGGCCGTTTCCACCGACAAGCGGATAGACAACGGCTTCGCCGCGCACAGAGACAAGGTAAGTGCAGGTTATACCGTCAGGACTTTCCACCTGGAATTTTACTTTCTCGTTGCTGCCGCTATAAGTTAATATCATGTAGCCCTTTGAGGTGTTTGACAGGTCCATGGAAACGACATCATTCGCATAGACTGTGGTACCGGATGCTTCAGGAGTCAATATCTGAGGAGAGTTATCCCTTGCAGGAGTGCTGGCGGCTGTCTTTTTGCGGTTCTTTGCCGCGGCGTCGACAGTCTGTGGGCAGATTGTCAGGAAACATATTGAAAACAAAAGAATTAAGATCAGGATGAAAAACATATATCTTATGGATTTTGAGTGAGAATACTTTATAGTCATACAAAAACCTCCCTTTTATGTGTAACTATTATACCATAATACATGTTCTGTTGAACATGTATTGTTCATACATAGAAGGAATTTACAAATAAATTAATAGTTATCAGCTGCCGGCGTCTGGCAGGCAGCCGGTGTAAGAACAAATTATCTGAGAGAGAGGGATTACGATGTCTGGAACTTTATATTTATGCGCGACGCCTATAGGTAATCTGGAGGATATAACGCTGCGGTGTATCCGGATACTGAAAGAGGTGGATCTGATTGCGGCAGAGGATACCCGCAATAGTATCAAACTTCTGAATCATTTTGATATTAAGACACCTATGACCAGCTATCATGAATATAACAAGACGAGTAAAGGGAATAAGCTGACAGAGCGTCTTCTGAAAGGAGAGAATATTGCTCTGATTACAGATGCCGGGACGCCGGGAATCTCTGATCCAGGCGAGGAACTGGTGAGAATGTGTCAGGAAGCAGGGATTACCGTGACGGCAGTGCCGGGGGCGGCTGCGTGCATCACAGCGCTTACGATCTCCGGGCTGCCGACCAGAAGATTTGCGTTCGAGGCATTCCTCCCGGCAGATAAGAAGGAACGCCAGGCAGTTCTTGGGGAGATGGAGAACGAGACAAGAACGATGGTAGTCTATGAAGCGCCCCACAGGCTGGTCCGTACGCTTAAGGCATTAGGGGAAGCGCTTGGGAACCGGAGGGTGCGTATCTGCAGAGAGCTGACAAAGAAGCATGAGACAGTCTTTGCGGCAACGATAGAAGAAGCGTTGGCGTTTTATGAGAAGCAGGAACCTAAAGGAGAATGTGTGATTGTAATTGAAGGGAAGAGCCGCGAGGAACTTCGCGCAAGAGAACAGGCGCAGTGGGAAGCGATGAGCATAGAGGAACATATGGATTATTATATGAGCGGCGGGATGGAGAAGAAAGAGGCTATGAAACAGGTGGCAAAGGACCGGGGAATTGGGAAGAGAGAGGTTTATCAGGCACTGCTGTAGATGGAGAGCTGCTCCGGTATATAGGGAGCAATGCAAGAGTCTTAGTCAACTTGTATAATATTTTCAAAAAAGATTGTTCAACTTGGGTATACCCGAAATTCTACTTTTTTTATATACTTTTTAACAGAGCAAGACGGTATCAAAGATACAAATATATTTAAATGGAAAATGGAGGAAACTTAAAATGGCAAGTTTATCATTAAAACACATTAACAAGAAATATCCTAATGGATTTGAAGCTGTAAAGGACTTTAATCTTGAAATTGCAGATAAAGAGTTCGTCATCTTCGTAGGACCTTCAGGATGCGGTAAATCAACAACACTTCGTATGGTTGCAGGTTTGGAAGATATTTCTTCTGGTGAGTTGTGGATCGGCGATAAGCTGGTTAACGATGTTGAGCCTAAGGACAGAGATATTGCGATGGTATTCCAGAACTACGCTCTGTATCCACATATGACAGTATATGATAATATGGCTTTCGGTCTTAAGTTAAGAAAAGTTCCGAAGGATGAGATTGATAAAATGGTTCGTGAAGCTGCTAAGATTCTGGATCTGGAAGCACTGTTAGATCGTAAGCCGAAGGCTCTTTCCGGTGGTCAGAGACAGCGTGTTGCTATGGGACGTGCGATTGTTCGTAATCCTAAGGTATTCCTTATGGATGAGCCTCTTTCTAACTTGGATGCTAAGCTGCGTGGACAGATGCGTATTGAGAT
>CANSLW010000102.1 GCA_947647815.1 uncultured Dorea sp. | reverse complement strand
AGATAAGCATGAGGAAGTTTTTTGACGGATATACATTTATGCATTATTCAGGAGGCGGGGATCTTCGGCAGGAACGAGAGAAGCAATTCGCTCTTTTAATTGATGGATATTGGTTTGCTTTGCAGCACTTACCCAGATGACCGGGGTAAGTTCAGCGGTGGTATTAATGACAGTATGGCCAGTATCGTCCTGAGCAAAAGTACTGTTGTGGACATCAGGCAAAACTGACAGATCCATCTTATTCATGACGATGATATACGGGAGAGATTTCTCCTTAATTTTATTCAGAATAGCAGTATCTTCTGATGTCATGCCGATTGTGCCATCAACAACAAGGAGAGCGATATCCGTCTTGTTCAGCACTTGATATGCTTTCTGCATTCTGAGTGAGCCAAGAGCTCCTTCGTCATCGAGTCCTGGAGTGTCAATCATGACTACCGGACCTAAAGGAAGTAATTCCATCGCTTTTAATACAGGATCGGTGGTGGTTCCTTTGACATCGGAGACAATAGCAAGGTTCTGGCCGGTTAAGGCATTGATAATGCTGGATTTGCCTGCGTTCCGTTTACCGAAGATACCGATGTGTATACGTTCGGCAGAAGGTGTGTTATTTAAAGCCATGTGAGAATTCTCCTCTCTTTTATTCCGCTAAAACCGGAAATCTCTTCGGTTATTTTCACGGATGAGTTTCAAGTTTTCCAATACAACGGCACGTGCTTTCTCATTTGGAACATTTAAAACTTCTTTGTCAATTAACTTATCTCCGATTGCCTTCGTGGCAGGAGAAGCATAGTCCATCAGATATTCTTCCAGAGTCATCAGTGCATTGGGATGGCAGCAGTTTTGAATCTGCCCGCTCTTGCATAATGACATAAAACGGTCGCCGGTACGCCCTTCGCGGTAGCATGCGGTGCAGAAACTCGGAAGATAATCCATTTCCATAAGCCATCGTACAACTTCATCCAATGTACGATTATCGATGACGTCAAACTGTTCAGACTTTTCATCTTCTGGTTCGGGTTCACAGTAACCGCCGACACTGGTCTTAGAACCTCCGCTGATCTGGGAAATACCAAGATGCAGGACACGTTCGCGGGTCTTTTGGCTCTCGCGGGTAGAGATGATCATGCCGGTGTAAGGAACCGCGATTCGGATACAGGCTACGATCTTGGCAAAAGTATCGTCGTCAATTCCGTTTGTAAATGAGTCTGCATCAATATCATCTGCATTGCGTAAGCGGGGAACGCTGATGGTGTGTGGACCGACGCCGAAAGCGGCTTCCAGGTGTTCCGCATGCATAAGGAGTCCGGTGAATTCATAGCGGTATTTGTCCAGACCGAAGAGAACACCAACGCCTACGTCGTCAATTCCACCTTCCATGGCGCGGTCCATCGCTGTAGTATGGTAATCATAGTCATGTTTTGGACCCGTTGGATGAAGTTCAAGATAGCTTTCTTTGTGGTAAGTCTCCTGGAATAAGATGTAAGTGCCTATTCCGGCTTCTTTCAGCAGGCGGTAATTGTCAACGGTAGTTGCCGCGATGTTAATGTTCACACGGCGGATTGCTCCGTTCTTATGTTTGATACTGTAAATGGTATTGATACAGTCCAGATAGTAATCCATAGTGTTGTGAACCGGGTCTTCACCGGCCTCCAGTGCAAGCCGCTTATGTCCCATATCCTGCAGTGCAATAACCTCTCTGCGAATCTCTTCCTGGGTCAGTTTCTTTCTTGCAATGTGCTTGTTCTTCATGTGATATGGACAGTAAGTACATCCGTTGATGCAGTAGTTAGACAGATACAGTGGAGCGAAAAGGACGATACGGTTGCCGTAGAAATCCTTCTTAATCTGTTCTGCAAGCCGGAATATCTTCTGATTCATATTCTCGTCCGCACAGGCAAGAAGCACAGAAGCTTCCCTGTGGGAAAGTCCTTTGCGAAGAGCAGCTTTCTCGATTAATGATTCGATTAGCGGCAGGTTATTCTTGTTCTCGTCTGCGTAAGCGAGAGTATTAAGAATCTCTTCGTGGTTGATAAAGTCTTCAGCGTTTTTTGAATTTACATCATACATTTGTTGTTCCTCCTGAAATTGTATGTTTAGTTAAGGGAATCGCCCCGGGCAGTGACTACCTGATAACCAATGGATTCCATGCGTTTTTCCAGACTGCGCCTGCACTCGGCAGCTTCATCTCCGGTGCAGATCTTATTGTCATACAGAGAATAATCTTTACGGACGCTGGTTGGAGACAGGTTTGGCATAACGACATTAGCCCCGGCGAGAATTCCCAGTTCGCGCCCCTCGGGGTGAATGGTGCCAAGAGCTGTGGTTGCAGGCAGCAGAATTTTTGGCAGCATAAGCCTTAGAAGACCCAGCATGAACAGGGTGAGTTCCAAAGAGCCTGACTCCTTATCTGCAAATGGAGTCTCGTGGTGTACGATAAATGGTCCGATGCCGACCATCTGCGGGTTCAGCTCCTTGATAAAAAGCATGTCTTCCGCCAGATGTTCCGGTGTCTGATAAGGAGAACCCACCATGAATCCGGTTCCAACCTGATAACCGATTTCTTTTAAGTGCCACAGACATTCCTGCCTTGCTGCAGCGGTGAGGGATGGCGGATGGAGCCTGGAATAATGTTGGGCATCATAAGTCTCGTGCCGGAGAAGATAGCGGTCTGCCCCGGCGTCAAAGAAGCGCTGGTAGCTGTCATAGGATTTCTCCCCTATAGAAAGCGTAACGGCACAGTCTGGATAGCGGCTCTTGATGCAGCTGACCAGACGTACGATTCTGTCATCGGTGTAATATGCGTCTTCCCCGCCTTGCAGTACGAAAGTACGGAATCCCAGATTGTATCCGGCATGGCAGCAGGAAAGAATGTCCTCTTCTGATAAGCGATAGCGGAAAATATTGGGATTACTTTTACGGATGCCACAGTAAAAGCAGTCGTTCCGGCAATAGTTGGTGAATTCGATTAATCCGCGGATATAGACGTCATGTCCGTAATAACGGCAGCGTTCTTCTCTGGCTGATGAAAACAGGTATTCCAAAAGCGCAGGCGTCCGGCCGGTAATCAGGCGAATCCATTCGTCTTTAGACAGACTGTGTTCGGAGCTTAACTTGTCAACAAGATGCTTAAGCTCTTTGAGATTGCTTTTTTGATTCATATCTCACCTCAATATTCGTGATTTAAACTACAGACCTTGTCACGGGCAGCTTCTATCCTATGCTATGGTAAAAAAAGAACTGGCGCCTTAAGGCGTCAGTTCTTTAAAAAGGGTATAATACTCCCTTTTGTGTAATCATATACTTATCTGAAATCGTTTAATAAAACCATCTAAATGCCCTTGCAATATCGTATATATTATATCTTTGCGAGACTGTTGGGTGTAGACGTTGATAAGCCATATTCGAATCTGTGCGCCTTTTCACGCAGGTGCTGTCCTTTGTGATCAGTACATGTATTATTGTAACATATATAGAATGGATACACAATGAAAGTTTATTTTTGAACAAAGCAGCGAATAGAGTATCCTATATGGTTAATGTTATGTATCCATGTTTTTATGGCTGGTGAATCATGTCTAATGAGGTATATGTGGGTACAGAAACGAATAGCAGCAATAAAGTCAGGACAGAATAAATGCATCAGTACGTGTGAAAAACAGCGTATGTTGGAAAAGGAGTCGTTTATGTCAAATAGATTAAAAGATGAAAAATCACCCTATCTTCTGCAGCATAAGGATAATCCGGTCGACTGGTATCCGTGGCGCGAAGAAGCTTTCGAAAAAGCAAAAAGGGAAGACAAGCCAATCTTCCTGAGTATCGGATATTCCACCTGTCACTGGTGTCATGTAATGGCACATGAATCTTTCGAAGATAAGGTGGTTGCAGAAATCCTGAACAAGGGATATGTATGTATTAAGGTTGACAGGGAGGAGATGCCGGACGTCGACGCGGTGTATATGTCCGTCTGTCATGCAGTAACCGGTTCGGGGGGATGGCCGCTTACTATTCTTATGACGCCGGACCAGAAACCGTTCTTCGCCGGAACGTATTTCCCCAAAGAGCGTTATTACGGACGGCCCGGGCTTGTGGATATCCTGGAAGAAGTTCTGGTACTGTGGCGGGAGAGGCGGGAAGACCTGATCCGGGACGGAGATGAGATTACGGCCGTGATTAATGGGAAAAATGTCAGTGGGACAGCAGATGTGAAGAATGCAAAGAATGTAAAGAATATAAAAGATGCAAATGATATCAAAGATGTAAGAAATATGGGGGAAGAGCAGAATATTCGTGAAATGAATCTTCTTCGGGAAGCATATCGCCAGTTTGAGAAACAATTTGACTCGGTTTGGGGCGGTTTTGGGAGCGCGCCGAAGTTTCCTTCACCGCATAATCTATTGTTTTTGATGCGGTATGCTCAGGAAGAGAAGGCGCCAAAGGCTCTTTATATGGCTGAAGTGACCCTGGATGCAATGGCAGCCGGAGGGATGCACGATCATATCGGGGGCGGATTTTCCCGGTATTCTACGGATGAACGCTGGATGGTTCCTCATTTCGAAAAGATGCTGTATGACAACGCGCTGTTAATGTTGGCATATCTGGAAGCGTACCAGATTACAGGGAAGGAAGCCTATGCAAATACGGTGCGGCATACGGCGGACTATGTTCTCCGAGAGCTGACAGATGAACAGGGTGGATTCTATTGCGGGCAGGATGCGGACAGTGACGGCGTGGAGGGGAAATATTACGTATTTACCCCGGAAGAGGTGAAGTCCGTATTAGGTGAAGTGGAAGGAGATGAATTCTGCCGTCAGTATGGGATTACAGAAGAGGGAAACTTTGAAGGGAAGAGTATTCCAAACCGGATTGGGCAGAGGATAGAGCAGGCCGGGAATGCGGGCAGGAACAAGCGGAAGTTATATGAGTATCGTCTGGGCAGGACAAGCCTTCACAAGGATGACAAGATACTGCTCTCGTGGAATGCATGGACGATGATTGCATTTACACGGGCGGGAGTGGCGCTTCATGAGCGGCGGTATTTGGATGCGGCGAGGAGAGCGCGGGCATTTATTGAAAAAGAGATGACCAGCGGAGACGGGCGGCTCTGTCTGCGTTTCCGTGAGGGGGAGGCGGCGCATCAGGGGCAGTTGGAGGATTATGCAGTCTATGCACTTGCGCAGATAGAGCTGTATCGCGCGACTTTTCAGGTGGAATATCTGTCAGGCGCTGTCTTAAGGGCCGGGCAGATGGTGCGGTATTTTGAAGATGAGGATGCAGGAGGCTATTATATGAATGCTTCGGATGCGGCGCAGTTGATTACGCGTCCTAAGGAAATGTATGATGGGGCAATCCCGTCCGGTAATTCTGTGGCGGCGATGGTTCTTCAGAAACTGGCGTCGCTGACAGGGGAAGTTCGTTGGCAGGATGCGGCCAGAAGGCAGATTGCTTATTGTGCGCGTGAGATCAGCGGATATCCGGCGGGGTACAGTTATGCGTTGCTGGCGATAGCAGAAGCGGTTTATCCGCATCGGGAACTGGTCTGTACTGTGAGCAGGAGGATGACGGAGAAATTACGAGGTGAGCTGAATTCTCTGTCGGCGCAGGGAATGGATATCCTGGTTAAGACCAAGGAGAATGCAGAAGAACTGGCAGAATATGCGCCGTTTACAGAAGAGTATCGGATTCCGGAGGACGGGGAGATGTATTATCTCTGTGAGAACGGGGCGTGTAGGGCGCCGGTGAGGAAGCTGGAGGAATTGTAGGGATTCCTGCGAGCAACGAGCCAAGTGACTGTTGCAAGGTCGTTGGCTCTTGTGAGGTATTTGATTGCTATCTATGGCTGCAAATTAAATGTATTTTTAATAGTTATCCGATCAAAATCTTTTTCCCTTCAAATGCAAATCCGTATTTCCGGATGCGCTCCAAAGGAATCTCTTTTGCCAGCAGTGAAGAGGAATATTTTTTGCGTTCAATCTGGTCTAATGCTGCCTGCACGGTGTCCGCAAGTGTCTTTTCGTTATCAGGGGCGTGGACCTTGAATTCCAGAATTATGGCGTCATCTGTATCGTGCATTGGTTCGAGTACTACATCATACCGTCCCAGTCCGCCCTCACGGTTGGAGGTAATAGAGTACCGGTCGGCAAGGTCTGCCATAAGACCAAGAACAAAACCATGGTAAAAGCAGATGCTTGAGTTTGATTCTTTCAAACTCTTAGTGTTCGCGTTCCCTGTGGGCAAGCGTTCGGGTTCTGTTATGGCAGAGGGATGATTCCCAGTATCCAAAAAGCTGAAAGTTTAGAGCGTAACACGGTTCATATTCGCCCAATAAGCGGCGAATTTCCGTTCATCCAGGAAATTGATGATGGACCAGGGATTATAGCTATCTGTCTGTTGTTCGAAAGTAAATCCGTCATACCAGAAAGTTACTTGTTCTTTTTTATCATATAGATTGTATTCTTTTAACGCCTTCCAGACCGCTTCTTGCGTAAAGCCAAAGGAAGTTTCATATTTCTCAGAAGTCGTGGTGACAACTTTGAGATTATTAAGGTCGGTAAAAATAGATTCTTTCGTTACTCTTGTGATACCAGTCATGAGAGCTCTTTCCAAATAAGGATTCGTCTTAAATGTGGAATTGAACAGGCTCCTCATAAAGGTTACCATCTCATCCCAGTAATTGTTGGCATATGCGTCCTGCATAGGGGTATCATATTCATCCAAAAGGATAATCACCTTCCAGAAGGAAGTCATATTTATTATACAACTCGGTAATAATCTGGCAGATCCGTTGTCTTGTATTGGGGAAAGTAGTTTCCTTTACATCTGCAAAATTTTAGAAAATCACAGGATAGTTTCCTTGAAGGTTGCGGTATCTCTCATCTATTGCTGTGATCGACAGAAAAGAAATAGTCCAGCATACTCATGTTCAATGTCTTGCCGAAACGTCTGGGGCGGGGGATCAAGGTGACTACCTCGTTGTTCTTCCGCCATTCTTTAATAAAGAGAGCCTTATCTATATAGAAATTATCATTTGTAATCAACTGCTCAAGGTCCTGATGTTCGATTCCAACGGTTCTTGCCATAGCGGTTACCCCACAATCATTATTATTTATTCTATCTTCCTTTTAAAGTCTTGCAGATAGTATTTCTTCCTTAACTTACTGATTGCTGCATCAGAATCCATTATCGTTTCTTTTACAGCTTGCTTTCTTGATGCCTCTAGCCTGTCGAGGATTTGAGTCTCAGTCATAGCCCTGGGTTTTGTGCTTTAACTTTCTTAAATTAGTATGTTCTGTTGCTGATTTGATTCCCGCGAGCAACGAGCCAAGTGACTGCTCGCAGGCATTTGGCGACTGCCGCGAGGGTCACATACCCCGATGCTTGTATCGCTGCTTGCTTGATGCCCCGTATGCTTGCATCGGGGTTGTTGACTTTAACATCTTTTTTCCTTTTTTCAATAAATACATTCTTCTCAAGGAAAGTTTGTTTGTATGGTATTAGTAGCAATATAGAGATTTTTTGATGTTTTTGAGCTGTATAACAGTCATAAAAGAAACATTTAAAAGGAGAATTCATTTCGAATGCAGGAGTTTTGCAGATTTATTGTGCTGTAAATGGAAGGGAACATCGGATAATGAAAGATAATTTATAAGAATTCATAGAAATTGATGGCGAAATACAAACAAATTCCATTACGAAAAAGTGTAGGTTTTCGTAATGGAAAATCCCGCTTAAATCTTAACCATTCTATATTATTATCGGCAAGAAGTCAATAAACTTAACCCCATTTTTTTGGTAAAATTGTACAAAAATTTTCTGCTCATTTTTATTACGAAAACCTACACTTTTTCGTAATGACAGAGATTTTCAATCGATATTTAACTGATAGAATCCCTTTTCAATACCCTTAAAGGAGGCAAAAAACACATGAATCAGGCGGTTTTCAGGTGTTCATACATCTATCGGATCATGGCGTCTGGAAGGTTATGGAATGCGGAAATCTACAATGTGTCAGAAGAAAAATATGCCGTCAGACAGAGTATGTAAGACCATTCACCAACATAATAAAGAACCGGTCAGTGACAATGATATGCAGAAGCTCTTAGAGATTGCCGAGGACTACCGGAAAGTGAAGAACTATGTGTATTCCCGTTACAGCGGAATCGCCAGCCTGCCGAAGATCTACCCGGGATATACGGTGCAGAATGAGATGACGGCCAGCGGTTACCGGGAGACACTAGGGATGCCATCGGTGTACTTCTATCTAGCGATTTTTGATGCACTGGGCGATATCAAGAGCCAGTGGACCAGGACGAAGACGAAGCTCTCGAAGCTGATCAACCAGAACGAAGGCTTCAGTGAAGCGGATAAGCATTATCTGAGGTTTTTGCTCAAGGTAAATAATGCGTTCGAGGCGGTGTTGAACCAGAAGGTGTCAAAGCAGATTGGCGAGAAGTTGGTATCGAAGCAACACAGTGGGGAATCGAAGGGTGAAGGTTCACGCGATGAGAATCAGAAAACCCAGATTAAGGAAATGATGAAACTTCCTAAAGCAGTGCAGAAGCAGTATGAAGAGGTATCGGCGAAGGTTGATACGGAAAAGCTAAATCGTTATCTGTGCAGGCAGGTGAGAAAACACCATGTGAAGCTTCATACGGACAAGGCGGATGGATTTACCATAGCAGAGCGTGCGTACCGTTATGCAGACCATGGTATCTACATTTCTATAAAAGAGAAACGGAAAAGGGTCTTTGTGCCACTGACAGATAACAACCGGTATAAGAGTCAGCTCTACGTCAAGCTGTATCCGAAGGAGTACAATATAGAGATTCAGGCACCGGTAAATGTTGCAGTCCGTAAGCATGCGGATTATCAGAATCAGATAGGGGTGTCCACAGGGCTTTATACGATGTTGACGACAGATGAAGGGCATCGTTACGGCGAGGAACTAGGCAAGTACCAGATTGTATATGCAGATTGGATTCGTGAGCAGACGGGGATATATAACCGCAACCGGAACGAGAATCCTGGGAGGAAGAAATATAATGCCAGGAAGAAACGGATGGAGGAACAGCTGCACGGTTATATCAATCAGGAACTGAACCGTTTCTTAAGAGAAGAGAAGCCGCAGACTGTCTACATCGTGAAGCTGCCGAAGCCGCGGGCGGGTGGTGTGAATAAGAAGATCAATCATTCCATGGCACAGTGGCAGAGAGGCTATATCCGGAAACGGATGCTGCAGAAGTGCAAAGAGCAGGCGGTGGAGATCGTGGAAGTGCTGGGGAAGGATATCAGCAATGAGTGCAGTAACTGCGGGGCAATTGGGAAAAAGAGTAAGGGAGAATTTAGTTGTCCGGTGTGCGGGTATCAGGGTGAAGAAAAGACAAATACTGCCCGGAATGTGAAGAAACGCGGGCAGGGGGATGGAGTGCTGAACCCGAAGGGGAAGTATTCATAAAGATCATAAGAATAGCCGTTTTAGATAAATGTCGGTGATGAGCCGGGATTTTACCGCGAGGACTAAGGGGCATTCATGATATAAAAATGACAAACGGCATTAGAAGTCGGATTGATTCCTGAGTATTCCAGTGGAGTATGTAGGGAACGTAAGAATCCGAGTATTGGGTATGCCAGGACCTTGTGAACATGGAGAAGCGACGAGCCGGAGGAAATGTTCTGGAGAGTGTGCGGGTCATTAGCCTTTGGTTGGTGGCAGAGCATGATGTAGCAGGGAGCGAAGTGGATGGATTGGAAGTGGAATCTGTCTGCATCATCTGCATCAAGAGTGTGTATTATGCCTGGAACGACATGGTGTATGGGTGTGAGATGACCAATGTGCCTTATTTAAAAAGAGATGAAGAATATTATGTTGCAAGAGAAGGATAGAAAGAATGGAAAATAATATGAGTATTGAAAATGAAGAGAATAAAGAAAAAAATAAGTCAAAAGGTAAAAAAATAATTATTGTATTATTAATTCTTATAATTATCGCATTAGTTGCTGTTATTTATTTCCTGTTACATAAACCGGAGGAACGGGTGGAAAGAGATATATCGGAGGGGTTGGTTGTTGACGACCTTGATGAGAAAGCTGCTAATGCAAGGTTTACGACAGATATGAATATGATCTGGACATTTCCTTCTGGCAGTGCTATTTCTAATAACGCACAGATAGGAAATTCGGCAAGTAATATTTATGAATGTTATTTTGAAGTATATCTGGATGATGAAGAACAGACTTTACTTTACAGCTCCCCAGTTCTTCCGGTCGGTAAAAGGATTGACAAGTTAGAACTGAATCAAGTGTTGGAAGACGGGTCTTATGATGCAATATGTACTTACCATATATTAGATGATGAAAAACCTGACAGAGAGTTAGGAACGGTATCA
Organism: uncultured Dorea sp.; assembly: GCA_947647815.1. GTDB lineage: Bacteria > Bacillota > Clostridia > Lachnospirales > Lachnospiraceae > Sporofaciens. The sequence goes on along the minus strand of CANSLW010000102.1, from coordinate 1,389 downwards.
TTTGCTGTAAGCTTAATGGTAGTAAAGGAATAAAAAGAGACTAGTTACAAATGTTTGTGGATTGTATAGGGTATGTCCATGAGTAAATGCTGATAAGAAGGCAGATATTATCGGAGTGCTCATGATGTACATAGATTAAAAAATATTAATAGGAGGTATTTCGAGTTATGAAATCTAAATTATCAAAGTCTATTGCTGCTGCATTAGTAATGACAATGTGTGTTCCGGTATCTGCTTTTGCAGCTGATGCAACAGCAACGACTACGACAGAGGGAAGTGGATCATTTAATACATCATTTGATCTCTATTCACCGGCTCTTACAATTCAGGTTCCGGTAAATGCACAAATTCGTGTTAATCCGCTTGCGGATACTAGCGCTACTGGCGTTAAGAAGTTTAGTGTTGCATCTAATAGTATTGACATCTGGAATGCATCTGTAGATGTGGAAGCTGATACTGCGATTCCTGTAAATGCTACAGTTAAAGCAACCATTACATCCAAGAAAGATGATGTTGTAACAGAGTACAATACATTTACAGCAAGCCCCACTTCAACTAAGAAGAGAATTAATCTTAATCTGTCAGAAGCACAGACAGCAGCTGTAGTAGGACCTAAAACTGGTGGAGCGCAAGCGTTTGATGGCAATAAAAAACTGGATTTTTCTACATGTGCTGAAACTACTGCGGCAATATATACAACACCAAAGCAAAGCGTTCCTATTACACAATATGGCTCATTACTATCTGTGGATATTGCAGGACCAGCAACAGCAGATAGTACAGCAGGAAAGACTTTTTCAAGTGATGCAACAAAATTAACTGCAAAAGTGGGCTCATTTGCAGTAACCGGTGTTGCTAATGCAAGTGCAGACTGGAAAGCTGATGATATCGCAGTGGCTATCACTTATGATGTAAGAGCAAGTCAGGCAAGAGCTATTACTACACCTACGATAGGAACAGCGCCTACATTTAATTCAGCAAGTCCAGCGGATGTAGTGATTAACCTTACGGGTGTAGGAGAGGCTACTGTCGATGCAATGGCTCTTCATAATGACGAAGGTACCTATGGAGAATTTTTCTTCGAAGAAGATGGATATAAAGTTGAGTATCCTTCAGCAGGTACGGCTAAGATTACGATTCCAAAAGAAAATAAAACTCTTACATTCCTTGCTGGAGATGATTATAAGACAAAACCGCAGGATTTGATTATTGCATTATCAGATGGACGCAGGGTTGTTTCTACATTAACAGCAAATTAATGAAGAAGTGATTGTTGGTTTAATATGCAGCTTATAGGGGTGTTTCTGCCACACCTATTTTCAACTCATCCTTTGGGATGAGTTGAATTTTAATATCATCGTATACAGATATAGATTTTATAAGAAGGGG
>CANSLW010000101.1 GCA_947647815.1 uncultured Dorea sp. | reverse complement strand
TTACATCGTCTTCAACAGTTTTTAACAAATATTCTTTTGCTTGTTCGGAGGTAAGTCCTGAGATTCGTTCAAGTTCCTGTACTCTTTGCTGTCCCAGCTCTTCCACTTTCGCTTCCCGCTGTTTCAGCTGCTCTTCTTTTGCCGCAAATCCCGCTTCTCGTTTCTCAATGGCATCTGCTTTCTTGTCTAAAGCCTCTTCCTTGGAAAGAACGCGTTTCTCATAACGTTGTAATTCGTTTCTGCGTTCCTTAGTCTCTTTCTCAAGTTCATTCTTGTTCTTAATCGACTCTTCTTTAATTTCCAAGAGAGACTCCTTTTTCTTTGCTTCAGCCGTCTTTACTGCATCATCAATAATTTCCCTTGCTTTACTTTCTGCATTTCCAATCTTTGAATCAGCATTCTTTTTCAGATTGGAAACCGTCAGGAAATGACTGATAGCTGCCGCTGCTACAATCAGCACAACACTTACAGCAATTAATATTCCCATCGGCACAGGAGCACCTCCTTATTTAGTTTTCATTGTACAAATACAACACTTAAATTCTATACTGTTTTTCCAAAGATGTCAAGCATTCCACCCATAACATTTAAAACTCACACTAAATTTACAAGATTAAAACTTAAATGCAACCTTAAAATCACCATATTTACCAGATGCATAATCAAAAGCTTTTTCCCACTCTTCAATAGCGAACATGCTGGAAACAACACCTTCTGTCTTCAGATTACCCTTCATCATATTCTCTATTACAAATGGATAAGCATACGGACTCAGATGTGAACCCAGTATATCCAGTTCTTTACGGTCACCGATAATGGACCAGTCCACAGACGTCTCTGAGCCAAATACGCTGAACTCGACAAAACGGCCCAGCTTACGTGTAATCGTCAGTCCCTGGATAACACTGGATGGATGGCCTGTTGCCTCGATATATACATCACAACCGTAATCTTCTGTCAAAGCCTTGATTTCTTTGTCAATATCACATTTTCCAGGATTAAATACCAGATCCGCGCCAAACTCTTTCGCTTTTTCCAGACGTTTATCCTGCATATCCAGAACGATTAAAAGCTTTGGATTCTTCATTCTTGCATAGGTAATCATTCCAAGGCCCAATGTACCGGCGCCGGATATTACTACAACATCCTCGTTTGTAATGCTTCCACGGTCTACTGCATGTTTGGAGCATCCATAGGGTTCTACCAGCAGAGCCTGCTCAAGGCTCATCTCTTCCGGAACTCTGCTGAGCACACAATTCTTTGGATATCTGACATACTCTGCCATACCACCGTTGTTATAAGACTGGAATCCCAGCATATCATGAGGCTGGCACATCCAGTAATGTCCGTCTTTACAGAACCTGCATTTTCCGCATGGAACGATCTGGTCTGCGATAATTCTGTCGCCTAATTCATAACCTTCTACATTCTCGCCCATCTCAACAATACGTCCAAAGAATTCATGTCCCGGGATAAACGGTGGTTTTACCCAGGACGGCTGTACATCATCTCCCCAGAACATTGCCGCGCCATGGCTGCACTTTAAGTCGCCTGCGCAGATACCGCATGCTTCCGTCTTAATGATGATGTCATCCGGTCCACATTCAGGCGTTGGATATTCCGGTTCAAAACGGTAATCATCCTTACTGTATGCTACCAGTGCTTTCATTGTCTTTGGAGTACTTCCTTTGTTTGCCATATTAACTTCCACCTTTCTTTTTTCAATATGTTTTTATACTTCAAACTGTCCCCAGACAGTATCAAGTGCTTTGCTTACTGCACGATATTTTTCATATTTCTTCTGATAGACTGCCGTATGTTCCGGATTCGGATATACGCGGTCTGATACATGTACCATATGTTCAGCTGCCTCTTTATAATCTTTGTAGACTCCGGCCGCTATCGCAGCAGCCATTCCACAGCCAAGAGCGCCTAATTCCTTCGCATCTACCGTCTCAATCGGGAATCCCAGTGCATCAGCGAACATCTGCACCCAGACTTTAGAATTCACGGCGCCTCCAGCCATACGGATTGCCTCCGGTGGTTTTCTAGAAGACAATAGCTTTTCAATATGCGTCCTATGGGAATAAACCACGCCTTCATAGATTGCACGCAGCATGTGAGCTTTGTCATGAAAAGTTGTTAATCCGACAAAAGCACCTTTCCCAAGGGGATGAGCATTCGAACCATAGAGGAAAGGCAGGAAATATACATCACTTTCTTCCGGCTTTATGCTCTCTACTTTCTCATTAATCAGTTCATAGATACTGCTTCCGTCTGGTATCTGCTCATTTTCCATACAATGTTCCAGAAACCATTCCAGATTTCCGGAAGAAGTTGCGCTGCACTCTTCCACCAGATAATATCCAGGCATTGCAAACAAAGAGTTCATCGCAATACTTCCATCCATAACCGGTGTCTCTGATATATATTCATTAATGCTCCATGTACCGGCAATCGTACACAATTCCTTTGGGGAAGTTACATCGACCGCAACCGCACAGGCATCAATATCGAACATTCCTCCCGCAACAGGCGTACCTTCCGGCAATCCAGTCAATTCAGAAGCTTCTTTCGTAATCTTTCCACACAGATCATAAGAATACCTGATTGGCGCAAGTTTATCATATACTTCTTCGATTCCCAGTTTCTTAAGAATCTCTCTGTCAAATCGTGCATTCCTGACATCCATCAAGCCTGACCCAGAGATATCGGTAGCCTCGCAGTAAGCCTCGCCTGTCAGTCTGAAACGCACATAGTCTTTCACCGAAAATACATACTGAATATTATCATAGACATCCCTATGATGATCTTTGAACCATGCAAGCAGAGCTACCTGCTGACATGCCATGAATTCCTGGCACAGCTGGTCATGCACTTCTTCATACACACCGTTCTCATACCATTTCTTAGGATATTTCCATGCACGGCTGTCTGTGGAAATAATACCATTGTATGCAGGCTTTCCATCCTTTCCCCATGCATACAATCCCTTTCCATGACCGCATACTGCAATTCCCAAGACATCTTCCCCTGCAATCTGCGCCTTTTCAATTGCACGTTTTACACAATCGCAGTTTGCAAGCCATAACTCCTCCATATCTCTCTCCGTATAACCGGATTTGGGAGTGATAACCTTGGTTTGTTTTCCGGCTGTTGCAATCTCTTTACCATCCAGATCAAAAATTGCCGCTTTGGTTGATGTTCCACCATTGTCAAGTCCTATTACATACTTTCCCATCTTCCGCTCTCCTCTACTTTCCCAATATCTCTTGTGCTTTTCTGAATTGCTCATCTAAAAATCTTCTATTTCCTCTGATAACTTCTTCCCAGTTTGCTTCCCCGCAATACCAGCACTCTGCCACATACCTGCGGATACCCATATCATATAATTTTGCAATTGCAGCCGGGAAATCCACCTGTCCCGTACCATATGGAATCTCCCTGAATTTTCCCGGTACAGTTTCTTTCAGATGAGCTGCTGCAATATGTCCTTTTCCTGTCATCAGATCTCCAAGCACATCTTTTGTAGCATTGGATATATTGCCAATATCCGGATAGACCTGAAGATATGGGGAATTCACACGGTTCACACTATACATCGCCTTCTCAACCGTGTTCATAAAATCATTCTCCATCGTCTCCATTGCCAACATTACTCCATGAGAAGCGGCAAACATTGTTCCCTCTTCTAAATTCCGATAGAATCTTTCTTTTGTTGTCTCGTCACTGGTTTCTTCATAGTAACAATCGTACCCCTGTGTCTGAATAATGCGAATCCCCATCTTCCTCGCAAAAAGAACACCTTTCCTTAAGAGTTCTTTTGCTTCCGCTTCCCAGATTTTACTTCCAAGTGGATATTTTCTCTGCGCGCTGAAGCAGATAGTCTCAATCGGCATTCCCACCTTCTTCTGCAATTCAAGAAGTTCATAAATCTGGTCATCCGACCAATCCACACGGGACATACGCATATCAGTTTCATCTATACTCATCTCTATGTAATCATATCCTGCCTCTTTAGAAACCACAAGACGTTCTTCCCATGTAAGCTCTGTGGGAGTCGCTTTTTCATAAAGTCCGATACGGTAAGTATCTTTAAAGTCCATATATACCTCCTTCTTTTGCCACTGTATCTTTTTCTCAAACTATCTAGTTACAATTATACAATCATTGAGATAAAAACACAATTACATTTTTCCACCTTTTTTACTTTTGTAAGAATACAGACATAGTTTATAAAAAGACCGCGCAAAATATTCTGCAACGGTCTTTCCATTAACTATATTCTATTCATAAATTTGCAAAACCTGACGTATCTCTTCATATCTGAACCCCTTACGCATCAGATATCCGCCTATCTTCTGCTTTTCCTTATAATCTGCCGTTTCCGGTTCAAATTTCTTTTTTCTGAGAATGGATTCAATGGCCGTCTTGGAATCCTCCTGATCATAATAATCAGATAGCGCTTGTTCAATTTCCTCTTTGGCAATTCCCTTCTGACACAAAGACGCATAGAGTTCTGTCCGGCTTTTCCTGCTCTTTCTCCCTTCAATAAAGCTTCTGGCATACTCCTTATCATTCAGATATCCAAAAGATTTTACATAATCAATCGCCTTTTCTACAATCTCTTCCGGATAACCGCCTTGTTTAAGTTTGGTCCGAAGCTGCTCCTCTGTTCTCCCCATATCATTCAGAAGATGGAGCGCTCTTGACTTCGCTCTCTTCAGTACCACTGTGTCTAAAATCTCTTCATAAGTTTTTTCATCAATCTCTTCTTCTGTCTTGATACGATATCGTGACAATTCACCTTTATATAATACGAAAGCAGGTGTCTCATCTATAAATATCCTAAAGCGGGTCTTCGTCAAAGGTTCTATCTTCGTCACTGTCATCTTTATGCATCCTCTGACGTTTCTTCTGTATCTTGTCTTGAAACCTCTTCATCAACTGTATCCGAATCAGCTGCTTCTTCTTTCTTCTCCTGCTTGTCCGCTTTTGCAGCTGAAGACTTCTTTGTACCGCCTTTTTTACCATCCTTCTGCAATGGCTTTACTCCTTTATCTTCCAGCGGCGCATCCGCTTTGATATCATAATGTTCACGTATCTTTGCCTCTAACTCCTCCATAATCTCAGGATGCTCTTTTAAATATGTCTTGGCATTCTCCCGGCCCTGTCCTATCTTATCCCCGTTATAAGCAAACCATGCTCCGCTTTTGCTTACCAGTTTACATTCCACAGCGAGATCCAGGATGTCTCCTTCCCTAGAGATACCCTTTCCAAACATAATATCAAATTCTGCTTCTTTAAACGGCGGCGCAATCTTATTCTTCACGATCTTCACACGGGTTCTGTTTCCTACCATATCGCCGCTCTGCTTCAATGTCTCTATCCTTCTGACATCCATACGGATAGACGCGTAAAACTTAAGCGCACGTCCACCGGTTGTTGTCTCAGGATTCCCAAACATAACTCCTACTTTCTCACGAAGCTGATTTATAAAAATCACTACACAGTTTGATTTGCTGATTACAGGAGTCAGTTTTCGAAGCGCCTGGGACATCAGCCTCGCCTGCAGTCCCACATGACTGTCACCCATATCTCCTTCAATCTCCTGCTTCGGCACCAGCGCTGCGACGGAATCCACCACAATAATGTCCATCGCTCCAGATCTTACCATTGTCTCTGCTATCTCCAGCGCCTGATCTCCGCTGTCTGGTTGGGAAATATACAGTTCATCTATATCTACACCTATATTTTTAGCATAGACGGGATCCAGAGCATGTTCCGCATCAATGAAGCCGGCAATCCCGCCTCTCTTCTGTACTTCCGCAATCATATGTAATGTAACCGTTGTCTTACCGCTGGATTCTGGCCCATATACTTCCACAACACGTCCTCTTGGAACTCCTCCAAGCCCCAATGCAAGATCCAGGCTTAAAGAGCCTGTCGGAATCGTCTCGACCGCCACCTGCGCCTTGGGATCACCCAGCTTCATAACCGTGCCTTTACCAAAATCTTTCTCCAGTTTCGCTATTGCAGCATCTAATGCTTTCTTCTTTTCTTCACTTGCCATGTCATAATCTCCTTCACTCCAACGAACGAATGTTCGTTCTCTGGTTAATATACTATTATACTTGTTACAAAATGTCAACACTAAATTCAGGAAAATACATGAAAATCCTCTGACTTATCGGATGTGAAATGAATATATGAATAGAAATGAAACTCTCCCAGAACAATCTAACAAGTTTAAAATAGCATACTTCCGTCCAGGCGTCAACTGAAGCATTTAAAAATTTGTATGAATCACAACGCTGCCAGCCTGATAATCCACATAACCGCCCAGTTCAAATCCCTTTTATCCACCGACTTCTCTGTCACTATTGCGTAAGAGGCAATCTCTTCTCCATTTAAAAGATATCTGAGCCTCCCCGCTTCTTCTCCTGTTTCTATAGGCGCTTCCATAATCTTTTTCACTTCTACTTTTACCTCGACCGACTCATCTGGTCCAAGCAGCACCGGAATTTCTTCTTTTTCTTTTACTTTCAACGGCATATTGATAATACTTTCATAAGGATTGGATTCCTCTATGCCACCTTTTACCTGAACATCAGGAAGTGTCACATCTTCCCATACATTCTGATATTCATAATTCGCAATTCCGTATTCCATTAATTTACGGGTATCTGTCCATTTATACCCTTTATTGTTAGGCCAGCCGCATGCTAATAATGCAACGATAAATGTTCTGCCGTCACGGGTAAGCGCTCCTACATAACAATACCCCGCATCCGCAGTAAAACCTGTCTTTCCAGTTAACGCTCCTTCCATCATATCCAGAAAAGCATTATGATTATTACACGAAAAGTTTCTGTTTCCTTCTACATCCGTAAACTGATAACTCTTTGTCCTCGTAATCTCAAGAAACTCCTCTTTACAAGGAGACTGGGAGATACAATAACGCATGATTGCTGCCAGATCTCTCGCCGTTGTTGAGTGGGTACCCTTCTCATCACTGCCGTCAAGTCCATTAGGCGTTATAAAATATGTGTGGCTGCATCCAAGTTCCTGCGCCTTCTGATTCATTAATCCGGCAAATTCTTCTACAGATCCGGCAATTCCCTCTGCAATCACTACAGCACTGTCATTGTGAGATTCAAGCATTAGGGAGTATAACAAATCCTTTAGATAAAACTGCTCCTGAGCCTTGACGCCAAGTCTCACCTTAGGCTGGCCTGCCGCATGGCCGGATACTGTAACAATCTGATTCTTCTCACCGTTTTCAAGCGCCAGGATACATGTCATAATCTTAGTCGTACTTGCCATCGGACGAATCTCATCCTCTTCTTTTCCAAACAAAACACGCCCACTATCAGCATCCATAAGCACTGCTGACCGGGCGTATAACTCCTCTGGCGCATCCTCACTCTCTTTTGCATCGAGTGTAAGACTCCCAATCTTAGAAAATAATAAACAAATCATAAGGCTGCATAATAATATCTTCTTCATCTGCCGCACCATATACCGCTGTCTTATTATATTGTATGCGCCTCCCTATTCCTATATGCTGTCACATGTCAGATATCCAGTTTCAACTGTATCTCTTCTTCTGCTTCTTCCTTAAAACTCTCCATTTGTTCCGGATTCAGGCTTGGCAGCTCATCCACCGACTGGATACTGAACCTGCGCAGGAACTCCTCCGTGGTTCCAAAAAGAATCGGTTTGCCCGGTGCATCAAGCCTCCCTTTCTCACACACCAGATTGTATTCTACCAGTTTATTCACGGCATGATCTGACTTTACTCCACGAATCTTCTCTACCTCCAGCTTTGTCACAGGCTGTTTATACGCAATAATCGACAAGGTCTCCAGAAGTACATCCGTCAGTACATATTTCTTTGGCTGCTTTGCCACGCGGATCAGATATTCATACATCTCCTTTTTGGTACACATCTGAAATGCATTGTCTAGTTCGATAATCCTTACACCGCGTTCTTCGGCTTCATATCTGTCCATCATACTATGAACAATCTTTCGCGTTGTATTCTCGTCATGCCCAATAGCCGTCGCAATCTTTCCCAACTCCACAGAATCCCCCATGGTAAACAGAACTGCCTCTATAATCCCCTCTAGTCTTCTGATCTCCACTTCTTTCATTACTACCTTTCCACCTCTAAGCCGCCTTAGACAATATCGTAATCTCATCAAAAGGCTGTTCCTGCTCTATCAATATCGTACCTTCCTTCATCAGCTGTAAAACTGCCAGAAATGTAACTACAATCTGTGTCCTGGATCTCTGTGTCTTAAGCAGCTCCCGAAAACTAAACTTTTTATGCTCTTTTGCGTATTCTGTTACATACAAAAGCTTATCCGGAAGCGTCACTTCCTCTTTCTCTATCTTTCCGAATTTACTCCGGACAGGGTCAACCTTATCAACCTGCCGTCTCATAACATCCCTGAATATCTTATTCAACTTTGCAAGAGTAAGATCGCCAAGCAGTTCGTCCAGATTCACCGGCTCCACATATTCCAGCACTTCTTCCGGAATTGCTGGTTCCCTGTACATAACCTGCTCTCCTTCCACCTGCCGGTCTCTTAACTCATAGGACATATATTTGTACATCTTATATTCTAAGAGCTGTGCAACCAGCTCCTGCCTTGGGTCTTCTTCTTCCCCTTCTTCATTGACTTCTTTGGGCAGCAACATCCGGCACTTGATGTCTAACAACGTTGCCGCCATCACCAAAAATTCGCTCATAATATTCAGGTCTTCACGTTCCATCGCCCGGATATATTCCATATATTGATTTGTAATCTCTACGATTGGAATATCATAGATGTCAATTTTATTCTTATCTATCAGATGTAAAAGCAAGTCCAGAGGTCCTTCAAAGACCTGCAGTTTTACCGGAATTCCCATTGGTTTCTCCTATATTTCTCATTATCGCAATTTTATTATTATACAGAATATCTGCCGATTACACAAGCTCTATCGAAACTATTTCTGCCGGATTCCACAAACGTATCGGTACAGAATGTACGCCAATGCCTCTGCTGACCACTGCAGCCGCGCTATTTACCTGATAACAGCCGCCGGAATACCGGGGAAATAAAGTAAGATCCGGAGCGATTACTCCTCCAATTCCAGGTATCTGTATCACGCCTCCATGATAATGTCCCGCCAGAATCAAGTCCGCTCCCCATTTCTGATAGGTCTCTATATATGCCGGATGATGTGCAAGCAGAATCTCATAATCCGCACAAGGTCTGCCTATCTTCGCTTCTATCTCTTCTGGCAAAAGCCGCTTTCGCGTAAAACGCTCATACCCTTTTAAGGGAATCTCCAATCCCGTTATCCTGATACTTTTCCCATTCCATAAGAATTCTTTCGATTCATTTTCAAGAAAATGAATCCCGGACTTCACGAGCTGCGCTTTATAATCTGTGTAAGACTGCTCATACTTTTCCGGCCATTCCTTCAGTTTCTGCTCATGATTGCCATTCGCGTAATATACTTCACAGATTTTTGGAAGACGAACGAGAAAATCTACGGTATTCCCATAATAATTCCCGTTTGACCTTAACAGCATATCGCCGCCAATCAGTATCAGATCTGGATGTTCTCCTTCAATCGCTTGAAACAGCTTCTCATTGTTTCTTCCATAACAATAATTATGCAGATCGCTTAGGAACACGATTCTTTTTGAATCTTCAATGCCCGTAAGCTTTGTTGATTGTACCGTATAATGGGTTAGTTTAAAACAATGCAGTTCCCGGACAATCTCACCGATAATCAGAACCGCAATAAACAAAAGTATTATTATAAATATTCCCAATCAATGTCTCTCCTTGAATACCATCATCATCTCATTCGTGAGGCTCACATCGTCTGGTTCTACCGGGATCTCTTCACGCTCAAACCATTCTGCAAGCGCCAGTTCTTCTCTGTCAAGCGTTACTTCTTCGTTGCCATCCAGTTCACAGAAAAATCCAATCAATAAAGTATCGGAAAAAGACCACGGCTGACTTTTATAATATGTAATATTCTTTACTTTAAGACCAACTTCTTCCATTACCTCACGCTTTACAGTCTCCTCTATTGTCTCTCCAATCTCTGTAAAACCGGCAAGCAGTGCATATTTCTTATATTCCCTGCCGGCATACTTAGACATTAAAAGCCTGTTTCCATGCGTCACTGCAATAATAACTGCCGGACAGATCTTAGGGTATTCCATATTCTTACATTCCGGGCAGTACAGCATACGTTCTTTTTCATCCTTTACCATTGGTTTCCCACAGCGCCCGCAATACCGATGGTTCTCATACCATCTATGTAACTGCCATCCTGTAACACCTGCAAAACAAAGATGCTTTGGACTGACACTTCTTAAACTCTGGATATCTTCCCATGCATATTCCGCAAACGAATCACCAGGCCTCTTCTCTCCGAGATAGAATCTTCTCTCATCTATTGAAAACAAATAAGTACACTCTTCTGTCCCCATCTCTCCAAATGTAGGAAAGGATATGTATTCGTTCTCCTTTTTAACCAATATCTTTCTTCCGTCATAACAAAGCAGGAAATCTTCTTTTTCCGGCGGCATTGGAAGGTATTCATTCTTATATCGGCATGGTGCAATGTCTTGTATCATAATCTCTGATTCTCCATTCCTTACCTGGGCTTTGTACCATTCCCATCTCGTTTTGCCATCTTCAGACGGTTCAGTAAGATCTCCTTCTCCCCGATACTGGCATACACTTGCACACCGTCATCAAAGAGATATACCTGCTCCACTTCGTCATTCTTACGCAGTTTCATTCCACGCACTCCCACAGCGCCCTTTTTCTTCTCCGACACTTCTTCTGCCGGGAACTTAAGGAAATATCCGTCTTTCGTCTGCAGCACAACATTCTGGTTATCATTGATAACCTGGACACTGACTACAGCATCCTCCTCCTGAAGTTTCGTTGCTGCGATCGTCCGCTTTGCCACCTGGAATTCTGCTCCTTCTACCTTCTTTACCATCCCCTGTCTGGTGGCAAAAAGCAGCTTCGCATAACGCATCTGCTCCGCATCACAGATATAGATGATCTCCTCCTGCGTACTGTCGTAATTACTTACATTATCAACCGGCTGGCCTTTGTCCCGGAATTTGCCATATGGCAGATCCAGGACTTTAACTTGATGCATTTTCCCTGTATTAGTGAATATACATAACTTTCCTGTATTCATACATGAGATGATATATCTATTCTCTGCATCCGCCGCTTCTTTATTCCGGCTGTAGGCATTGGTATCAATCGTCTTGGCATAGCCAAACCTGTCCATCAGGAAGACTACTTCTTGTTCTTCAATCTTTTTCTCCTCGTAGACCGCTTCTTCTGCATTCTCAACCACCGTACGGCGTTTTCTTGCGAATTCTGATTTAAGCCTGTCCAAATCTTCGATGATGACATCTGCCATAGACTCATAGTGATTCAAAATATCTTCATATCGTGCAATCTTCTTCAATGTCTCATCATGTTCTTTCATGAGCGCTTCAATTTCCAGACCAATCAGTTTATACAGACGCATCTCTAAGATAGCTGTTGCCTGGCGTTCTGTAAATCGGAGCATGGATGCCATCTTTTTGGATATCTTGGACTTAAAGTTAATATTCTCCGTGATACCATTTGTCAGGCACGCTTTCGCATCCTTCACTGATTGGCTTCCCCGCAGAATTTCAATAATTAAGTCTATTACATCACAAGGCTTAATCAAGGCTTGTGATGTAATAGACTTAATTATTGAAATTCTGCGG
>CANSLW010000100.1 GCA_947647815.1 uncultured Dorea sp. | reverse complement strand
TCTAGTGGAAGGTTTTTATTGGATGTGTAGAGAGGAGCGTGGTGTTAGTGAAAAGAAGTAGGAAATATGAGAAACATCTGATAGTGATTTTGTCAGTATTCTTAGTGGTCTCCGGATTATTGACGGGATGCGGCACGGGAAAATCTGACAGGGAAAATGCTGACAGAAAGGCGAAAGGACATTATGTAGAAGAGGATATGGAACTGCCTGTTAAGGAAGGGGAAACGGTTGTAAATTTAACAAAATCGGGAGAGGGGAATCTGATCCTGTATTCTCAGGCAGAGGATGCGCAGGTATATCGGTATGAATATAAGGAAGGCGAATGGGAGCAGGAGAGCCTTGAATGGGTGAGCCAGCTCTATGACGGAGAGAAAATGTATTTGCAGGAGATTCAGGAAACAAAGGAAGGAATGCAGGTAGCACGAGGTATAGATGAAGAGATGCTTCCGCATATAGCAAGGAGCAGCAATGGGCGGAAAGGGGAATTATTAGAGATTCCATATCTGAAACAGCAGGGAGAGTTTGGTTATCCGGCAGTTACCAATCTACAGATCGACGGCGCTGGGAATTACTGGCTGAATGACATGTATTCAGATAAAATAACAGTGATTGATCCGGATTCACTGGAGACAATCAGGGAAATTAACAGTGTCCAGGGAAGATCCAGTATACAGAGGATGTTTTTTAGCGCTGAGGATGGAGATATGGCGGTGAATACGGAGGACGGGGTTTTTACGATCTTTGATCCGGAGTTGAAAGAGAAAGGGGAACTACGGATCAATCAACCGGAGTCAGATTCGGCCTGGATGTGTAATATTAAGGAAAACTGGTATCTTATCTCGCCGGAAGGGATTACGCGTATGACGCCGGGAAATGAGACCAGTGAAGTGATCATGGACGGCAGTAAAGGTGAGATGGGATCTTCTATCAGTTATACGACAGGGTTTGTGGCAGGAGCAAAAGATGATTTCTATGCACTTTATACCCAGGAGAAGGCGGAGACAAACAGTCTGGCGCATTATGTATATGATGCCGATGCACCGGCGGCGCCGGAACATACATTGCAGGTGTTTGCTCTTGCTGAGAATCAGACGGTTCAGGATGCGATTCTTGGATTCCAGAAAGGGCATCCGGATGTGGAGGTGAAATTCCAGACCTCTGGAAAAGAAGAAGGGATTACGACTGATGATATCCGTACGCTGAATACGGAACTTCTTAGTGGAAGTGGAGCGGATATACTTCTGCTGGATGGATTATCGGCAAAGACGTATGCGGAAAAAGGGATTCTCGCGGATCTGACAGATCTGACAGACGAATTGACTTCTCAGGAGACATATCTGGAAGCTGTATTAAAAAATACTGCGCAGGTAGATGGGAAGGTCTATGGAATGCCGGTGAAATTCAGTGTGCCGATCATATATGGAGATAATCAGGCAAAGGAAGCATTATCATCACTGGACGAACTAAAGGCATATGTGGAAACACATTCGGATCATAGTATTGTCGGTATCGCGGAGCGGGAGTACATCCGGGATTTCTTATTCCAGATGTATCAGGATGAGATTATCAGAGATGATGGAAAGGTTGACCAGGAGAAATTGACAGCATTGTTGGAGACAGAGATTAAGATTGCTGCGAATGCAAAGACGGAAGCATTTGACGAGGTAAATAGCAATGAGTTGGGAATAGGGATGGCTTCCAGGATCTTTCATCAGGGAATGTTCAGCAATGCGGGAAGCGCGGCGATTCTCCATTATCCGGAAAGTATAGCTACAGACAGGATTTCCAGCGTGATGGATATGATGATTCCATATACGATTATGGGTCAGCTGAACCTTTCTCCCGATACGTTGAAGGATTTTTATATACCACATGGAATTGTAGGAATCAATCAAGGGACAAAAGAGAAAGAACTGGCGGAAGAATTTGTGAAATATTTGTTTTCACAGAAGGTGCAGGAGAAGCCGGTGGATGATGGTTTCCCGGTACTGGTATCTGCACTGGATAAGATGAAAGATGAAGTAGACAGTGAGTATGCGCAGAGCCTTGGAGCCATAGCAAGTTGGAGTATTGAAGGAGAGAATGAGATTGAAGTGGAGGCAGGGTATCCGACAGTAGAAGAAGTGGAGGACCTGATTGTGAAGTGCCGCACTTTGAGTAATCCGGCAGTGCAGGACTGCGTGATCTGGAGCATCTACCAGACAGAGGCGGATGCGTGCCTGGGAGGAAGTATCGATGCGGCGACAGCAGCGAAAAATATTGCGCAGAAAGTGGACACCTATCTTGCAGAGTAGAGATTTAAAGGGATATCTGTTTCTGGCGCCAAGCCTTCTGGGGACGGGAGGGTTTGTGCTGATTCCATTCTTGGATGTATTACGCAGATCGTTTTTGCAGGCGGTGGGGAATGGTTTTGTGGGACTTGAGAATTACAAGATGGTTCTTTCAAATACAGCATTCCGGCTGGCTGCCACAAACACGGTCAGATTCATGGCAATTTGTCTTCCGATGCTTATGCTGCTGTCCTTATTTCTTGCGGTTCTTGTAAGAGAGGTGACAGGAATAAACAGATGGGTGAAGACAGGATTTTTGCTTCCGATGGCAATTCCCGCGGCTTCCGTAGTGGTTTTCTTTCAGTTGATATTTGATGAGAAGGGATGGCTTGGACGAATCATAGAGATTTTTGGAGGCGCAGGAAGAGACTGGCTTGCATCGGATTCGGCGTTCTGGGTGCTGGCTGCCTGCTATATCTGGAAAAACCTTGGATACGATATGATTCTGTGGCTTGCAGGACTCGGAGCGATTCCAGAAGAGCAGTACGAGGCCGCAAAGGTACAGGGTGCAGGCGGATGGGCATGTTTTCGCTATATCACACTGCCGCAGCTGAAGGAGACGATATTTGTCACAGGATTGTTGTCTTTCGTCAATGCATTTCGGGTGTTCCGGGAGGCATATCTGCTGGCAGGCGATTATCCTCATGAGAGTATCTATATGCTGCAGCATCTGTTTAATAACTGGTTTGTGAATCTGGATATTCAGAAGATGACGGCGGCTGCGGTTATGCTGGTAATCCTGGCAGGAGGGATATTGAGCATTGTACTTGGCGCACTGACACGTACATAATATGGATGTGTCAGTGTATTGGCGCGCCGGGCAGATGACAGAAAGAAGAATAGAGATGAAAGCAAAGATGGCAGGGAGATAGTTAATGTATAGGAGTGAGGGAAATAAGGCCAGGAGAAATATCAAAAGAATAAGATATTGGAGGAATTTCAGACAATGGATGCTTCGGGGAATTCTTCTGGCGGTATGTGTGGTTATGGCGGCTCCGTTGTTTATGCTGACAGTCTATTCTCTGATGGGCAGACAGGAGGTGCTGGAAACATGCGGCGCGGTTCTTGCAGATTCAGGAGACCAGATTAGAATGCGGTTCTTCCCGATCTATCCGACACTGCGTGCGTATATAAGACTTTTACTTGATTCGCCGGAATATTTTACGGCTTTCTGGAATTCCATGATTCAGACAACAGGCGTGCTGGCCGGGCAGTTTCTTGTAGCAGTACCGGCCGCGTGGGCGTTCGCACAGTTTCGTTTTCCCGGGAAACGAATTCTCTGGCTCTTGTATATGCTTTTGATGATCCTGCCTTTCCAGGTTACGATGGTGTCGGGATATCTGGTTCTTAATGCGGCAGGGCTGATGGATACCCGCGCGGCGGTGGTCCTGCCGGGAATCTTCTCAACGCTGCCTATATTTATCTTACAGAAAACATTTGCTGGTATTCCCGGAGAAATAATAGAAGCTGCACAGATTGACGGCGCCGGGAGTCTCAGGATATTCTTGGGTATCGGAATTCCCCTTGGCATGCCGGGAATCTTTTCTATATTGATATTGGGCTTTCTGGAATACTGGAATGCCATTGAACAGCCTATGACGTATCTTAAGACACAGGCTTTGCAGCCGCTTTCCTTATATCTGCCGCAGATGGTGAATCAAGAAATTGCGGCGGCATTCGCGGCTTCGATTGTAACGTTGCTACCGGCAGTGATGATATTTTTCTGCGGACAGGATAATCTGGAGCAGGGGATTATGGCATCCGGTTCGGAATTCGGACAGGTGCATTCCCTCAGGCAATGAGCCTGCCTGGCCTTTGGCGAAGTGGCTGCTTACAGGTATTTGATGTTTGATGCTGGTGTTTGACTTTAAGAAGGAGCTTAAAAAGGAGCAGAGAAATGGAGCGGAAGAAAAAATTGGTAATACGGCTTTCCTGCGGATTCCTGGCAGTTATGGCAGTTGGGACGATTGTATCCCGCGGGGCGGCATCTGTACTGGTTGCACAGGTAGAGACAGAGAAAACAGGACGAGGAAAGCTTACGTATACTTATAATGGAGACGGAACAGTGGTACCGACGAAAGAGGATCAGATATTTCTCTGGCCGGAGCAGCAAGTAGAATGGATTGCAAAGCAGGGAGATATGGTCAGGGCAGGAGAATGTCTGGTACAGTTTCGGATGGAATATCTTCAGCAATCAATTGAGAAAAAACAGGCGGAACTGACTCAGTTAGAATTGCAGGCATCCCAGCAGGAAGTGTCAGCAAGAGCACAGGCAAGAGTACCGGCGGTCATGGGAGCAGGACAGACGCTTGCAGAAGCACAGCAGCAGCTTAGTCTGGCACAGCAGAAGGAGGCGGAAGCACAGGCGGCTTATGATGAGTTTACAGCCACGGCAAGTCAGAGCATGAATAGAAGTATTGGAATTAGTGATACTGTGAAGAGTGGGACACAGGAAGAGAAGGAAAGAGAGAATAGTGGGGAAATAAGAGAGGGGGAAAGTAGTGCAAATGGAGAAGGCAGTGCAGATGGGGAAAGCAGTGTGTGGTTGTCGAGGAAACAGGAACTTTTCTCGGTGCTTCAGGAGGCGCATGCAGGTGTAGAATCAGCCAGACAGGCGGTAACTCAGGCACAGAATTCATATGAGCTGGCAAGGCAGGAGGATGCGGCACAGGATATGAATGCGGCAAACGCGGCAGAGTCAGCGAGACTGGGAGCAGAAGCATCCTGGGCGCAGGTAGAATATACGAGAAAGGAACTGGAGAGACTTCGGTCATATCAGGCGTCAGAAGGAAAAATCTGTGCAGACAGAGATTGTACGGTATTGCAGGCAGGCGTTCAGATCGGAGCGGTTACGAGCGGAGCAGAGGTACTGGTGACAGGAAGCGGCGGATTCATGTTGAAAGGACTGGTGAAAGCAAAGGACAAAGAAAAGTTAAAAACCGGTTCTGAGGTCAGTATTCAGCTCGGGGCCGGAAAGAAGAGAATGGTTAAGATCGAATCAATAGGAATGGAGGCAGGCGGCAGTGCAGGAAGCGGCGAAGAGATTACTTCACAAGACGGCACCGATAGAGCAGGAGAGGATACAGGCATTAATGCATCTTCCGCGCAACAGTACTTCTGGCTTGCTTCTGTACCAGAGAATATAGAAGTACAGAACTCGGATGGATTTACCTGGGAGATTGAGACGCCGTCGGAAAAAGAGTACGAACAGATCATACCTCTTAGCGCGCTGCGTGAAGATGTAAATGATACGTATTGTCTGGTCCTTTCAGAAGAAGAACAGATGTTAGGCACCGTGCAGATTGCAAAGAAGGTCCCGGTAACCGTGATTGAGAAGGATGCGAAGAGTGCGGCGGTTACATCTGCTCTTTTGCCCGAGGACCGTATAATCGTATCATCTGAAAAATACGTATCAGAAGGAAATAGGATACGTTTAAAAGAGTAAAACAGAGAATGAAAAAGGACGTGTATCTTAAGTGAGAAAAAGAATCACAGCAATGGGAATGAAGAAATCACAGCTTTGGGGACGGGTATTTATACTCTTTTATGTGACAGCGAATATCTGGATTCTATGCAAACTTATACAATTAAAGGAATATGCGGACAGCCTTTCGTTATCTTATCCGACAGGGAGTATCTCAGAATCTGCATTTGATCAATGGAAAGCGAATGAGGACAGTAAAATGTTCTCAGGCGCGGCAGTGTGGAAGAAAGATTCAAAGTACAAAGTTTCTTCAGAAGATACGGGACGTGAGAAAGAGGTATCCTGCTATCAGGTCAAAGGACAGCCGGAAGCAATCTTTGGAAGCTCACTGGCGGAAGGAAGATATTTTACGGAAGGCGAAGAAGGCGTATGTCTGTTGGACCAGGTTACGGCACATGTATTATTCGGTTCAGATCATGTGTCAGGGCTGAGTATTCGAATGAATGGAGATGATCTGCGGATTGTGGGTATTCTTAAGGAAGATACTGCTGTCTGTATGGTTCCGGCAAAGAAAGATACGGTATTCGATGGAATTGCAGTGAGAAAAAGGGAACGTGGACAGTCATCTAAGCAGGCGGTCAGTTTTATGGAATCTGTATTGGGGAGTGCAAACGGACAGATGATTGACGGACAGCATTATTATGTTACAGCGTGGCTGCTATATGCAGGTATCACAGGGGTTGTTCTGATTCTGGCAGGTAACAGGATAAAAAGCAGGACAGGAAAAACAGATAACGTGTTATGCAGAACCAAAGTGGGATTTTGGCTTTGCATGGCGGGAGCGGCAGGGATGTTGGTCTTAGGTGTGAAAGCATCGAATCCGGGAAGCGACTATCTTCCTACATTCTGGTCAGATTTTGAGTTCTTTGGAGAACTTTTTCGGGAGAAAGCGGGACAAATACAAGAACTTATTGTACATCAGGAGTTTGCGGCCTGGCAGAGGATGCTGCATATCTGGAGGCAGACGATAGGAGGAGAATTAATTGTATTACTTTGCAGCGTGCTGATTTTTGCTCAGTTTTTTAGACATATTTGGAGTACTTCAAAGTAAATTGAAGTTATATTGAAGTTATGTTGAAGTTAACTTTGAAGTTATATTGAAGTATAATTGAAATTGTTTAAAAAGGATAAGGAATCATTAGGCATAGTGCGTGTTTTATATTGTACTGGTTATCACACGAACAGGGATATGGTGATGCTTGTTTAGCGGCATGTATATCTTATAAAATTCGGTTTATCAACGATTATGCAGATATCAAGCGCTTCTTCCTGAAGAAGTAGTATATGATAAGCGGCACCGCAGTGGCAATCCATGACATGGGATAGCTGACTAATATGGTTGATAATTCATGTTGTCTTGGAACTACCAGCAGAACCCAGGGAAGACGCACACAGCAGACTCCGCCCAGAGTAATCAGGGTGGGGAACAGAACGTCGCCGATTCCGCGCAGCGCTCCGGATAATATCTCAATAAATATGAATATAATATAGCTGGGTGTGATATAGCGCAGCATGTAGATTCCTATCTTTACAACATTAAGGTCTGTTGTAAAGATGTGGAATAAAGGACGGCAGAAGATTACAAGGAAAGCCAGTAATATTCCGGACATCCCGAGGGACATTCCAAGGCAGACCCGGACACTCTTGAATACTCTGTCATACCGTTTTGCGCCATAATTTTGACCGGCAAAAGTAGTGACCGCAATTCCGAATGCTCCGCATACAGTCCAGAAGATGGCGTCCAGTTTGCCATACGCTGCCCATGCTGCAGCAGGGTCCGTACCAAATCCATTGACAGCAGCCTGAATGATAATGTTGGTAAATCCATACATACAGGATTGCAGACCGCTTGGAAATCCAATCCGCAGTTCGGATCTTAGCATGGGAGGTGTAATCCGGATAGCAGAAGGGGACAATTTCAGCAGGTCATAACCGGACATCAATGCTCTGGTGACCAGAAGAGCGCTGACTGTCTGTGAGATGACAGTTGCAATTGCGACTCCGGCGATTCCCAGATGAAATACCAGCACCATGACGACATCCAGTACAATATTCAGAAGACAGCAGATAATCAGGTAGTACAGCGGTCTTTTGGAGTCCCCGATTGCCCGCATGATCCCGGAACCCATGTTAAAAACAAGAACGGCGATCATTCCCAGAAAATAAATCCTGAGATACAGAATAGAATCCGTCAGGACATCTGAGGGAGTCTTCATAATAGTCAGCATCCAGGGCGTCAAAAACAATCCAAGAATGGCAATAAGGATGCTTGCAATAATGGAAAACGCATAGGCAGTATGAAGGCTTTCTTGAAGGCTTCTGGTATTCTTAGCGCCGTAATGCTGGGAGATGATCACAGTAGCGCCGGCGGACAGACCGGTGAAAAATCCAATGATCAGATTAGACAATACGGCAGCTGATCCTCCGACGCTTGCGAGAGCCTGCTTCCCCACAAACCTGCCCACGATAACGGCGTCTACCGTATTATAAAGCTGTTGAAATAATGTACCTACTACGATTGGAAAAAAGAAGATCAACAGCTGTTGCCAGATTACACCCTCCGTAATCTGGTTTTGTGTTATTTTCTCTTTTGTCATGACATACACACTCCTTTATCCCGACTATATCATACAGTGTATGTGAATGCAATTATATCTTTTGAGAGCATTGTCTTAGCATTGTCTTGCAAATTATATTTGTTGCATTATTTAATAGATTTTCCTATAATATATGACATTAAGGGGGAATGGTTCTGCGGATGCCGGATCATAAAAACATAGAAAAGCAATGTTACAGGAGGAAACGATGAGAAAAATACTATATGTGTCCGATCTGGATGGTACGCTGCTTAACAGGCAGGACAGGATTAATCCGGAGAGTATCCGGATCATCAACGAACTGGTGGAGAGAGGAATGACATTTACCTATGCGACGGCGAGGTCCCTATCCTCAGCTTCTGTGGTGACGAGAGGATTATCGGCGGATATCCCGGTGATCGTGTATAATGGAGCATTTGTTATTCATCCGGCTACTGGAGAGATCTTGTCTAAAGAAAGCTTTCAGGAAGAAGAGATGGGATATGTTATGGAGATTCTGAACGGGTTTGATATCAGCCCTCTGGTCTACTCTTATGTGAAGGGTGTGGAGAAGGTGTCCTGGATTACATCAAGAGAAAATGAAGGAATCCGCAGATATCTGGACAGTAGACAAGGGGATAAAAGGCTGCGGCCGGTTTTGACCAAAGAAGAACTGTATCAGGGGGAGATGTTTTACTTTACCTGTATAGGGGAACGGGAAGAGCTGCAGCAGGTATATGACATTTTTTCGCAGGACGGCAGGTTTCGGTGTACGATTCAGCAAGAGTTATACAGACCGGAATACTGGTGTGAGATTATGCCTGCAAAAGCAACAAAGGCAGAGGCGATCCGGAGATTGAAGAAGCTGTGGGACTGTGATTATGTGGTATCTTTTGGAGATGCGGTGAATGATATTCCCATGTTTGAGATATCGGATGAGTGCTATGCCGTGGAGAATGCCGTAGAAGAGTTGAAAGCGCTTGCGGATGGCGTGATAGAAAGCAATGAGGATGATGGGGTTGCCAGGTGGTTATTCCAAAATGTCAGATAAGCAAGGTCCTCATTTAGATAGATGAGACTGTTGCAAAATGCAGATTATATACAATATAATGCCGTATACTGTATATAACAGTTGTTTTGCAACAGTTGCATAACAGATAATATTTGCTTGACAGGGTATATATCCGAGAATATAATGGGGAAAATAAAAGGGATTTTATTAGTTGGGAATGAGGGGCTGACAATGTGTGAATTGGTAGAGATGAGAATTGGCGAGAGAAATATAAAAGTAGCCAGTATTAAAAAAGAATATATACAAAATGTTGTTGCAAATATCCATGTGTGTAAGGCAATTGATAAAGTTGTTCTGTTTGGTTCATCTCTTCATGAAAATTGCACTCAATTGTCTGATGTAGATATTGCGATATTCGGGAAACAATCAAAACAAAGGATGTATAGAATGAAGAGTTATAATGATTTTGTTAATGCGGTTGTATCATATGGCGAAGTACAGGATTATGATCTGCTGTATTTTGATTCAACGAAAGAATATACAGATCCCATAATGCGAGATATTAATGAAGGTGAAATCCTATACGAAAGGATGTGACGGATTGGATTTATCAATGAAATTAATTAAGGCTGATTTACTGATGGCAAAACAGGGGATTGGTCTTTATAAGAATCATGAGATTAAAGAAGTAAAAAACCAGGCGGCATATCATCTTCAACAGGCTGCTGAAAAACTGATAAAGATTCAAATCTATAAATCTGGAGTTGTATTTAATAATAAATCTCTTTATGTTCATAATTTAAAATCATTAATTTCCTATATAGATAGTTTGCAAATAGAAAGTTTTATACCAGACATAATAAGAAAGAATGCTTTGGTTATTACTGATTGGGAGGCAAGTGGAAGATATGATATCCATTTCTCGATTAAAATTAATAGTTTAGAGAAATATTACAGAGAGATTAGTGCCTGGTATAATGTTTTGTATGAAAAAGGAATAAGATAGTTATTCTGCATCGGGCTGTTGTCCGTTGTGTGCCAGCCATTTACACTCCGTTATGTCCATATGAGTGAAGGTTGCCTTAAATGACGAATCCTCAGGGCTGCATGCATATATGCCGAAGCTGATCTCGTCTACAGCATCCCACATATGACATACACGCATTTGAGAAAAATGAGTTCCATCTTCGGAACATTCAATACAGAAGTCATCTTCTCGTCGGCTGAGACGGTACCACATGGATTTTATAGAAGCATTAATCGCAGTTGTTGCCCAGTCTGAATATCCATGATTGGTTACAACACTGCCCAGATGTTGGAAATTGTCATTCTCATATTCAATGGAACCTTTTAGCCAATTGTCACTGTCAAGATACATAACTACGCCGCACTGGTCAAAACGATGTTTGCTTTCAAACTCGGTTTTTACGATAAAAGAAAAATATTTTTCCGATGTCTTCATCTGCAATACAGGCGCATTATCATTTCTGAAATGATAATATGTCCGTTGCCATAGATCTGTGTGCGGTTTTGTGATAATCTCAATCTTATCGTCCTTAATATCATAATGTAGGGGTTCTCTTATCCATTTTAATTTTTTTATATCAAATCTTTTTGTATTGCTACACATATCTTGATTTCTCCTATTGATTTAATTGAACTTTCACGATTCTTGATGCATTATTTAGTACTTTGTTAAACGATTTGAACCTTTAATAATTTGGCAAGTTCGGCAGCCTGATAGATATTAACTTTTACCCCGGCTAATTCCGTATATGTATCAGAAACCATGATGTTACTGATCATACATTCAGATAGATCTATTCCCTTTAACTTTGTTTTGAAAAAGTCCACATTGGAAAAATTGATATTATAAAAGGTTGCTTTTTTAAATGTTACTTCTGAAAAAAAGCTTTGTTTCATATTACAGTCGGATGCCGATGTGTTTTCCCAAAGGGTTGATACAAAATTGCAATATGAACAACTGCAGTTCTCAATTTGTGTGTTCTTAAAGGAAGCTGAACCAAAAGAAGAGCCATCCATTTTACAGTTTAGAAATTTGCAATTTTTAAAGTACGTATTTTTTAAATAACAATTACTCAGATCACATCCGTCAAATGTGACATTGATAAACTCACTACTATCAAAATCATTATCTGGAATCTGACATTTTATGAACTGAACATGTTCAAACATGGCTTTTTTAGCATTCATGCTGCTGATTCTTTCAGCTTCAAACATTCTTTGTTCTATAGTGGTTTCAGTTTCGATTGCGTAAATGATCTCGTCATATAACAATGCTTTCATCCTTTCTACTGTATTTGCTCAATATTAACCGGACAATCCGGTCTGGTACCTTTCTATTCCCCACCATTTAGGTATCAATTCTTCCAGAGTAACTGTTTCGCGTTTCTCATAATCAACCATGATTTCCATATCTTTATTCCCGCGAGCAACGAGCCAAGTGACTGCTCGCAGGCATTTGGCGACTG
>CANSLW010000099.1 GCA_947647815.1 uncultured Dorea sp. | reverse complement strand
ATTACATTGTCAAAACAGTCTACCAGCGACACATCCAGCGTACCTCCGCCAAAATCAAAGACCAGCAAGGTCTCATCATTTTCTTCAACTTTACCCTCTTCTTTAATCCCACGACATGCCAGCGCAGCAGCGGACGGTTCATTGACGATCCTCTCCACATGAAGCCCTGCCAGTATTCCTGCATCCTTGGTTGCTTTTCTTGCCATATCATTAAAATACGCCGGCACACTGATAACCGCTTCTTCCACTCGTTCTCCCAGATAACGCTCGGCGTCCTCCTTTAACTTGCGAAGTACTAATGCCGAGAGCTCTTCCGGACGATATTCCTTTCCGCCAAGAATATACTTCTTTTCTGTTCCCATAAACCGCTTGAATAATGCAGCAGTCTGCTCCGGATGAGAAGTCAGCCGTTCCTTCGCTATCCTGCCCACGTAAACAGTTCCATCCTCGTCGATACTGACCACACTCGGGGTCAGATATTCTCCAAAGGAATTCGGAATCAGACAGCTCTCTCCATTCTTCCAGACCGATACAAGGCTGTTGGTAGTGCCAAGATCTATACCGATAATTCTCCCCATAATAATTTACCTCTATCTTCATTCTTCTTTTTCTGCACCCATCCAGGCATCCCGTAATACATGCCCCTCGGGCGAGTGGACTTTGAATTTATTATACGCTTTTCCATCCATAATTACAATATACAGCCCCATAAGCAAAAATAGAGATTCTCTATGCCTATATTCAGACACAGAGAATCCCTGTTTAAATTTATTGATTCCCATCAGCAGTATATATTACCCAAGAAATCCAAACACATTCAAGAATACAATAATCATAAAGATTGGAATTACAGCTACCGTAAGTACCTTATCAAAACTCTTGAGCTTCCCATCACGGCCATCATGGAACAATTCCTTCTCATATCCGTCAAATCCCCACACTTTTGCAACAAAGACACAAGTAAGAAGACATCCTAACGGAAGAAGCACATATCCCGTGAAGCAGTCAAGCCAGTCATAGAGACCATACATCTCAAGCCCTGTAAAGCTCGGCCACGGCAGTTTAAATCCTTCTAACGGGCCAAATCCAAGAGATACAAGAATATTTCCAATAAAAATAATGACGGATACCATGATCACACCTTTTTTACGTCCCATCTGAAGCTTCTCCTCGAATGTCTTAACCGAGATCTCAAAGAAGGTAAACAGTGATGAAAATACTGCAAACATAACTCCAACGAAGAATAGTGATCCAATGATTCTTCCTCCCGGAAGACTTCCATAGATCTCTGCCATAACGTCAAACAGAAGAGCCGGACCCTTAGTAACATCCATTCCGGCGCCAAAAGCAGTCGGAATAACCACAAAACCTGCGAGAACCGCCGCAAAGGTATCCATAATACTTACCATAACAGCATCACTCTTAAGGTTACTGGAATCTGAAATATTAGCTCCCAATGTTGTAAAGATACCCCAGCCGATACCAACAGAGAATAATACCTGTGTCACAGCATCTGCGAATACCTTGAAATTAAAATTCCTGAAATTTGGAACAAGGTAATATTTCAGGCCTTCTACAGCGCCCGGCAGTGTTGCGCACGCATAAACAGCGCAGAAGATCAGAATAACAAAAAGAATCGGCATAATTACCTTTGTAACCTTTTCTACTAATTCTGTAATACCAAACAACAATAAGAAGGAGGTAATAAACATCACGATGAATGCCCATATGATCGGTTCAACCGGCTTGCTGATGAATCCGTTGAAGAATACATTCGTATCCACACCAAAATCACCGCTTACAATGAACTGAACTGCATATTTCATTACCCATCCGCCTACTACTACATAAAACATGTTGATTCCCAGCGTACAGATATTTGCAATCCACCCCACAAATCCCCATTTTTTATTTATTTTCTCATATACTGATACAGTGTCCGATTTTCCAAAACGACCGATAGCAGTTTCCATCTCAACCATTGGATGAGCCATTAAAATAATAATAATGATATATGTGATCAGGAAGATACCACCGCCGCCTCTGTATGCCAGATACGGGAATTTCCATATATTACCTAATCCGATCGCTGCTCCGGCTGCAACCATAATGTATCCAAAACGTGATTTAAAATGAGCCTGTTCGTTATTACTCATAGAATCCCTCCCTTCAGGAAATTATATATCTTTGTCAAAAACAGTCTGATCCGTAACCGGTACTTGCAGAGCTTTCAGCGCTCTTCGTACCATTTTTTCCCGGATTTTCCTGGAATCAGCCTCTCCCTGGGTCGGATCTCCAAGTGGATATGGAATACCTACGCCGGGAATGATTCTGTTCGCTCCGATTGTCCTTGAGATCGGCACTACTGTCGCCATATGTACGACCGGAATGCCATATTTTTCAATTCCTTTAACCATCGTTGCACCGCAACGTGTACAGGTACCTCATGTGCTGACGAGGATAACGCCGTCAACATGCTCTTCAACGAACTTCTGACCTATGGAATCACCAAATTTCGCGGCGGAGCCTGTTGCAGTACCCGTTCCTGTCGTCGTACAGAAATAATTTACCAGTTCACCGAATTCGCCTGACTTTTCCATCTCGCGCAGAACATCCAGCGGGACCACCAGATTCGGATTTGCCATGACAAACTGTCTGTCATACCCGCCGTGGATTGTTGTAAAATCTTCCGGCGACATACTGTCCATGCCTTCGATAGAATATACGCCGTATTTGGTTGCATTAGAAGACTCTATATGATCCGGGTTCCCCTGAGGTACTACGCCTCCGGACGTAACGACGGCAATCTTTGCGTGTGCCATATCTGTAATCGGGTCTGCCGGTGATACGCGGTCGAATTTGGGCATCGGAAGATCCGTCTCAAATGGTTCTCCGGCCATCTTTTTGATCAGCATATCCATACCGCGGGCCGCGCCTCTCTTTTCCGCGAAATAATTCATACGTATGCCTCGTTCCAGGTATCCTTCTATAGATGGACCGAGAATCTCCTCACCCGTGGTCATTTTCTGAATCAGATTCACAATCTTCGGTAATGATTTCCGAAGAGTAGCGGCAGAGTTTCCAGTCTGGACCGTAATTACATCTTTCTTAAACATATCCGCTCCCGGGTTCTCCTCATACATACCTGTAATAACCGGAATCCCCAGCCTCTCTTCTACCGCTTTGCAGATTGTTCCGCATGCAACTCCATATCGCCCGGCATTGAATGCCGGACCGGCTACGAATACATCCGGCTCATATTTCTTCACCATCTCTATAATGGTATCTGTAGCAATATCCAGATTTTCACCAAAATAATTATCTCCGCAGATTACGGTTGCCGCAATCTCATAATCTTCTCCAAGCGCCTGTGCGATCGCAAGCCCCGGACCTATCTTTTCTTCTCTTACTTCCGGCTCAAAACCAGCCTTCTCTTCTCCGCCGATTCCGCCAAAGAACTGATTCAGATAATGAACAATCTTATACTTTGCCATAACTGTCAAATCCCCCTTTCTTAATATCCTCTTGCAGCCAGCGTGTTAAATCCGTTGGCAATCGTTGATGCAATGATAATCTGAATCTCAGCCTCGAAAGATCCATCCTCATTCATACAGCCTGCCCATCCGCCAATCTGACTCTCGATGTAATCCTGCATACCGATAACTTTTTCCATAGCCGGGAATTGTAATGTCATATTTCCCTGTCCGCAGGAGGCAAGCGCCGTTGCTTCATCACAGGTATCTGCAAGTGACTGGGATTTTCCGTCTTTACCCGGGAATTCGTCAGTGATGAGAACTACTTTTGTCCCTTTACGTTCCACTTTGCGGCAATTCATCATAAGATCCGTATCCGGATTACCATAGCCTTCTTCTGTAATCAGGACTCCGTCTAATTCCATCCACTCCGCCAGCTTTGCAACCATATCCGAGTGCCTCTCTTTATCTGCAAGAAATACATTCTCGTTCGTCAGGATGACACCCATAAAATTAATCTCTTTTCCATGGCGTTTATAACATTCATCAATAACCGGATTATGCAGGTGATGGTATGTCGTAACCTTATCGCAGGGTGCCACACAGTTACCAGAAACGATAGCGCCGTCCATAATCTCTGTCGGATACATAAAAGTGGGCACGAACTGCTTGGCGTCCACACCATAATAATAGGTATCATGCAGAAGTCCCTGAGACTGAAGCATATGTACATATCCTACCTTCGGGAGCTCCGGATACTCCGCCGCCTGTTGGAAAACTGGCTTCGTTTCATATGTCTCTATAGAATCCGGTTCTACTTCTTTTCCTGCATTCCCCAGATAAGCGGCAACCTTAAGACCGGCAAGTCTTCCGGCTCTTTCATATACATGGGTTTCAAGCCCTTCCTTTGGTTCAATTACAACACACAGATTCACCGTCTTGGAAAACGGACAATAATCTGCCGCCGGACCACTCATGTCGATTACACCTTCCTGAAATCCCACAATCCTTCCAACTGTAACAACACAGCAGCCGTTCAGGGCATGTGTCCTTCCTTCGCCCACTGTCGGCGACACTTTGCCGATGATTCCCGGGAAGATCTCTCCATTACCGCTTACCTTCACACGCGGCTCGATAACATCCTTCACAGGTGTAATCCTCGTCGCGTCTCCCGGTCTTGCAATATCCAGATGACATTCAAGTAATTTATCATCTTCAAGAACCAGTGCTTCCACTTCTTCCTTATTCACATAGAGTATATGTTCCTCTATGTAAGTTCTGTCTGAAAATTGGATATCCTTAATCTCAATTTTCCCAAGTTCCAATCTCATACGTGTTCCCTCCTTTTTCTTACTTTTTGTAATCGCGATAACAAATTTGTATTGTACTTATTATACATCTTATCGCGATAACATTCAAGTTTTTTATAAATAATATACATATATTTATTTTATAAATAAGTGGATTCTTATATGATTCTGTCTATAGTAACTGCAAAACCTGATGCTCGAAACTTCTTCTGTACGCTCGCGGAATACAAACAGCCTGCCACCGGAGGCCTGTTTGCATACGATGGTATAAAAAAAAGAGGCTCGTCACCTCTTTTTTATCTCCTGTCTTTCCAGTTTCCCTGATACCCTTTTAAATCTGACGCCAAAGTGTATATCACCATTTCCAGATCCGACGTATACATATTCACTCTCTCATCAATATCTTCCGGACGGATTCCTTCTTTTAAAACAGTGATAAAATAACCCTTGAATAACATACACGCAATCCGGTTAAGCCGCAATGCATTCTCCTCACTGAGCACACCTTCACGGATACATTCTTTACACATCTCGTAGTCCCTTCCCATGAAATCGGCACATTTTAACATGGTCCAGAATATATGGCTGGTTCCCTTGATATCCTCTGGAAACATATTATAATACTCAATGATAGAATCTTTAAGTTTTTCATTTGTATATTCAAAAAACAGAAGATTGTACGCCTCCGGATTGGCAAAGGCTTCTCTGCTGTAACAATCCCACACTCCTATATAAGTATCCCATGCCGTCTTCCATCTTTTCTCTCCTTCATTTAACCGCAAAATATATGCAGTAAGAGTGCGAAGCTCCGCAAAATACAACAATTCAGACAAACTCTCAAAATGACGGTAAAGACTTGCAGAAGAACATCCCATCTCTCTGGCTATCTTACGGATAGAAATTGATTTTATTCCTTCCAGCCTGATCAGTTCGTGCACTTTCTGAATATAATCTCGTCTGGAAAAGCCTTTAATATACGGTCCATTTTTGTTCACAGTTATATTCACCCTTTCGTTCTAAGAAATCCTGGGAATAATATTATCAATCACAGAGAGATCAATCGTTTTAAAATCTTCTTCTGCCCTATCCTCATATTTTTCAGGAGTAGGTGCAATTTTCTGCCACTGGTAATATGTTTCCAGACATTTCTCTATTAAAAGAATATCCTTCATATTGTCATCATTTCCTTTCGGATAAATGACAACCGAACGATAAGGTGTCTGATTCGGCTTCAGGCTGGATGCCTGCGGATGGGTTAAAAGAACATGCCTGTCATATACCATGTCCCGTGTCTTAACCAGAACTTCTTCGTATGATTCCACATACAGTACATTCATCATATCTTTATACTTCTCTTGTACCCTGTCATTATTTGTAATCAATATTGCTTTCTCTATCTCCCACATAATGATTTCTCCAACCTTTCTTATGCCATCATATCACTAATCAGAAAGATTTGCCACAATTTGTTATAATTCTTTCCATACTTCGGCAACATCCAAATCATATGTAATCTCTTCTACGATGCGTTTGCTGTCTACCTCTCCTACTTCCGTATTATTCTTATCAAAGGAAACAAAAACTGCAAACAATAAGACACCTAGAAACAGTCGGAGTCCAAATGTGCTTGTCGGTATTATCTGGTCATCATTGTATATCTGCTGGTACGCCACTCCATATCTGGGGTGGACAGCAGGAATTTCTCTTCTGTCATGATATAATTCCCTGGTCTGTTCTAAAAGCTGCCTTCTTCTCTTCTCAGAATTATTCAAACCTATCACCTCTTGGTAATATATGCTCCTATTTCCTAAGATATTCTCTATCTGTCAGCAAGCTCTCTGATTATATCATCCCACGTAATTCCTTTTAGAACCATCAGTACCATCGCATGATATAGGAAATCAGACAATTCGTATTTAATTTCCTCCGGATTCGGATTTTTAGCCGCAATTACAACCTCTGTGGCTTCCTCTCCAACCTTCTTGAGAATCTTATCAATTCCTTTTTCAAACAGATAATTAGTATAGGACCCTTCTTTGGGATTCTCTTTTCTGTCAAGAATCGTCTCATATACAGATTCAAATACACGGAGCGGATTCGTCTCATCAAAATCATTTCCAACCAGGCGCTGGAAGAAACATGTTGGATTACCGGTATGGCATGCCGCTCCGATCTGATCTACTTTTGCAAGCAGTGTATCATTATCACAATCTATAGTCAGAGATTTGACATATTGGAAATGACCGCTGGTCTCACCCTTCACCCATAACTGCTGTCTGCTCCTGCTGTAATAAGTCATCTTACCGGTCTTAATCGTCTGGTCAAAAGCTTCTTTGTTCATATATGCCAGCATCAGTACCTCCTGAGTCTTATAATGCTGCACAACCACAGGAATCAGTCCCTGTTCATTGACCTTGAATTCCGGAAACTCTATCATGCTTTCAAAAGTAGTCATCCGGATTTCTCTCTGCTCGCATTTTTCCTTGAATGTGGCAAAATCCATATCCAACTCACTTACAAATCTTCCTGATACTCCCCTGACGCCGGAAGATTTCAGTATCTTGAAGAGTTCAGACTCTTCCATGGTATCCGTTACGATTACACATGGAATATCCGTAATATTCGCAACAGAATTCAAATCCAGCCTGTGCATAAATATAATCTCACTGCAGCATTCTTGAATCACATGCTGATGCTTGAACAACGCATCAAAATCATTCAAAGACACTGCCAGTTTCTCTTTCCCGAATCTTTTCGCGGCATCTTCAATCAGCTTCACACTGTCCTGCTTGGAAAAATTCAGAATCGCACGCTTGGATCCGGCATAGAGTACTTTCTTAATATCTTCCTGGCGCTTCACATTTCCTCCTGCCACCATAGGAATCCGGATTACTCTGTTCATCCGTTTCATGATATCTATTGCTTCGTTATGATCGTCTGCATAATCAGACAGATCAAACACGATGAGTTCATCCGCTCCATTATCGCTGTAGCTTTTTGCCAGCTCAATGGCATCCTCTGCAATCACAGTGCGGTCATCGAACCATCTTACCGCTTTTCCCTCTGCAATGAAGATGCAGGGGATTAATCTCTTATAACTCATTGTTACATCTCCTTTACAAACTTCCCTTTGTTGTCCATGCTTCCTGAATCCTTGATTCTGCCTGAGTTGCCATATCCAGGGCTTTTCCAAAACTCTTGAATAACGCCTCTGCTTTATGATGATTATTTTCTCCGTCAAGAATACGCAGATGGATATTCATCATCGCACTGTACGATACGGCATAGAAAAACTCTTTGACCATCTCAGTATCCATACCGCCAAGATGATCCATAGAAAAACCAGCATCAAACTTTAAATACGGCCTGCCCGAGAGATCTACCGCACACAGCGCCAGCGTCTCATCCATCGGAATAATCACATGTCCATATCGTCTTATCCCCGCCTTGTCTCCTGCCGCTTTAAGAATTGCCTGCCCCAGCACAATCCCTGTGTCTTCTATGGTATGATGGCAGTCTACTTCAAGGTCTCCCGTTGCTTTTACTGTAAGATCGAACAGGCCATGTCTTGCAAATCCATTCAACATGTGATCAAAAAAACCAATTCCTGTGTCGATTGATGCCTTTCCCGTACCATCAAGATCCAACGAGACAGATATATCTGTCTCCTTTGTCGTCCTGCT
This sequence comes from uncultured Dorea sp., assembly GCA_947647815.1. Classification (GTDB taxonomy): domain Bacteria; phylum Bacillota; class Clostridia; order Lachnospirales; family Lachnospiraceae; genus Sporofaciens. Next base: position 3,772 of record CANSLW010000099.1, on the reverse strand, counting down.
AAGACTTGCTGCCCTTTCCATGATGAAACGCCTCCTTTTCATTTACTCAAAACGTACTTTAATCGAATTTGCATGAGCTGTCAGCTGCTCTGCCCTGGCAAACTGTTCTATATCTTCATGAACTGCCTTAAGAGCCTCTCTGGAATATGCTATAATGCTGGACTTTTTAATAAAATCGTCCACCGATAACGGAGAGAAGAAACGGGCGGTTCCATTCGTCGGCAGTACATGATTGGGTCCGGCAAAATAATCCCCCAACGGCTCGCTGGAATGTTCCCCGATAAAGATTGCCCCTGCATTGCGAATCTTTGTCATCACATCATAAGGATTTTTCGTCTGAATCTCCAGATGCTCTGATGCAATGTCGTTTGCGATATCAATCGCTTCATCCAATGTATCCGTCACGAGAATATATCCATAATTATCCAGAGATTTCCTGATAATCTCCCCTCTGGACAATTCTTTTACAAACTCTTCCACCTGGTCGGATACTGCATTAGCAAGTGTCTCACTGGTAGTAACCAGAATTGCTGACGCCAGTTCATCATGTTCTGCCTGAGACAAAAGATCTGCCGCTACATATCTGGGATTCGCTGTTTCGTCTGCAATGACCAGAATCTCGCTTGGCCCGGCAACCGCATCGATGCTGACATGGCCATAGACTGCTTTCTTTGCCAATGCAACATAGATATTTCCAGGTCCGACAATCTTATCTACTTTCGGAATGCTTTCTGTGCCGTAAGCCAATGCGCCAATCGCCTGTGCGCCGCCAACTTTATAGATTGTATTTGCTCCGGCTTCATTTGCCGCAACCAGCGTGTTAGGCGTCACTTTTCCATCCTTCCCAGGCGGAGTGACCATAATAATCTCTTCTACCCCTGCAACCTTTGCAGGCATAATATTCATCAGAACAGAAGACGGATATGCCGCCTTTCCTCCCGGCACATAGACTCCTACTCTCTGAAGCGGTGTCACCTTCTGTCCAAGGATCGTTCCGTCCGGCTTACTGTCAAACCAGCTGTACTGCTTTTGTTTTGCATGATATACTTCTATATTATGTAATGCCTTCCTTATAATCTCTACCAGTTCCGGTTCTACCAGGCTGTACGCTTCTTTAATCTCTTCTTCCGTGACTTTGATATTTTCTGCATTAACCTGCGCCCCGTCAAATCTCTCGGTATATGTAAAAAGAGCCTGATCTTTATTATTTTTTATATTCTCCAGAATCTCTGCAACCGCCTGTTCATATTCTGGATACTGATTCGGACTGCGCCGAAGCAGATCTTCCAGAAGGTTTTGTCTCGTATCATGGCTTAAACGCTGTATTCTCATTGCAACTGCCCCCTTAATTGAGCCAGAAGGCTCTTAATCCTGCTGTTTTCCATCCGCATGCTGACCGGATTCACAATCATCCTTGCCGACAGCGGACACACTTCTTCTAATATCTCCAGTCCATTTTCCTTTAATGTAGTTCCTGTCTCCACTATATCAACGATTACTTCTGACAGCCCTACTATGGGCGCCAGTTCAATAGACCCGTTAAGCTTGATAATCTCCACTGTCTGATGCTTCGTATTATAGAAATAATCCTTCGTAATATTTGGATACTTCGTAGCAACCCGAATCAGTTCATGGTGTTTCAGAAGCGGCTCGGCATCTTTATAGCCACAGACACACATCTTACATCTGCCATAGCCCAGATCCAGCACTTCATGAACCTTCCTGCCTTCTTCCAATATGGTATCTTTTCCGACAACTCCGATATCTGCCGCGCCGTATTCCACATAAGTCGGTACATCCGGCCCTTTGGCAAGAAAGAAGCGGAGCTTAAGCGCTTCGTTGACAAAAATCAATTTGCGGGAATTCTTATCTTTCATTTCTTCGCAGGTAATCCCAACCTTTTCAAATAATTCCAGCGTCTGATTCGCCAGACGGCCCTTTCCCAGAGCAAATGTCAAGTATCTCATATCCTATGAACTCCTATCTGTACTTGTTGTATTAACTGTCTTCTGTTCTCCTGTGATCAGATTGATCATCGTAATCTCTCCTGTATCACTCAGATAAATAAGGTTACTTGCATAGTATTCATTTCCATATGTTACATATTCTTCCAATTTCTTACCGGCATCTTTGGGAAGAAGTTCCGTATCCTTCCCTTTTCTCCGGAAATCTCTTGCCAAAGAAATGGCCTCCCTGCTGCGCTCTCCGTCATATAATATGATCGTATTCTTCCGCGAATAAGCAATGCGGACTTTCTGCCGAACCAGTGCATTCATCAATTCGTCTATTACAATCGCAAAACCGATTGCCGGGGATTCCTTTCCAAACTTCTCTGTCAGATGGTCATAACGTCCCCCTTTGACAATAGCATCTCCGGTGCCGAAAGTATAACATCTAAAGATAATTCCAGAGTAGTATCCATAAGTACCACTCATGCTGAGATCAAAAGTAATAAACTTCTCGACTCCATATAATTTCAAGGTATCATAGATTTTCTCCAGACGCTTAACCGCCATCACTCCTTTTGAATTCGGAGCAATATTCTTTGCCTGGGATAAAGTCATAACTCCGCCCACCAAATCGTTCAATGCGGCAAAGGCCTCTTTCGAGCTTCTCTTCACCTGAATACTATCTAAGAATTCTTCCACACCATAATAATTCCGGTTATTAATCAATTCACGTACCCGTTCTTCTGCATCTTCGTCCAGACAGGCATCCTCAATCAGGCTCTGGAAAAAATCGACGTTTCCAACACTTAACTGAAACTCCTTAAGGCCAATCGTAAGAAGCGATTCTATTACCAGCGCAAGCATCTCTGCATCAGCTTCTATCGAATTATCACCCATCAACTCTGCTCCCATCTGCGTTGTCTCCCTAAGCCTTCCCTGATAATTGGAATGGTTGATGAATGTATTTCCTGTATAGCACAGTCTGACAGGCAGCGTCTCATCTTTAAATAATGTTGCTGCAACTCTGGCTATGGACGGTGTGATATCCGGACGCAATGCAAGTGTATTCCCATCCTTATCAAAGAATTTATACAGATCCTTTGAAGGAATCGTTCCAATCTCTTTTCTGAATACATCAAAATATTCGAATGAAGGCGTCTGTATATCGTGGTATCCATAGGAATGGAACACCTTCTTTAAGTTTGCTTCCAACGCAATCTTCTTTCCACATTCCAGATTATATATATCCCGAACCCCTTCCGGAGTATGCAATACTCTTTTCATAGTACCTCCATAATTAGTTTTACTTTAGTATACTACTATATTAAACCGTATAGAATTATAAGCATTTTGCTTCTATTTGTCAAGTTACAGTTCTTTTCCGGCAGTCATTCCCTGATTTCCAGGTCAAGATTTACCACATCCAGATAAGGCACATAACATCCCCTCTTAAATTCAAAGAAGAACCTTTCATCCAGCTCTTCAAACCGAAAGCTTTTTCTTCCGCCTTCTTTTGCACGGTTCCAAAACACAAGCAATTCTTCCAGACGCATATAATATAAGATGTTCTTCGCGGAATAATAGATTAATATGAATGCAATTCCTTTCTGACGCTCGAAATTCTTCATAAATGTCACCTGATGCTCGTGGATATTCTGAAGAGGAAATGTCTCAGCAACACATTCTTTTGCATCGAAGCAGATTGGAATTCCCTGAACAGCGCCTATATAGTCAATCGTACTTCTCTGGTCAAAATAAGCAAGGGTAATATGCCGGTGTTCCTTATCCATCTTCACCGGAGTAATCGGCGTCGGAATCTTCTG
>CANSLW010000098.1 GCA_947647815.1 uncultured Dorea sp. | reverse complement strand
TTGGGCTTTAATATCCTGTCAGGGTTTGAACCGTTAGGAGCTGGGACGAATATCATGGACCTTGAGGATTTTATCGTGTCTAATAATCTGCTTCCTCTTGGAAGCCTGGGATATGTATTATTCTGTACCAGGAAGAACGGATGGGGATGGGATCATTTCCTTGAAGAAGTCAATGCAGGAGAGGGGATTCATTTCCCGCGCGGACTGAAAGAATATGTGTCTTATATCCTTCCGCTGATTATCATTGTCATCTATCTGAAAGGGTATTATGATATGTTTGCAGGACGGGGAACGGCCGTACTTGCAGGATGGATGGCAGTGGCAGTGTTGTTCTTAGGATTCGTGATGTTCTGTGCGGGTTCTAAGAGGAAAGTGAAATGAGACAGGAAAAAGAACGGCTGTGTTTGACTATGGATGACTTATAGTTTATGATAGAATCATAAGACTTACTAGGAGGTACAAGATTATGCAATATCAGATTCTAGGTGAGACTCTTCCGGTTGTGATCTGCCAGTTAGAAGGCGGAGAGAAGATGATCACGGAAGGCGGCGGCATGTCATGGATGTCACCGAATATGCTGATGGAGACGACGACAAATGGAGGAATTGGGAAGGCGTTTGGGAGGATGTTTTCAGGAGAGAAGATGTTCCAGAACATTTATACTGCGCAGGGCGGAAGCGGAATGATTGCATTCGCATCTAGTTTTCCGGGGTCAATTAAAGCATATGAGATTTCACCGGGGCAGGAGATGGTCTTCCAGAAGAGTGCATTCTTAGCAGGAGAAGCGGGAGTAGAATTATCCGTATTTTTCAACAAGAAGGTCAGTTCAGGGCTGTTCGGCGGTGAGGGCTTTATTATGCAGAAAATCAGCGGTCAGGGAACAGTATTTGCAGAGTTTGATGGTCATGTGGTAGAATACGAACTTCAGCCGGGCCAACAGATTGTGGTTGATACCGGACACCTGGCAGCGATGACAGCAACCTGCAAGATGGAGATTAAGAGTGTGCCGGGAGTTAAGAATATGTTGTTCGGCGGTGAAGGGTTCTTCAATACGGTACTCAGCGGACCGGGGAAGGTATGGCTTCAGACGATGCCTATCAGTAATGTGGCGGGAGTATTAAGACCATATATGCCGTCCGGATCATAATCTGATCAGTATATGGGAATCACAAGTTGCGGAATAGTCCGAGGTATCATGTGATCTGATAAAGCAGTGGCTGTTGTAAAACAATGTTATATACAACAGCCACTGAAATCTTATCGTTGTTCGCCCATGTGTTCTTTCCGATAATGACTTGGCGAGCAGCCCATATATCTTTTGAAAATCTGTCCGTAATAAGCTGGTGTGGAGAAACCTGTCATGCTTGCAATCTTTGTAACACTTTCTCCTTCCCTCAAAAGAGGCAGGCTATTCTGAACCCTTAGAAAGAGAATATAGTCAAATATTGTCATCTTCATATATTTCTTAAAAAATCTACAGCATTCACTCTTGCAAATATTCACATGTTCGGCAATTTCATCTAGAGTAAGTTCCTGAGCATAATGCTCCTGCACATAAGAGAGGATTTCTTTAAGCCTTGTCAGATGTTTCTGCGGACGATGTTCGCTGACAGGAAGAGAACAATAATATTGATAAAGCTTCTGCCAGATTTCCGTCAGGATGAGATGCATTCGCAGTTCATAGTCCAAAGGAGGCGTTATGGACATCTGATAGATCCCCTGGATTTGCCTGATAATATTTTTGTGCCAGTCGGTATCTTTCTTAAGTATTAGGGAATGCCAGTCTTCATTAGATGTAATGAAATCTACATATTTTATTTGCAGAAGACTGTTTTCGTACCCATAGATAAAACGTGGATGAAAGGTGACTGACAGATAATCACAGTTTATTCCATTCTTCATATGCCCGGAGTGAAGGGCATTGCTGTTGCAAAACAGCCCTTCTCCTTCCTTTAATAAATATTTCTTATCATTTACAAGGTATTCAATCTCTCCGGACATGATCCAAGTAAGTTCAATCTCCGGATGCCAGTGCCAGGGAAAAGAATTTTGCTCATATGACTGTATTTTTTCAAGACTTATATGCACAGGGAATTCATAATTTCCATGCTTTTTAATCTCTTTTTGGTCTTTTTCGATATGTAGCTGCATGATAAGTCTCCATTTCCTCAATATACTGATAATAGTATCAAACATTCTTATTGTTTCCAATGTTCAATCTCATTATAATTATAAAATAGATAAGGCAGATATGCAAGGGACCGAACAGGAATTATATCTGACCAATAATATTTTAAGAATGGAGGACACGAAGGTGAAAGAGAGATTAATTCAGCAGTTTCAGGAATTATATAAGGGAGAAGGAGAGATTCGTTCTTATTTCGCTCCAGGACGGGTGAATCTGATCGGAGAGCATACTGATTATAACGGCGGACATGTATTTCCATGCGCGCTGACGCTTGGAACATACGGAATTGTAAGGAATCGAGAGGACAGAAAGCTCCGTTTTTATTCTGCAAATTTTGAGAAGCTGGGTGTGATTGAGACGAGTCTTGACGAGCTTGTTCCAGATCCAAAGGCGAACTGGACGAATTATCCAAAGGGTGTGATGTGGGCATTTGAGAAGAGAGGCTATAAGCTGACACACGGGCTGGATATTCTGATTTACGGAAATATCCCGAATGGTTCAGGATTGTCTTCATCTGCATCATTAGAGGTACTGACAGGAGTAATCTTAAAAGATACATTTGGATTTGATGAAGTGTCTATGGTAGATATTGCTTTAATCGGGCAGGATTCAGAGAATAACTTTAACGGATGTAACTGCGGAATCATGGATCAGTTTGCCAGCGCGATGGGGAAAAAGGATCATGCAATCTTCCTGGATACTAACACTCTGCATTATGAGTATGCGCCGGTGGTATTAGAGGATGCGAAGATTGTGATTACCAACAGCAAGGTAAAGCACAGCCTGGTGGATTCTGCTTATAATGACAGAAGAAATGAGTGTGAGACTGCATTGAAGGAGTTACAGGCAGTAACGAAAATTAAGTCTTTAGGAGAGTTGACGGAAGAAGAATACGAGGCACATAAGGATGCTATCAAGGATGCTGTAAGACAGAAACGTGCAAAGCATGCAGTATATGAGAACCAGAGGACGATTCGTGCAGTGGAGGCATTGAAGAATCAGGATGTAGAGATGTTTGGAAAGCTTATGAATGCTTCCCATGAATCCCTGAGATATGACTATGAGGTTTCCTGTGAAGAGATTGATATCCTGGTAGACCTTGCACAGGCAATGCCGGGCGTGTTAGGTTCTCGTATCACAGGCGGCGGATTCGGCGGATGTACGGTCAGCATTGTGAAGAATGATGCAGTGGATACTTTTATCAGTGAGATCGGTAAGACCTATCAGGAAAAAGTAGGTCATGAAGCAGAGTTCTATGTAGTAGATATCGGGAATGGTGCAAGTGCAATCTAGTGTACTGATAGCAGGCTGCAGTTATGGAACTATAAGTGGTTTGTAGAGAGCATGGTATAGATATATAAAATAAAGGAGACAAGAAGATGTTAAGTGAAAGTATCAAGAAACTGGTAGAATATGGTATTCAGACCGGACTTGTTCCGGAGACAGAACGTATCTATACGACGAATCTTCTGTTGGAGATGTTTCACGAGGATGATTATGAGGATGTGGAGATCAATACAGAGACAATCGAATTGGAATCTGTGCTGAAAGAATTGTTAGATGAGGCGGCAAAGCGTGGCATTATTGAGGACAGCATCGGTTACAGAGATTTATTTGATACCAAATTAATGAACTGTCTGCTTCCACGACCGGCGCAAGTACAGGAAACATTTGCAAAAAAATATGAGATTTCTCCGAAAGAAGCAACAGATTATTATTATAAGCTTAGTCAGGACAGTGACTATATCCGTCGTTATCGAGTATGTAAAGATATGAAGTGGAAAGTAGATTCTCCATATGGAGAGATTGATATTACTATTAATTTGTCCAAACCGGAGAAGGATCCCAAGGCAATTGCAGCGGCAAAGAATGCAAAGGCAAGCAGCTATCCGAAGTGTCTTCTGTGTATGGAGAATGAAGGATATGCCGGACGTCTAAATCATCCGGCAAGAGAGAACCACAGGATCATTCCGATTACGATAAATGACAGCAAATGGGGATTCCAGTATTCTCCTTATGTATATTATAATGAACACTGTATCGTATTTAATGGACAGCATGTACCGATGAAGATAGAGAAGGCGGCGTTTATCAAGCTGTTTGACTTTATCAAACTGTTTCCGCATTATTTCCTGGGCTCGAACGCGGATCTTCCGATCGTAGGCGGATCGATTTTAAGTCATGATCATTTCCAGGGAGGCAATTACACGTTTGCCATGGCAAAGGCGCCGATTGAAAAGGCGGTGACGATTCCGGGATATGAAGATGTAGAAGCCGGGATTGTAAAATGGCCGTTGTCCGTTCTGCGTATCAGAAGCAAGGATGAGAAGCGTCTGATCGAACTGGCAGATCATGTGCTTGGTGCATGGAGAGGATATACGGATGAAGATGCATTTATCTTTGCAGAGACAGACGGGGAGCCTCATAATACGATCACTCCGATCGCAAGAAAAGTAGGCGATACCTTTGAACTGGATCTGACACTGAGAAACAATATCACTACAGAAGAGCATCCGTTAGGAGTTTATCATCCGCATGCACAGTATCACAATATTAAGAAGGAAAATATCGGTCTAATCGAGGTTATGGGACTTGCAGTGCTTCCTTCCAGACTGAAAGAAGAGATGGAACTTCTGGCTGAATATCTGGTAGAAGGAAAAGATATCAAGAGTAATGAGAAATTAGAGAAACACGCACAATGGGTGGAAGAATTTCTGCCAAAATATGACAGCATTACGAGAGAGAATGTAATGGATATGCTAAAAGCCGAGATTGGTATCACGTTCACTCATGTCTTAGAGGATGCCGGAGTATACAAATGCACCGAGGAAGGGCGTGCAGCCTTTATGAAGTTTATAAATACGTTATAGACAAAACTAAAAGCGGTAGAAAAAGAGATGTCATAAAATTGTAGATTTTATGACATCTCTTTGATATCAACGTATCTGAAATGATGATTATTGAAGTAATAACCTGATTTTATATTTCCCGAAAACTAGGATTACAATAAAAGAGAAAATGAGAGATAACAACCAACCAATGGATGCATAATCACCTGTCCTGGGAGAAGTTTTCTCTGGATTTTTCTGGTTTTGTGCCGAAGACGGAGTCTGGTTTTGCGCAGGCGTTTGTGTTGAATTTTGGTTTCCGTTTTCTTCAGTAATAGGAGTATCTTCTTTAATAGTCAGTGTAGTCTGCACTTGACCGTCAGAGTAATGTATAGTGACTGTATGAGAGCCTGCCGTCAGCGTCTTGATATATTCTGGCTTAAATGTGATAATAGTTGAACCTTCTGCAAGTGTATAATTCTCATCTGAAATCTGGTTCCCATCTACAGAAACACCGGCAAATTTATTGAGATCTCCATCTGCCTTTATAGTAACACTCTTGATTTGAGAGGTTAAGATTGTTTGATCTGCACCTTCAATAATGTTATATGTATTTGGCAGACCTGGAACTGGCTCCAGTGCAGCTATTGCTTCTTCAATTGCGGCAGCATATCCGTCTACAGCAGCCTGTTCTCTGATATCTTTTCCTCTGATAACTGCATTTATTGCTGTCTCTAAAGTTTCAAAATTAATGTAATCTTCTCTATTCAATGCTTCTGCTTTGGCAATTGCGGCGTCTACTGCGCTGTAATCTGCTTCTGCAAAACTTATTTCCCCATTATTATTTTTGATATTTTCATAGGCAGGTACTCCGTTTGAAGTAATGGTCCCGCCGATATAAATATCCTTTTCTGCAGAGATGCTGCCAGTCCCGATTTCTGTCGTGCCGTTGGTAATAGATATATTCCCTGTAGCATAAATGCTGTCCTTGTCTGTTATGCCGGGAGAAATAACTTTTGAATCGGTGAGTATAAGATCGCCCAGTATACGGATGCCATTGTGTTGGGAATTGGATACGGCCTTAATATCAGACCCCTGTATTTGTGTAGGACCTTTACAGAAAATCCCCACATCGTTTTCAGTTTCAGCCTCTACAACAGAATCTTGGATGTTGGTTTCATGATTAACATATAAGGAAGGCCAGTATCCTTTGGCTGTTAGTTTTGAGGAGTTCGTAATTTCCAGGTCTGTACAGAGAACAGCATTAGTCTGTTTAGAGATTACATTAACAGAGGAATTGGAAATTGTAATCTTATTATTCGCAGCAAGAGCAGGGTAACTGGCAGCGGTTACTGTTAATTCTGAAGCTTCCAGAATCTGGAGACTATCAGAGCTGATTGCATATTCCGATGCTTCTTCTATCTTGAGACTGCTGCCTGAAAATTTTAAATTCCCTGTAACAGCAATTCCTGCGTCGATGGAGTTCATGATAATACTCGAATTATCTGAGATTGTAAGAGAGGCTGCGTTCTGAGCATTGATTCCTGTAATTTTAGATTCGGAATCAGGATTCGCTTGAGAAACAATCTCTAAGCGGGAATTACTGATCAAATTATCATTTCCCCTAATATCGATGGCATAGTAGTTTGTGTCACTGATATCTCCAATTACAAATTGCAAATTAGCATTCCTGACTGTCAATCCTCCGTTTTCTGTAAATATCCCGCGGCAGGGAATTCCAGAAAAACATTGTGCAGCATAGGTGGTAAGTTTGCTGCCCGATGTGCCTTCTATTGAAAATGGATAGCGGCTGTCGATTCCGAAATGTGCATTAATTGTGTTCGTTCCTATTAATTCGACAGTCACATCTGTTTTCAAGATCTGGATTCCGTATGTGAGGGGATCTCCATCAGAATTTGAACCGATAGCAGCATCCTTCAGCGTCAGTGTTCTTGTAGAGGTATTGTACTTTGCCGTACCATTTCCGCAGGAAACCGTCAGGTCAGGTGCCAACAGGATATTGGAGCCGTTTACCATAATAGCTTCGTCATCTGCAAAAGCGGGTTTGGCCTGAAGATTCAACATGAAACACAATACCAGAAACATAAAAAGTAGTTTGCTTTTGTTTTTCATTTTTTCATCCTTTCCTATAGATTAATAGGATTATAACATATCAGGTGCAGTGCTGTGAACTACAATTTGATTCATAATATGTTCATTACGAAAATTCACAAAATAACCATGGAAATACCACAAAATAACCACATAATTTTCACAAACCTGTCTTATATTGATTAAGGCGTATGTAAGTTAAGTATGACAGGAGGAGTGACATGATAGAGGTTAAGAATCTTACGAAGAGATATGGAAGTCATCTTGCCGTTGATAACTTAAGTTTTACGGTAGAAGAGGGACAGATCTATGGATTCCTGGGTCCAAACGGCGCCGGGAAATCTACTACGATGAATATCATGACAGGATATCTGGGGGCGACAGAAGGTCAGGTACTTATGAATGGTCATGATATCCTGAAGGAACCAGAGAAGGCGAAGAAATGCATCGGGTATCTTCCGGAGCTTCCGCCGCTCTATATGGAGATGACGGTATCTGAATATCTGCAGTTCGCAGCGGAACTAAAGAAAATCCCCAAAAATGAAATAGAAAAACAAATCAAAGACGTAATCCGCCTTACAATGCTTGAAGAAGTAAAGGAACGTCTGATTCAGAATCTCTCGAAAGGTTACCGGCAGAGAGTAGGGCTTGCACAGGCAATCTTAGGATTTCCTGAGATTATTATCCTGGATGAGCCTACTGTGGGTCTGGACCCTAAGCAGATCATCGAGATCCGGGAACTGATACGAAGCCTTGCCAAAAATCATACGGTGATCTTAAGTTCTCATATTCTGGCAGAAGTGCGGGAGGTATGCGATCATATCATGATCATAGCAGAGGGGAAGCTGGTCGCAAGTGATACCCCTGATAATCTGGAAAATCTGATGAGCGGTCAGGGGCAGATTGAGATAGAAGCGAGAGGAAACAAGGCAGCAGTAGAAGAACTCCTGAAATCGGTTGAAGGTGTGGCGTCTGCAGAGTATCAGGAGGAAACAGAAGGAATCGTAAAGGTGATGATAACAGAGAAGAGCCAGACAGAGAAGAACCAGACGGACAAGAATCAGAAGGATATCCGCGAAAATCTGTTCTTTGCGTTTGCTGACAGGAAGATACCGCTTTTGACACTGAAACAGAATAAGTCTTCATTGGAAGAGATTTTCCTTGAATTGACGCAGAACGGAATGCGGAAAGTGAATGGACAGAAAGATAATAAGGAGGGGAAGAAGTCATGAGGGCAATCTACAAACGTGAATTAAGGGCATACTTTCATTCTATGATCGGATATGTGTTCATTGCATTTCTGGTGGCTTTTACGGGGATTTATTTTATGGCATATAATCTGAATTACGGATATCCGTATTTTTCATATGTTCTATCAGGGATTATTTTTATCTATCTGTTGGCGGTTCCAATCCTGACGATGAGAAGTTTTGCGGAAGACAGGAAGAATAAGACGGATCAGATGTTACTTACTGCTCCAGTGAATTTATTTCAGATTGTAATGGGGAAATATCTTGCCATGGTGACAATCCTTGCAGTTCCGTGTGTGATCTATCTGTTATTCCCATTGATCATCAAATCTCAAGGGACGGCTTATATATTGATTGATTATCTGTCCATTCTGGTATTTTTCCTGCTGGGATGTGTCTATATAGCTATAGGTATGTTTGTTTCCTCGTTGACAGAGAGTACGATTATCGCGGCAATCGGAACTTTTGGCGTGCTGCTTGTGCTGTATCTGTGGAGTGGTATCCTGGATTTTCTTCCTGCGGCAGCTATGGCGAACGCGTTAGGTGTTGTGTTCATCCTGACTTGCGTGATCTTTTGTGTCTGGCAGATGACAAAGAACTGGATTCTGAGTGTGGGATTAGAAGTTCTGGTGATAGGCGTTTGTTCCGCAGTGTATATATGGAAGTCCAGCGTATATGAGAATCTGCTCTCTTCTTTACTGGGTAAACAGGATCTTGTAGATGTACTTACAGGCATCACATCGAATCATTTGTTTGATCTGAGCGGCATCATATTATATTTGTCGGTGATTGCTGTCTGTATCTTCTTGACAATGCAGATGATACAGAGACGGCGTTGGAGTTAGGAGGGAGATTATGGCAGAAAAGATTAAGAATCTATTCAAAAGTAAGACTTCCCGGAATGGAAGTTATAGTGTAGGGATGATTGCACTTGTACTAGGTATCATTATCGTTGTAAATCTGATCGCCGGACAGCTTCCTGAAAATATCCGGGAGATCGATATCAGTGATAATAAGATCTATGAGATTACAGATACAAGCAGGCAGATATTAAAGAAATTGGATTCGAAAGTCCTTGTCAAGGTATTTGCAGAAAAGGATTCCACAGATGAGAGGATTCGTACATTTATCGGGAAATATGCGGCGCTTTCCAACAAGATAGAAGTAGAGTGGATTGATCCGGTACTACATCCGGCGGAACTTACGGAAAATAATGTGGAGGCGAATACTGTTCTGGTTTCCTGTGAGGATACGGGGAAAAGTACGACTTTTACTTTTGATGATATCATTGTAATAGATGAGTATTCCTACTATATGACAGGAAACATCTCAGAGAGTGAATTTGATGGAGAAGGGCAGCTTACCAGCGCTGTAAATTATGTAACCAGTGATGCTGCAAAGCAGATATACTATACTTCTGGACATGGAGAAAATACATTTTCAACCACAGTTGCTGATCTTCTGGATAAGAATAATATGCAGACGGAAGAATTAAACCTTCTTATGGCGGAAAAGATTCCGGATGACTGTGAACTTCTGTTTCTGTATGCGCCTGCCAGAGATATCACGGAAGATGAGAAAGAGATGCTGGAAGAATATCTTGCGGCGGGCGGCAAGGTATTCGTGATACTGGGAGAGGCAGAGACGCCGAATCTGAGCAGTATTCTTACGGAATATGGGATTGAACCTGAGCAAGGTTATATTGCGGATATGCAGAGGAATTATCAGGGGAACTATTATTATATCTTCCCGGAACTTGGCAATGTGACAGAGATGACAGAAGGACTGGCGTCGGATATGGTTCTGCTCATCAACGCGCATGGATTGAATGTTACGGAACCGGCGAGAGATACAGTTAATGTATCGTCATTCATGGAGACTTCGGAGAATTCATATGCGGTAACACAGGAGGACGAAAAAGAAGGAACTTATGCATTGGGAGCAGTCGCGACAGAAAGTATTGCCGGTTCTGATGCATCTTCTGTGGAAGATGAAAATACTGACAATGCCGATGCGGATAGTGCAGATGTAGATACAGAAAATGATGATAAGGTTGCAGATACGGGAAAAGAGGCGCGTCTGACAGTTATTTCGGCAGACAGTCTGATTGATCCGCAAGTCACGGATGCATTTCCGACTCTGGAGAATCTGAATCTGTTCATGAATGCGGTCTCTGCAAATTTTGACGATGTGGAGAACGTGGCAATCGAGCCAAAGAGCCTGGCTGTTGTAAACAACACTATGCAGCATGCAGGAATGATCAGTCTTTTGTTGATCTTTGGAATACCTCTGGTGATTCTGATCTTCGGATTTATGAGGTGGATGAAACGAAGAAAAGCGTAGAAGCTTTCAGGTATAGAAAGAAGGTGGGAAATTGAAACAGAAAAGACAGATTCTGATATTAGGTATCATTTTGATAGCGCTGGCAGCTTTATACGGCGGTCTGCGGATGTGGAATAAAAGCAGTGAAGAAAAGACAGCTGAAGAGGCAGAATCAGAGAAGATTCATATGGTTTCTGAGAAAGAATTTACGGCATTCTCTTACTCAAATGGAACGGATAAGATGAGTTTTGTCAAAGAGGGCGGCGTCTGGCTTTATGAGGAGGATGAGGAGATTCCTATGTCTCAAAGTACGATTGAAGGCATGCTGTCTTCGGTATCCGGCATAACAGCAGTCAGAAAACTGGATCAGCCGGATGCGTTAGAAGATTATGGGCTTACGGAACCGGCATATACCGTGAGTCTCATTAGTGAAGATGGAGAAGAAAGCGAGTTATATATCGGAAATGTAGCAGGTGAAGATTATTATGCGATGACAGACGATACAGAGGATGTGTATACGATTACAAGCGATATCATCTCATCACTTAATTTTGAACTGTCCGGTCTGGTGCAAAATGATGTGGTCCCTTCTATTGGGAGTGGGAACCTGAAGAAGGTAGAGATCATACAGGCAGGAGAGACTACTGTATATGAGGAGCAGGAAGATATGGATGAGCTGGCAGGAGGATTTGGGGCGCTCACTTTGTCAGACTGCATAGACTATCATGTACAGCAGGAGAAGCTTACAGACTATGGCTTAGATGAGATAAACCGGATTACAGTAAATGTCATCTATAAGAATTCTGATTCGGATGAGGAAGAGACATTTACGATATATGCAGGAAGCGTGGATGAATCCGGGGAAAATCAGTATGTTATGATGGAAGGTTCTAAGATGGTGTATCAGGTCAGTAAAGAAGTAGTGGAAAATATGATGACGGTAGATACAGAATAATAAATATGGACAGAATCATATCATGATATTAAGATATGGTTCTGTCCATATTTTGTTTATAATGTAAAATGTCTGTATTCTTCACCTTTTAGATTCTTCCATGTAAATACACCATCTTCTAACATCATATAGCTGTGTTCGCTTTCCCCTTTTGGAATGGAGATGGAGCCAGGATTCAGATAATATCTGCCGTCGAATTCATCTGCCGCTGGGACATGTGTATGTCCATGAAGCAGGATATCGCCTTTTTTCAGCATAGGCGGATTGGCAGTATTATGTACATGTCCATGGGTTGCGAATATCATGTGTCCCTGTTCGTAGAGGATACAGTAGTCAGCAAGAATCGGGAATTCCAGAACCATCTGATCTACGTCCGTATCACAATTGCCACGGACACAGAGTATTTCCTCTTTCATGCCGTTAAGAAGTTCTATGACTTCTTGCGGGGCATAACCTTTGGGAAGATCATTTCTTGGACCGTGATAGAGAATATCTCCAAGGAGAAGCAGTTTATCCGGTTGTTCTTTCTGGTATTGTTCCAGAAGCTCTTTCAGATAGAAGGCGCTTCCGTGAATGTCAGATGCAATCATTAACTTCATGGTGATTTTCGTTCCTTTCTGTAAATAAATTCTTTTGAATATCATCGTATGCAAACAGTTTGCCGGTGGCAAGGTGTTTGTATTTCTATTAT
>CANSLW010000097.1 GCA_947647815.1 uncultured Dorea sp. | reverse complement strand
TGTATTCCAATATTTTCTTTTTTATTTGTCAGTTTTTTTATAAATTTATATATTTTTTTCTGATTTCCTATTGACATTTTGAGTTTCGTGCGATATTATAATAACAACAAAAGAAAAGGAGGACGGACCACCAAAAACTTAAATTAAGATTCATAATTAAAAAGATTTTGCTTTAAAAATCAAGAAAAGAGAGGTATCATCCAATGGATACAGAATTTTAAAATCCACTGTACTGAACAACAGATTCGTACAGTGGATTTCATTGTGTCATCTTTAATTTAATAGTTCATATCTCCAATCTCTCTGCTCACTCTAGGAGCTATTTTCTTTATTCTTCCTCCATATATTCCCAATAATCTGTTTCATCAGCAAACAGAAAATATTTTCCATCCACATACCCCATATAACCATCTCCCACAAAATAACCTTTCATATCCAACTCTCCTATCTGTTTGTTTTCTACAGTTTAGCAAAGTGGATGTCCAAAAGTTTCCACAGTAAAGATAAAATTATTGAAAATATCTCTCTAAAACAACATCAAAACTTCAAATCTATTCGCGTATTTAATTTCTTACAACTCACAGATTCTGTGAACAGATAATCGAGATCTGCGACTGGCTCTCCTCATCTGACGGCATTTTTTTCTTCTGCAGATATTCGCGCAGAAAGATAAGCGGAAGATATCCCTGCCGATAGATATTCTGCGTTATTGTAAAATCAACACTTCCATTCTCCAACAAAAGTTTCGTACTCTGCGCCAAATCATGGCATATTATACGTATCTCCCCTTTCTTTCCCGCCGACTTTACCGCCTCTGTACACCCGGACACGCTGCGGTTCGCCATGTAAATGGCATGAAGTGTTGGATGCTTCTTAAGATAATCCAGCACTTTACGGTAAGTAATCTGATAATCATTATAAGATTCAATAACATCCAGCTGTGATTCAGAGAAATCCAACTCCCGGAACCGTTCCCGAAATCCATTCAGGCGCGTACGATGCCCCTCAAATTCATGATTACCAATCACTGCCAGAACATGTCCGTCTCTTGGAATACATTTTCCTACAAGCTCTGCCGCAATCCGTCCGCTTTGTCTGTAATCCTGTCCCACAAAACAAAGTCTTTCACATTCCGGCAGATCAGAATTGAACGTTACTATAGGAATCTTCTGCATATTCAGTTCATGAATACGCTTTGTAATCGTAGGCGCATCCTGAACACATAGCGCAACCCCCTGAGTTCCCTTCTCCAGAAGATGATCCAGCAATTCCAACGCCTCCTGCGGAACATCTGTCCGGCATTCTTCCACAAATATCTCAACCTGGCGGTCTTCCAGATCCTTCTTTGCCGCTTCAATCCCACGCAATATCTCTGTTTTAAAATGTCCGGTCCAATTAGGCAGAAGAACACCTAATTTTACAGCAGCAACAGCCGCTCTCTTCTGAAGATTCTGAAGATGCAGTTCCTTCAAAGACAAATATCCTGTTTCCTCCAATGCCTTTGTCACTCTCCCAAAAACCTCTTCACTTACATTGGCACGGTTATTCAATACACGGTCTACCGTTCCACGAGATACCCCTGCCCTATCCGCAACAACCTGTAATGTTGGACGCTTTCCCATAACAATCTCATCTCCTAATGTATCCGATAAGGTATAGTTTATCATATGATATCATCATGTGCAATTGTAACATTTACAAAAATCTCAATAATCCACTTGACTAATCCTATCTTCCGATATACAATACTGTTACAAATGCACATATTGTTGTAAAAGCACATCTAGAAGGAGAGATAAAATCATGAAAGCAGGAATAATAGGGGCTGGAAGAATCGGCAAGGTACATATCAAAAACATTTCTATGTATGTACCAGAAGTTGAACTCAAAACTGTTGCGGATCCATTTATGGATAAAGCAACAGAGGAATTCGTCAGAAAATGCGGTGTTACAAATGTTACAAAAGATGCGGAAGATATCCTGAAGGATGATGAGATTGAAGCAGTCATCATCTGCTCCTCCACAGATACACATTCCAAGTACATCATCGAAGCAGCAAAAGCCGGAAAACACATTTTCTGCGAAAAACCCATTGATTATGACCTTAAAAAGGTACATGAAGCAATCGACACTGCAAAAGAAGCTGGCGTAAAACTGCAGATTGGCTTCTGCAGACGATTCGACCATAATCACAGAGGCGTCTATGACGTGGTTCGTTCCGGCCGGATCGGCGACGTACATATGGTCAAGATCAGCTCCCGTGATCCAGAACCGCCGAATATTGATTATGTAAAGGTTTCCGGAGGAATCTTCTATGACATGATGATTCATGATTTTGATATGGCTCGTTTCCTCGTCGGCGATGAAGTCGTAGAGGTGAATGCTGTCGGCTCTGTATTAGTAGATCCAAAGATTGGCGAGGCCGGGGATGTCGATACAGCCGTTGTTACCTTGAAATTTGCAAATGGAGCAATCGGAATGATCGACAACAGCCGTAAGGCAGTCTACGGATATGACCAGAGAGTAGAAGTATTCGGTTCCAAGGGCTGCGTCCGCAATGAAAATGATATTCCAAATACAGTGATTGTCTCAGACGCCGAGAATACAAGCTATGCAAATACCTATTCCATCATGTGGGATCGTTACACAGGTGCTTTCGTCTCAGAGATTCAGGCATTTGCAGACGCTGTAGTGGGCGGCAAAGAGACACCTGTTACTGGTATGGACGGATTATATCCTGTTCTTATGGCTGCAGCCGCAACAAAATCTGCAAAAGAAGGAAGACCTGTAAAAATCTCGGAGGTAGAATTAAGATGAGTTTAAGAAAATGCGCATGTATTGACACATTATATACAGAGCTTGAATGGAAGGAACGTTTTCAGGCAGCAAAAAATGACGGATTTGCCGCAGTGGAATTCTGGGATTGGAGAATCCGTGATTTAAAGGAAACAAAAGAAGCGGCTGAAAATGCAGGAATAATAATCAGCGGCTTCAATGGCGATGCAGATTATTCACTGGTTGATCCTACACACAAAGAGAAGTATCTGGAAGACCTGAGGAAATCTATCGAAGCCGCCAAAGCAGTGAATGCCAAAAGTGTTACGATACACTCTAATGCATTAGGCGAAGGCGGTGTCGTAGTTAATTCTTATGATGAGCTTTCCGATACCGTAAAGCTCTGCTCCATGTATGACACGCTGCTTGCCTGCGCAAGACTGGCAGAACAAGAAGAAATCAATCTGAATCTGGAAGCCCTCAACGTCACCACTGACCATATCGGGAATTTTCTTAAGTATACCCAGACGGGAGCAGAGATTTGCCGCCTGATCGGTTCTCCGCGGTTAAAATTATTGTACGATATCTATCATATGCAGATCAATGAAGGCTGTATCTGCGATACCATCAGCAATTATGGCGACCAGTTCGGTCATATCCATGTAGCGGACGCTCCGGGACGCCACGAGCCCGGAACCGGCGAGATCAATTATAAGAAAGTCCTCCGCCATCTGGAAGCAAGCGGATACCAGGGACTTGTCGGATATGAATTGTTCCCGCTGACCGATACCAGTCATGCCGTACAAGCAATTATGGAACAGTGTTAGTCTATCAGGCTTCACTGTGTAATCCCTGCAACATTACTCTCAACAGCCGCCTTTGCTACCGCGCCGGCCACCGCATCTTTTACTCTCGGATCAAATGCCGCAGGAAGGATATAATCTACATTCAACTCCTCCTCGCTCACCAGGCCGGCAATTGCATATGCGGCTGCAATCTTCATCTGATCATTGATGTCAGACGCCCTCACATCCAATGCCCCTCTAAAGATCCCCGGAAAACACAACACATTGTTTACCTGGTTCGGGTAGTCAGAACGTCCGGTTGAGACGACCGCCGCTCCTGCTGCCTTCGCTTCCTCAGGATAGATCTCCGGCGTTGGATTTGCACAGGCAAATATAATCGGATCCTTTGCCATAGTACGAACCATATCTGCCGTCAATGTGCCCGGTGCAGACACACCGATAAATACATCCGCTCCTTTGATCACTTCTGCCAGCGTTCCCTTCTCCTGTGCAAAGTTCGTAATCTTCGCCATCTCCTCTTTGATTGGATTGAGCCCTTCACGCCCTTCGTATATCGCGCCTTTACGGTCTGTCAGAATTACATTTTTTAATCCCATAGACATCAGAAGCCGGATAATCGCAATCCCGGCCGCACCTGCGCCGGAGGTTACAATCTTTATATCCTCAATCTTCTTTCCCACAATCTTTAAAGCATTTATCATACCTGCCAGAGTAATGACCGCCGTACCATGCTGGTCATCATGGAAGATTGGAATATCACAGCATTCCTTCAGCCTTTTCTCAATCTCAAAACATCTCGGCGCGGAGATATCCTCCAGATTAATGCCGCCGAAACTTCCGGAAAGCAGACTCACTGTCTTCACGATCTCATCCACGTCCTTACTGCGTATACAAAGCGGAATCGCATCCACATCCCCAAACTCTTTAAATAAGACGCATTTCCCCTCCATCACCGGCATACCTGCTTCCGGACCGATATCTCCAAGTCCCAGAACTGCGGTTCCATCCGTAATAACCGCAACCGTATTCCAACGTCTGGTCAGTTCGAAACTCTTATTAATATCCTTTTGGATCTCCAGGCATGGAGCCGCTACCCCCGGCGTATACGCAAGGCTCAGCGCCTCCTTATTATCAACTGCCGCCCTCGCTGTCATCTCGATCTTCCCCTTCAGATCATAGTGCATCTTCAATGATTCTTTTCCGTAATCCATTGCATAACCTCCTGCTTTTATTTTTGACATACTTTCATTTTTTAGGTTGCATTTCTATTCTGCCAATACTCTCATCAACCAATTATAACTTATACTATTATTATAGTCCAATATTGTTTTTTTATTGGACTATAAGCAAAAGGTTATGACAAAGTTAAGGAGGAATATGCGATTCTAATACCTCTGAATTGTCTGCTTAGAGACATCCTGTCGGTTCAAACTGCTGTTTACCGGCTAACGTGTGAAAAGTAACCAACCAGTCTTCAACTAGTACATCATTGCATTAATCTTGAAGTAATAGTGCTCGATATTCGTGTCAGCTGTGCGTCTGCTAACCGACGGCGCAGCGGGCTACGTCTAGGTTAGAAGGCGTGCAGATGGCACGGATAGCGAGTACTGATTACTCAAGAATTAATGCAATGATGTACTAGATCAGGCTCGCCGCGCCAATCATACCGGCTTCGCCTCCAAGTATTGCAATCTCAATCTCCGGAATCTCGCTCTTCTCTCCTCCGAAGCACCCTTGCTTCAGGCTCTCTTTCAACGGTCTGATCAGCGCTTCTCCCTGCACCGAGATTCCGCCTCCTACGATTACAAGCTGCGGACGGAAGATATTCACGATATTCACAATCCCTGTTCCAAGCCTTCGGATATAAGTCTCCACGACTTCTCCCAACACTGCGTCATTCTCTGCTGCCGCAAATATCTCTTCCGGCGTCATCTCTCTTCCAACCGCGCGTCCTGCCTCACGGACCAACGCTGTTGCAGACGCATATGCCTCCAGGCACCCCCGTCTTCCACAGGTACAAGGCTCTCCGTTTTCCACAATTACCATATGTCCCAGCTCGCTTCCGCCGATTCTTCTTCCTTCATAGATATTTCCGTCCAGGACAATTCCTCCGCCGACTCCGGTTCCAAGCGTAAGCATGATAACGTCCAGATATTCCTTGCCCGCGCCCGCCGCAACTTCTCCCAATGCTGCGCAATCTGCGTCATTCGCTATATAGATCGGAATCGGGAGATAATTTCCCATCTCCTTTACAATATCCACGTTTTCCCATCTGATGTTATTAGAATAACGGACGATTCCACATTTCCGGTCTATGGTTCCCGGCACGCCGATTCCTGCACCCACGCACTGATCCATAGCGATTCCCTGCCGTTCAAGCAGTTCAAGCGTTGTCTTTCCGATCTCCCCGATCACTTCTTTTGCCGGACGCATAGCATTTGTCTTAATCTTCTTGTATGCGATAATCTTCTGATGAATATCCACCAGACCAATCTTCGTGTCCGTCCCGCCAATGTCAATTCCAATCCGTACTTGCGCTGATTTCTCCCTGATGGTTGTAATCAGAGCATCGCAGGAACCCTCAATCGTATATTCTCCGCTTCCGGCAGACAAAAAGAAGCTGTCTCCTTTCTTGTAATTCAACATCTCTTTCTGATCAGAGATCGTACCTTCCCCATCCAATATCAGGATACTGGCAAAGGATTCCTCTGAAACCTTTCCCGTAAGTTTCTGCATCACCTTACCGTCCAGATTCAGCTTATCCACTGTGAAATAATCACAGTCAGCCACATGCGGGTAACTGCTGTTATCCTTGATAATGGGGATTCTGTTTGTAACAGCCAGCGCTTTTTCGATATGCAGGTCCCGCTTTTTTCCGTCTTTCCCGACTCTTCCATAATCGTACACGCGGTAGGTTACATTGGAGTTCTGCTGAATCTCCGCAATCAGGATATCCTTTCCGATCGCATGGATTGTACCGGACTCAATGAACAGCACATCTCCTTTCTGTACGGGCACTGCGTTTAACACCTCAAGAAGCGTATCCTCCTGAATCCGTTCTGCAAATTCTTCCCTGCTGATCTCTTTTCGGAATCCATAGTATAGAAACGCATCCTTTCCGGCATCCATGACATACCACATCTCTGTCTTTCCATACTGCCCCTCATTCTTCAACGCATATCTGTTATCCGGATGAACCTGGATAGACAGATTATCCCTCGCGTCGATGAACTTGGTTAAAATAGGAAAATCACGGAATCTCCTGCAATGTATCCCCAGAACGGATTTCCCTTCTTCGTCAATATATTCCTGCAGAGTCTTCCCTTTATATTTTCCGTTGCTTATCATTGACGGTCCGTCCGGATGGCAAGATAGTTCCCAGGTCTCTGCCAGCACGTCGCCCTCATACTCCTTGCCATATTCCTCCACAAGCCTGTGTCCGCCCCAGAGATAATCCTTACAACTTGGTTTTAATTTCAATATACTCATAGTTCTTCTCCATTATTTCGAATTACATTCCGATACCAGTATGCGGAATCCTTCATGATCCTCTTCTGCGTCTGATAATCCACATAAACCAGTCCAAAGCGTTCCGAATATCCTTTCGCCCATTCAAAATTATCCATCAGCGACCATTGGAAATATCCCCTCAGGTCGATCTCATCCGCAGCTTTTTTCAACTCATGAAGATATCCTGTCAGGAAATCAATCCGGTTAGGATCGTGAACCTTCCCATCCTTCGAGACCATGTCATGGCAGGAAATTCCATTCTCTGTAATGTACAGCGGCTTCTGATATCTCTCATACAAGAACTTCGGTCCCCAGTAAAGAGCCTGCGGAGTGACCGGCCAGCCGATCGCCGTCCTTGGAAATCCTTCATATCGTTCTGCCTCCACTGGTTTTCCGTCTTCTCCCATCCGGATACATCTTCCGTTATAAATATTCTGCCCATAGATATCTATCGGCTCTGAGATCAGCTTCATATCATCCTCCGTAATCTTCGGAAGATATGCCTCGTACCGCTTAAGTCCTTCCTCGGGATACCGCCCGAATATCACTGGATCAGACCACCAGGAGACATTCCATGTCCAGTTATGATCATCCGGATTCAGGGAAAACAGCATCTGTCTTGCCGCTTCGATATCCTCCGGTTTGTCCGTCTCAGGATAACACATGCCGCAGGTAGGCGCATAACCGATCGAAAGCTCCTGTTTCCCATACTGGCGTAGCATCTGCACGGCCCTCCCGTGAGCCTTCAGCGCATGATGCGTCATCTCGAAGGTATCTCTAAGGGGCGATCTTAAGCCCGGAGCGTGTTCCCCTGTCAGAAACCCCAGGCCGACAAAACACTGAGGCTCATTCAATGTAAAGAAATGACTCACCCTGTCGCTGAATCTCTCTGCAATTAACCTGGCATATTCCCCAAACCACTCTACAATCTGAGGGTTCATCCAGCCGCCCCGCTTATAGATCTCATAAGGAAGCTCCCAATGGAACAAGGTGATATACGGCTCAATTCCTTTTTCAAGCAGCCCATCAATCAACGCATCATAAAAGGCGATCCCCTTTTCATTCACGCGCCCAAAACCTTCCGGCAGAACTCTTGACCAGTCAATAGAAAAACGATAGGCCTTCAACCCTATTTCCTTCATAATGCCGACGTCTTCACGGAACCTGTGGTAATGGTCACAGGCAATATCTCCGGTATGTCCTCCGAAGATATGTCCTGGTTCTTTTACATAGACGTCCCACACATGTTCTCCCTTACCTTCTCCCTTTACCGCACCCTCAATCTGATAAGCGCTGGTAGCCGCTCCCCACACAAAATCCTTTGAAAATCCCATTCTCTCCTCCTGCTCCTCCATAGTTTCTGTCATATCCTCATTCTACTAATCCGTCAGGTACCTCACTACGCCTGCCACATCCTCAGTCTTCTAAGCCGCCAGTTCCTTCACCGCTTCCATCATATCCTCAAGCTTCCTGGCAGCGGCGGCGTCACTTTCACCCTTTACGCCGATATAGAACTTAATCTTCGGCTCCGTGCCTGACGGCCGGATGCAGCACCATGTTCCGCCTTCCAGTTCAAAATACAGCACATTGGACTTCGGAAGTCCTGTAGCAATCTTCTTTCCTGTCTCATAATCCATTAACACGTCTTCCCTGTAATCTCTGAACTGTGTTACCTTAAGACCGCCGATCTGCTCTGGTACTTCACTGCGGATTCTCTCCATCATCTCACCGATCTTCCTGACGCCTTCCTGCCCCTTCAGAGTGATTGTGGAAAGCCCTTCTTTATAATAACCATACTTTTGATACAGATTCTCCATCTGACCGCACAACGTAATGCCCTGACGCCTGCACCATGCAGCCACTTCGCAGAGCGCCATCACCGCAACGACCGCATCCTTATCTCTCGCATGTGTTCCCACAAGACAGCCATAACTCTCCTCATATCCGAATAAATACTCATGCCTGTGATCCTGTTCAAAAAACTTAATCTGCTCCCCGATATATTTGAAACCGGTCAGAGTCTCTATCAATTCCACCTGGTAATCCTTCGCGATCTCTCTAGACATCTTCCCTGACACGATCGTAGTCACCACCGCGCCATTCTCCGGCAAGTGCCCCAACGCCTTTTTCTGTGAAAGGATGTATTCAAGAATCAGCATACCCGACATATTTCCGGTGAAACTTACATATTCTCCTGTCCTTACGTCCTTCGCATAGACTCCCAGACGGTCTGCATCCGGATCTGTCGCCAGTACGATATCCGCATCCACTTCTTTTGCCAGCTTTAAAGCCAGGGCAAATGCATTCTTATCTTCCGGGTTCGGATAAGAAACCGTCGGGAAATTCCCATCCGGAAGTTCCTGCTCTTTCACCACATGGACCTGTGTGAATCCGAGTTCAGAAAGTACCCTGCGAACCGGGATATTTCCGGTTCCATGAAGCGGTGTATAGACAATCTTCACATTCTTCGCCTCTTCTCTGATGACCTCCGGATGAACGATTAGTTTTTTCAGGCTTTCCATATATTTATCATCGATCTTTGAACCTATCACCTCATACAAACCCGCATCTTTCGCTTCCTGCCTGAGCATAGTCTTTACCTGCCCGTAATCCGTAATAGCGTTGACTTCTCCTATGATCTCTTTATCCTTCGGAAACGTAATCTGCGCGCCGTCTTCCCAGTACACCTTATAGCCGTTATACTCCGGCGGATTATGGCTTGCCGTCACTACAATTCCCGCCGTACAGCCAAGCTCTCTTACAGCAAAAGACAGCATTGGCGTCGGACGCAAAGATTCAAAGATATAAGCCTTGATTCCATTTGCCGCAAGGCAGAGCGCTGCTTCTTCGGCAAATTCCGGCGACATATTCCGGGAATCAAAGGCAATCGCCACTCCCTTTTCCTTTGCGTCTTCCTTTATGATAAAATTCGCCAGTCCCTGGGTTGCCTTACGCACCGTGTAGATATTCATGCGGTTCGTTCCGGCTCCGATAATTCCCCTAAGGCCGCCTGTTCCGAATTCCAGATCACGGTAGAATCTTTCTTCAATCTCGTTCGCATCGTCGGCAATACTGCGCAGCTCATCTTTTGTCTCTTCGTCAAAATACGAATCCTCCAGCCAAAATTCATACGTCTTCTTTGCTTCCATTCTAATAACCTCCCTTATCATCTTACCTAATATATTACCCATTCATCTTACCATCCTTATATGATACATGAATTGATCAGCTTTGCAAATATCCATGTAAGCATAGCCGTTCACTTTGCTGTCTATGCCACAATCAACGATACCAGATAGAAGGGTACTGTTGCTTCTAGTCCATCATCCATGATCTCGATATCTATGTGATGATTGCATTTTGCCCCATGGTGGAGAATTGGTTCCAGATACAGACAATCCCCCCAGTCTTCTTCAAAATTCCCATCTAATATCCATACATGCTCTGTATCATTATCTAAGGTCAGTTTCGCCCGCAGCGCCGGCTTTACGACAGACTTCCGGTATTGAACGGCGATGCAGGAAGCCGTGATTTCAAAAGTGATTCTCTCTCCTGCCCTTTTCCCAATCCAGCCGTTCTTGAATATGTCCAGATGCCCGCATTTCTCATCCGAATCCGGCCGAAACCCGGAAAGTCCGGGTGATATCTCATGAATCGTAAGTCTTTTCGCATGTTCATAGGCATTAGCCGTCACTGGAACCGGAAGTTCCGTTTTTATTTCCTGATTCATCTGAGTCTGTTCAGAACCTTCTGATTCATCCATATCTGCCTGAACCTGCTCCAAAAATGTGATAATCTCTTCTGCTACCAGCTTGTGTCCTTTATCATTGGGATGCAGTCCGTCCCCGGTCAGTTCTTCTCTTGTATACATGCCTGATCTCATCTTCTGGTACAGGGTATCCCTGATACTCACATGCGGCACGCAATAATGATCTCCTATGGCATTGTGGTATTCCTGCGCATTTTCACCGGTATCATAAAAGACATTGTTCAGAATAAGAACCGCCGGCCTTGAATCCCACGCCAGTATCCTCCGCAGCAATCCTTCATAGGTTTCCTGGAAGAACTCGTCCGCTTCATCATTCACACTGAAATCGATCACCACCATATCCGGCTGATACATCAACATATCCGATATCACTCTGGATACTCCGAAATGAGAAGTAGTTCCGCCGATTCCGCCATTCACATAATGACATTCCGCCTTGGGGAACGTCTTTTCCCACCATTGGAATACACGATATGCATAAGAATTCTCATGCACCGTCGCCGCACAGTCCTGTGTTATGGAACCGCCGAAGAAACCAATCGTCAGCTCCTCTCCCTGTATGGCCCGGCGCATGCATTTTTTTAATCTCGCAATATTCATCTGCTCCATCTGTTATTTCCATCCTTTTATTAAACTTTAGGAAATGGTTGTCAAAACCCAGGCAATGACAGACTTTCTATATATGCCGCCAGTTCTTCAGCCATCTCCTTTGCCTCCGGGATCCGCAGATGTCCGGGAGTACCTTCTCCATTCCTCTTAAAGATATACTGTGTAATCCCGTCATCCCCCATCTCCTGCACAACCTGGCCAATTGACACATCCCAGGCTCTGTCGTGGCATAACAACGTTGTACAACAGACAATGTGAGCAAGAGGATATCTGCTTCTTATCTGCATGAGAAATGCTTTATAATGCCGTTTCCATCTTTCTGCCTCTTCTCCGGAAGGCTCTTCTTTCATATAATCCCGCGGATTGCTGTCATTCTGTCCGATTGCTGCAATCACCACTTGAGGAGTATACCGGGAGAAATCCCACTTCATCATCTCTCCCAGGTCCGGGTTATAATGGATCTTATCCCATGCCGTCTCCATCCCCATATAATCCGGGGCATGAAACCATCCGGTTCCATCAAGGAGCGCAATGCCGCCCTGGGCGATGTCATGAATCTGAGCGTCCAGTTTTCTGGCCGTCATCCATGCATAAGAATACCAACTGTTCGAATATTCTCCGTTATGTTTTGGATCTTCTCGTCCTGCATACTCTACTGCTTCTGATACTTCACCTGCTGATACCGAGTCTCCGTATACCTCTATCTTCCGCTTTGGTTTCTCTGGCATATCCAGGAGCTTCGCCCCCTCTGCAAGCTCTGCTCCTAAGAAACAGAATTCATGACAGGCGTCCTGTCTCTTAAAAAGCAATACTTCATGTTCCTGCTCCTTCGTTCCTTCTACAGGAATCTCGAAGAACGCCTCCCCTTCCTCTGGAAGCGGAAAAGCAGACTGTCTGCCGTCCAGTATGCATCCCAGATAATGGTTCCAGTACGCACCATGGTTCTTAACATGAACCTTCAAAACATCTCCGGTAAATCTCATGCCCACCGAGGTACATGGATATACAAAGACCGGTTCCTTTGGATTGCTCCAGTCGATTCTTCCGCTATAAGATAATTGCTCATTATCCGGCCATATCTTCATCTTTCTCCTCCCAACTAACAGC
>CANSLW010000096.1 GCA_947647815.1 uncultured Dorea sp. | reverse complement strand
ATACCAGTTTGGAAATACGGAGGTATACTGTCCCTGGGATGTATTGAATCATTGCGACAGGATTCGCAGAGAACCACATGTACAGCCGGAAAATTACTGGATTAATACCAGCAGTAATGATGTGGTGGGACAGTTTATCCGAAAATCGGGGGATGGCATGCTGAAACGGGAAATTGAGCGTTTGGTGGCGGGGGAAACGGTTACAAAAGAGATATATCAGGAACTTACTTACCCAGAGATGTATCGAACAATTGATAATATCTGGAGTCTGCTCTTTACAACCGGATATCTTACACAAAGGGGAAGAACAGAAGGTCGTAAGATGAAGCTGGCAATTCCCAACCTGGAAATTCGGGATATCTTTGAGACACAGATTATGGATTTTTTCAAAGAGAATGTCAGAAATGATGGGGAAACCTTGAACAGATTCTGTGAAGCCATTATAAATGGGGACGTAGAAGATGTTGAACAGATTTTTACAGCGTACTTAAGGAAAACAATCAGTATCCGTGATACAGCTGTAAGAAAGGAAATGAAGGAGAATTTTTATCATGGTATATTAATTGGAATTTTAGGTGTGAAAGCTCACTGGAGTGTTGCTTCTAATCAGGAAAC
This sequence comes from uncultured Dorea sp., assembly GCA_947647815.1. Classification (GTDB taxonomy): domain Bacteria; phylum Bacillota; class Clostridia; order Lachnospirales; family Lachnospiraceae; genus Sporofaciens. The sequence goes on along the minus strand of CANSLW010000096.1, from coordinate 11,984 downwards.
TGGTGAGGGATATGCAGATATATTGATCGAACCAGATGCCGGCGATATAGGGATTATCATTGAAGTAAAGTATGCACATGAAGGGGATCTGGACGAGGCATGCCGGGAGGCGTTAAAACAGATAGAACATACCAGATATGAAGAGGAATTTTTGGATGATGGAATAGAAAAGATTAGAAAATATGGAATTGCATGCTACAAAAAGAGATGCAGAGTTATGCTGGCGGAAAAATAAATATAAATCAGTTGAGAACCCTGAGGCGGAATGCTTCGGGGATTTTTATATCTTCATATACAAAATGGCCGCCGGAGGCAAGCATTTAGTATCATATGAACCTTCAAAGTTTTTGGCAGTGATATATTGACATATATATCGAGATGTGATATAAAATATATAACGAAGTACGATATATCTAAATGTGATATATCGAAACAAAATCTATCGGGATGATATATAGTATTATAGAGAGATTCTGACAGAATACAGGAAGAAGGATGTGGTGTGATGGAGGACAGAATCAGGAGAGTATATGTTCCCATGACGGAGACAGGGTTTTATATCTTATACTGCTTGCGGGACGAGATGCACGGATATAATATCGGGCAGAAAGTAAAGAAGATGACAGGCGGGGAAGTAAACATAAGCCCCGGGACTATGTACGGAACTTTGTCTAAGATGGAGAAAGACGGACTCATACGATTTGTGAGGGAAGAAGAGAAGCGGAAGCTGTATCATATTACGGAGCTTGGATGGGAGCTCCTTAATATAGAACTTCGCCGGATTGAGCGTTTATATAAGAATACCCATTCGGGTACCCCATAATGCATGCCCTTCGGGCTGGCGGACTACGTCCGGTAAGGAATACCCATCCGGACACCCCGTAATGCATACTCGTATAGGAAAGGAGAAAGGATGTATGGCAGATAAAATAATGTTTCGATTTTGGACGATCACGGATTATGAAGAGGAAGAAGAGTTTTTAAGACAGCAGCATCGGGAGGGATGGATGTTTCGGAAGTACTGGATTCCGGGATTTTACTTCTTTGACAAATGCAGTCCGGAAGACGTGGTGTACAGGTTGGACTTTGACCAGGCGGCAAAGGGGGAGAAAGCGGCATACCTGCAGATGTATCGTGATTATGGGTGGGAGTATCTGCTGGATGTAAATGGTTTCAGTTACTTCAGAAAATCGGCAAAGGACTTGGAAGAGAACGGAGATACAGAGATCTTCAGTGACAATGAGTCAAGGCTTGAGATGGTTAAGCGGATATTTAGAAGGAGAATGCTTCCGCTTCTGGCTATTTTTCTATGCTGTGTTGTGCCTCAGCTTATGATACAGTCCGGTCTATGGCTTGACGGAGGATATGCGGCATCGAAGGTGATGACAATTATATTTCTTGTGTTATTTGCGGCGTATATAGGGTTGTTTATTCATTGCGGAATGGGAATCCGAAGGCTCGAGAGAAAGTATAAGACAGATGTGTGAGGCGGCGTACATTGTGCCGGAACATACAAAACAGGCGGCGAATGCCATGATACATGTATGTGATACAGAAACATGTATATAGCATTGCCGCCTTTCGTTAGGACTTATTCATACCGTTCGTCAATCACACGTTTGGACTTCTTTTCACTTCTGGGGAGTAGTCCCAGTTCTACCACTTTAACAAGCGGTGTGAATCCAATCCTGCTCTTGACTGTACCTGCAATGCGTTTTGCCAGGTCAAGGAAATCAACGCTGCCGTTGGTTTCCACATAAAGACGCATGGTATCCCGTCCATCCAGATGGGAGATGCGGATCTGGTATTCACTGGATACTTCCGGGAATTCCCGAAGGATTTCCTCAATCTGGCTTGGAAATACATTGACACCTTTAATCTTCATCATATCGTCCGTTCTGCCCATAATGATATCCAGACGCGGGAATCTGCTGCCGCAAGGACAGGAACCCGGAATAATGCGGGATAAGTCATGGGTGCGGTAACGAATCAGTGGCGCGCCCTCTTTTACAAGTGTTGTGATTACAATCTCTCCTAATTCTCCATCCGGTACAGGTTTCAGTGTAACCGGGTCTACAATCTCAATGTATAGATAATCATCCCAATAATGCATTCCGGTCTCATATTTACAGTTGATTCCGATACCAGGACCATAGACCTCTGTAAGCCCATAGATATCATAGAGTTCGATGCCAAGCTCTGTACGGATTCTCTGGCGCATCTTCTCACCCCAACGTTCAGAGCCGATGACGCCTTTCTTCAGATGAATCTGATCTTTGATTCCCCGTTTTTCAATCTCTTCTGCAAGAAGCAGTGCGTAAGAAGAGGTTGCACAGATGACGGTGCTCTTCATGTCTATCATCATTTGCAATTGCTTATCTGTGTTGCCGGGACCCATAGGGACAGCCATAGCGCCTAATTTCTCGGCTCCTGCCTGGAAACCGATGCCTGCGGTCCACAGGCCATAGCCCGGCGTAATCTGGATACGATCCATGTTAGTGATACCTGCCATCTCATAGCAGCGGGCGAACATGATTGCCCAGTCGTCCACGTCCTTTGCTGTATAAGGAATGATGACCGGAAGCCCGGTAGTTCCGGAAGAGGAGTGAATTCTTACGATGTCTTTTTCAGGTGCTGTCATAAGTCCCAGAGGATAGGCTTCTCTTAGGTCATTTTTCTCAGAGAAAGGCAGTTTTTCAAAATCTTCCGGAGTTGAGATTGCCAGGATGCCTGCCTCTTCCAGCTTTTTGCCGTAGAAACTTCCGGCTTTTATAAGTGACTCAATCTGATGGTTTACCTGACTGATCTGTAATTCTGATATTTGCATAAAGTATATCCTTTCTATCATTATTTATAAATTTTATTCAACGCGCTTATTCATTCACAAAACCTGCGCTGTTGTACTCGGGTATCAGCTAAGCGTTCTCTTACATAGGCAAGCGCCTCGAAATTCAGTCCGTGAAACTTCTCAGGAAGCCGTTCCATAATTGCGTCTCTGATCTCTTCCTCCGTAAGTCCCAGCGCACCGCTGTAGACTGCGGCGCCCAGAAGCAGAATATTGAGAACCTTCGAAGAACCAATATTTCGGCATGCTTCTTCTGTGTCAATTGTAAGAAGATTCGAGACATTCTTTTCGAGATAAGCAATCATCTCATCACCGCTGTATGCTGAACCGGAAAGTGTTGCAGTGACAGGCATGATGGCACGCCTGCTTACGATGACCTGTCCATCTGGTTTCAGGTAAGGGAGCATGCGGACAGCCTCACCTGGCTCAAAGCCGATGATGACATCGGCAGTGCCTCTGGCAATCATGGGTGCATAGAGTCCTTCGCCCATACGGATATGGCTGAATACGCTTCCGCCCCGCTGTGCCATGCCGATGGTCTCGGCGCTCATGACAGGAATGTCTTTCTTCATTGCGGCAGCAGCAATCAGCTTGGATGCAAGAACGGTTCCCTGGCCGCCGACTCCGCATAATACGATATTCTTATTCATGGCTGCCACCTCCTTTTGATGTTTTTGATGTGTCCGATTTATCGGCGCTATGTTCCTTTGATGCAGCAGAATGTATCGCACCTGTCGGGCAGAGTTGGCTGCACAAGGTACATCCGGTACAGAGAGAGGTATCAATACATATATGCTCATTCTCAGTAAATAGTGCCGGACATCCCAGTTCGCGGATGCACTTTTTACATCCAATACATTTTCCAGAATCAACAGTCATATATTCCGAAGGTTTTGTAATGGCAATACAGGGCGATTTGAAGATAATAGCTTTGACGCCCGGTTCTTTTGCCACACGCCTGACACAGGCAACGGCGGCTTCATGATCTAAGGGGTCTGCTGTCTCGACAATAGGAACGCCGATGCCGCGAAGTACCGCTTCCATGTTGATCTTGTCTACTATATCACCCATCATGGTCCGTCCGGTTCCCGGATGAGGCTGATGGCCGGTCATGGCGGTGGTGGAATTATCCAGTATGATCAGGGTTATGTCAGCCTGATTATATACGGCGTTAATGACTCCGGTAATAGCAGATGCGAAGAAGGTAGAATCTCCGACAAAAGCAAAACAGGAAGTGTCCGGTTCCATATGTCCGACGCCCTGAGCGATGCCAAGGCCCGCGCCCATACACAGACAGGTATCTACCATATCAAGGGGCATTGCGTTCCCAAGGGTATAACAGCCAATATCGCCGCAGAAAATAGTTTTCTTCCCTTTCATGGCAGTTTTAACTGCGTAGAAGGATGCTCGGTGCGGGCATCCGGCACAAAGAACCGGAGGACGTACCGGAAGAACCGGGGGAGTGTCTTGTTTATCTGCTATTGTATCTGGTATGAGTCCGAGGAAATCCAGGATATTCTCTCTTACACTGTCCTGTGTGTTTTCGCCGGCATTTGGCACATGGTGTGTCAGCTTTCCGAGAATCTTTACAGGAAGATGGTATTTTCCGCACAGATAGGTCAGTTCCCGTTCGATGACGGGATCCAGTTCTTCGATACAGAGAACTTCGTCCAGTCCTTCTAAGAACGTAAGCGCCAGTTTTTCAGGGAAAGGGTGAGGGGTGGCAACCTTAAGCAGGCGTACCATGCCGGTTTGCCTAAGAGTTTCCAGCGCATAGGTAAAGCTGATGCCGCCTGTGGCAATGCCTCTCTTTTTCTTAGGAAGTTCTGATGAAGCGGCAATGTTATCTCTCTTTGTATATCCATCCGGGCATCCCAAGCCGTGTGTCTCTTCCGGGAAAATCTGGTTTCGGCTGTAAGATGAAAAATCATCTGCCAACGTTACATTTCTTGCCTCAATCTTTTTGTGGTTCTGGTAGGAGAGCCTTGGGAAGATAACCCACCGGGTACTGTCTTTTATAAATCCTTCCGGGCGGTGCGACGTGTATTCAGCAGGATCTTTTACCGTGACCGAAGCATAGCCGTGGCAGACTCTGGTAGTGGGGCGGAAGAATACGGGAGTGCTGTATCTTTCCGAGTATGTAAAGGCTTCCTGGATCATCTCATATGCTTCCTGTGCGGAAGTCGGATCAAAGCAGGGAAGCTTGGAAAATGCGGCATAATGCCGGGTATCCTGTTCTGTCTGGGAAGAGATCGGTCCCGGATCGTCCGCTGCCAGAACGACCATGCCGCCCTTGACGCCGATATAAGCAAGGCTCATTAAAGGATCAGAAGCAACGTTCAGGCCGACCTGCTTCATGGTTACCAGGCTGCGTGCGCCTGTATATGCGGCTCCGGCGGCAACTTCCAGGGCGGATTTCTCATTTACCGACCATTCTACGTAAGTATTATCCGTTCGATGCTTTGCCGCTGTCTCAAGAACCTCGGAGGAAGGGGTCCCGGGATAGCCGGATACCAGGTTGACACCGGCGGCGATAGCCCCCATAGCAATGGCTTCGTTGCCCATTAAGAATTCTTTATGCATAATTTCACCTCAATTGTATGTTAATCATATTGAAAATAATTGTAACAGCATATGCGGATAGATACAAGAAAAGATGGCGAAACTTTTACATTATGATATAATAAAATGCATGCAGATAACATTTTGTCCCAGGTGGTGGTAAATGGATTGGGAGGGGCAGAGTGATAAGGGGAAGGACAGGACGATTATGAAAAAAAGGATAATTGTCAGCTTGCTAGAAGCGCTGTGTCTTTGGGGAATTGCAGGGAACATATGCTGTGCCGGGGATGTAAAAGAGGAAGATTTTAGTGATCTGAAATGGAAGTTCTGTTATGAAGATCAGATTATGGGGAATGTACAGTCCATATGTGCGACAGAAGATTATATCATTACAATTGATAATATATCAGACAGTCCGACAGTGAATGATGTCGTATCCGCATATTATAAAAACGATGTGGATGAGAATGGGAACCCGGTTGAGAAGTATGCACTTGCCAAAAGAACAGAGGACATATGTTGGGAGCATGGAAATGGAATGACATATAATCCGTGTACGCATGAGATCTACGTTGCATTATATACTTGCAGTATGCCGGAAAACAGAGGGTGCCTCTATGTGATGGATCCAGATACGCTTGCATATAAACGAACTATAAAGATCAGCGAAGATTATAACCTATTGGGAATTGCTTATAAGGCAGATACAAATCAATATGTAATACAGACGAATGGAGAAGATGGATATAGTTTTAAGATTCTGGATGAGAATTTTCACGTTGTGGAGGACTTAGGAAGATATGCTGAAACCGGGATGGGGGTTAATTTTCAGGATCTTGCAGTGGCAGGGGATTATATTCTGAATTTTCCATTGACGTTGGATCAGGGAATCGGTGATTACCTTCATATATATTCTATATCCCGGAGGGCATTAATAGCAGCCCCTAGGATAGATTTCGGATTTGAGAATGTGGCGGCGGATGAGCCGGAATCTTTATGTGAGATAGAGCCCGGCGTATATCTTTCGGCAGTAAATGTGATAGAGGCGGATGGTGCAAGGAAAGTCAGATTCTATCAGATGGATTTTCCATCGAAGACGGCAGAGCCGGAATCTGCAGAGATTTCATCTAAAACAAACAGTAATTTACTTTTTAACAGTCAGGCTGTTGCTGTGTCTTGTCTGGGAAGCGCAGCGATAGTAATGTATCTGTATTATATGCATGTAAGGATGGAACGAAGAAGAAAGGAACTGTGTGCCAGGAAATACAGATATAGATATGCGAGAAAAAAGTAAAGAAGCCGGACAACCTGCCGTTGGCAGGTTGTCAGTATGTACGTTATGTCCTGAAAACGATCTTACAGGTATCTTATATTGTTGATTTTGCGAAAAAGGTTATAATATAAGCAAAGATATTTCACGAAGCCGATAATTCATATTCGAGTAGGAGAGATCTATGAAGACGTGTCAGATTGCCATATGTGATGATGATAGAAAGATGTGTCATTTTTTACATGAGGCTATTATAGAAGCGGGTATTTCATGCTCAATAGATGAATATTTCAGCGGGGTAGATTTACTTAAGAATTATAAGGAGTATGACATCCTGTTCCTTGATATTGATATGCCGCAGATAAATGGAATTGAGGCGGCAAGAAGAATCCGGGAGGCGGACAGGAGAGTCAAGCTTATCTATGTCACAGGTTATCAGGATTATATGAGCCGGTCTTTTGCCGTGCATCCTTTTTCTTTCCTGGTAAAACCGGTCTCAAAGGAAGCAATCGCCAGGTTGGTAAGAGAGGCTCTGTTATACAGCAATGAAGAAGACAAAGGGATATTTCTTCGGATACAGACGACAGAAGGCATGGAGGAACTGGCGGTTGAGGACATCTATTACCTGGAATACCAGAGCCGGAAGGTTCGTTTCGTCTGTAAAGAGGGAACATACATGGTCCGGGGGAAGATATCCGAATATCTGGAAAGACTTTCCTCTTGCGGGTTCGTCTCTCCGCATAAGAGTTTTATCGTTAATCTGTACCATGTAAAGGCAATCCGGGGATATGATATCGTGATGATGAATAAAGACCTGATTCCGTTATCACAGAAGCGGTCCTCTGAATTCCGCGGTTTATTGGGAAAATATCAGGCGGGATATTTATAAAAACGGTTGCATTGTAGGAAGACATGACGTCAACGCTTTTATACTTGGGAAATGATAAATTGAACGGAAGGACAGGGCAGGGAAAACAGCGGCAGTTAGATACCGGCGAAAAAAGGAGGGAAGAGTTGTGAACTGGGTAGAATCGGCTATGTGGAATGAAATCCTTGGAATAACGGAGAGCATCGTCATTACCCTGTGTACATGGTATTTTTTAAGCCATACGAGATACCTTATTCCTGCAAGTAACGAGACAAGGGTATACCGCTGTGCAATGCTGTTTCTCTATTGGTCTGGTTTTGCAGCAATCAGCTATGTGCTCAGAGACAACAGTTATCTGAATCTGATTCTGCCGGTTTTCATGATTGTGATGACGATGGCGGCAGGCTATAGCCTGTATAACCGTGGTCATATCTATCTGTTTTATTACTTTTTATTTCCGGCAACGATAGCGGCGGGGCAGATCTTCATCAGCTATCTGGTGCTTGGTTATATGTCCTCCCGATGGGGAACGCTGATCTTCGATTACTATCTGGCAAATGTGACGCTGATTATCAGGCAGTTAACAGAGATTCTCCTGACCGGAGTATGGGTCATCCTGCTGAACCGGAGAAAATATGAAGATGTGAAAGGAATCCGGTTTGCCGGGCTGTTTCTGCCGCCAGCTGTCAGCGCATTCATTATATTTTCCTTAATCTGTATCGGGAATGTATATATGCAGATGTACGGAATCTTCCTGATTATTCTGGATATCCTGTTTCTGGTTGTCATGAACCTGTATATCTGGTATCTGTTTTCTTATCAGTCGAAGAATAAGAAGCTTAAGGCGGAACTTGAGATCAGGAAAAACCAGAGCGAGATGCAGTATCAGTACTACGAGCGGGTAGAGCAGCAGTACCAGTCTTCACGCAAGATGATACATGACATGAGAAACCATCTTCAGGCGATTGAGACTCTGAAAGCGCAGGATGCATCGAAAGCAAAGGAGTATATGAAGGATATACACCAGATCCTGGATTCCTTTACTCTGGTTGATTATACAGATAACCGGATGCTGAACATTATCCTGAATGAAAAAGCGAGGGCAGCTAAAGAGCAGGGAATTGTGATGGATATCCGGATTGGAGAGATTGGGCTTTCTCATATCCGGGATATGGATATTACCACGATATTTGCCAATCTGCTGGACAATGCGCTGGAGGCAGCAGGGGAAGCAGAAGAGGAGACAAAAAGGCGGATTCAGATTCGGATGGATACATTTCATGACTTTGTGGTGGTAAGGATACAGAATACGGTTTCCGCAGATGTTCTTCAAAAAAGGGCAGGAGAAAGGAGAGAAGAGAGAAAAAGCAGGAAGGGACATATGGGGATTGGACTGGAGAATGTACGCCATACGTTGGAGAAATATGGCGGAGGAATCATGACGGAGATGGAAGAAGAATTATTTACTGTGAATATAACGATACCTGGGGAGGTGGGAGCATGAATCATATCAATTCTTTTGTATGCGGCAGCGCATGTTTGTTATTTTTATTGTTTGCGGTCATATTTACCGTTCTTAAGGGAAAAGCTGCAATCTTAATCAGCGGTTTTAACACGATGCCGAAAGATAAGAGAAAACTGTATGATAAAGAGCAGATGAGTAGAGACCAGAGAAATATTTTTCTGCTCTGGGCGGTTATCATGGGAGCAGGCGCTGTATTATCCTATTGCATTTCACAATATATGGCTGTTCTTGCATTTGTGGCATGGATTGCCGTGTTTTTTAAGGATGTACATCTGGATGAAGATAAAGCATTTGGCAAATATAAAAAATAGATTGATTCCAGAGGAAAATAAATTTGGTGACGGAATTATGTCAGGAGGAAGCAGCTATGGGATTCTGGTGGTTTGTGTTTATTTGTGATTTGATTATCCCGATCACAATGATCGGATTGGGGAAAATGATGTGGAAATATGGTCCTAAAGACATTAACTGGGTGGTAGGATACCGCACTGCACGGTCAATGAGGAACAAAGATACGTGGCAGTTTGCGCAGGAATATTGCGGACGGTTATGGTGGAAGATCGGCTGGGTGCTGCTGCCGCTGTCTGCTGTGATACATATTCCGTTTTATAACAGTTCGGAAGATACGGTCGATACGGTGTGCGTAATATTATGCATCATACAGTGTGTGATTCTTGTGGGAACGATTTTCCCGGTAGAGAAGGCGTTGAAGAAGCACTTTACGGATGAGGGAATACGCAAGTTTATGGAATGACAGTTAGAGGAGGAACAGAATTATGAAGACAAAAAGCATAGGATGTATCATAGGAATATGTATGCTGACAGGAATACTGGCAGGATGTGCAGGGGATCAGAAGCTCTCAGACAAATTTGACGAGTCAGAAGTGAAAGCAGCGGCGGAAGAAGTGATTGAGATTCTCAATGACGGGGATATCGATACTCTGGTGGATGAGAAATGGAATGCAGTGATGAAAAGCGCAGCGGACAAAGATATGATGAGAGAACAGATGCTTCCGGTTATGGAAGAACTTGGAGCGTTCGAAGGATTCGATAAAGAAGCGGTTACAGGGAATAAGGATAAGGATACAGAACAGGAATTTGCAGTGGTGGTGATAAAGGCAAAGTATGAGAAGAGGAAGGCACAGTTTACCATATCGTTTGATGAAGATATGAAAGTGGGAGGATTCTATATAAAGTAATATCTACAATATGTAGTAGTACTTATAATCAGTTCGTACAAGTGCGGGAAAAAAGATAAAATAGATATTGAGGGCAGCGGCAGTATTGTGATATATTTAAGAATAAGCCAGAGAAAATCATTCTGGTGAAAGCAACGTAAAAGTTGTATTAATAAGGGAAAATGTAAGAAAGGAGAGGAGTATGAAGCGGATAGTTTCATGTCTGTTGGCAGCAATATTGATACTTACACCGTGTGTGAGCAGTTACGCGACGGAGCCAAACGGTACGGACCTGACACAGGATGACAGTAATCTGTCGGAGGCGGGGGGCCAGAGCGGGGACGCTGAGTATGTAAAAGAATCAGAAGGTCAGAAAACGGGCGGTTCACATGTGGAAGGTTCAGATACAGACGGCCGGCAGACTACAGAAGGACAGCCTGACGCAGGAGAAAACTCATCGGTTTTCGATGGTGATGCAGGCATGGACGAGATTGGCAAAGAAGATTCGCAGCAGGACACTCAGGAAGAACCGGAGGATTCGAAAGAGGTGAAAGGGCAGGTGGACGTATATATTGCCCAAACTCTTGAATGGGAGAAACCGGTGGCTTTTACGATTACGCTCAATGAGCAGTCGAAGACGATTACTCTTCCGGCAGACAGCGCTAAGAAAGTACAGGAGGGAGTTACTTTTGACGGACTGTCAGCGGGAACATATAACTTAAGAATTTCGGCGCCTGGGTTTGCCGACTATACACAGCAGCTTAAGGTGGAGGATTGGGCATATAAACTCAGCTTTGCGACGGGATTCCTTGGCGGTTATGGAGAGTATACGGCAGGAGGAAAGCATCCTGGCGTTCTTTTGATTGGTGATGTAGATGGCGATAAGGTTATTTCCGAGGAAGATGAAAGGCTTCTTATCGATCTGATTGATGCGGGTGGGGAAGCAGGCGGCCATGAATTGGCAGATCTTAACCGTGACAGCAGGATTGACCTTACGGATCTGGAATATTTCGTCCAAGGGTATAAGGTAACCCAGGATATTTCTTCCATGGTTGAAGTCGACGTGCCGTCGTCTGCAATTAAAACAGCAGCAGGAGACCAGGTGAAGGTAGAGGGAGAACTTAGTAATCTGTTTAAAGGTGAAGGCAGTGTGACGCTGACACGGGAAGGCGGCGCCGGTATAACGGTGGATACCCCGGTAACGGTAGATTTTGAGATTCCTCAGGGAGAGAGATTTCAGACAGGCGGTATCGTGATTGATTCAGGAGAAGAGAACCCAATTCATACAGCTTTGGTAGATATCACTTACACGGAAGGAAACGAAGATTATACTATAACGATTCCGATAGATGAAGTTGAACCGCTGCTGAAGGCGGAGCAGGTGGTTGTGACAGATGACGGGCACGGCAGGATTATCATCAACCTGGGAAGCCAGATTGCCGTGAAGAAGGTCTCTTTAAAGATTACCGGCATGAAGAAGAATAATAATCTGGCGGAGATATCACGTGTAGAATTCGTGAATGACATGGAGAACCGGATTCCGGAACCTCAGAGAGATATTCCGGAAGAACTTGGCGCAAAGGCAGGGAATAAAACATTTACCCTGAATTGGAAGGCATGTGTGAATGTTACAGGATATGAAGTACAGATTGAAGATGAAGCAGGACAACAGGAAGTCGTGTATGCAAGGTTGTTTTTAGAAGATAGGTAGATCATTATCAGATTGGAGGGATTTT
>CANSLW010000095.1 GCA_947647815.1 uncultured Dorea sp. | reverse complement strand
GTAGAGCGCTACGTTCGGGACGTAGAGGTCGCGTGTTCGAATCACGTCACTCCGATTTTTTTATTGCATACCGGAATCCTTGAAAACAAAGGGATTCCGGTCTTTTTCTTTTCTATACCTATTACTAATTAAGGGACTGTCTATTTTCAAAACAGTCCCTTTGGATATAACTATTTCCCTTCAACCATCTTCAGATAATCTCCTTTATCTATATGCATCATAGATATCTGATTCTGATGTCTGCGGAATCCGTAGACACAATCTACATTACGGATTAATGACTGTAGTCTTTCGTCCGGCACGCAGACAATCAACTGCAATTCCAACTCTCTCGCATAGCGCAGGCATACCTCGCTCCGCTCTTTATCCATCTTGGAAAACGCTTCGTCCAGAAGAACCAGGCGGATTCTGGAATCCCGATTGCTCTGCTGCATATAGAGCATGGCGAATCCTGCCAGAAGCGCTACATATTTGGGATTCTGTCCTTCTCCTCCTGAATCTCTTCCCGCCATATCGTCCACAGCATTTTTCTTTACATTGCCCTGCTCATCCTCTACCCGTTCATACATACTAAAACTCAGATAATTACGATAATCGGCATAACGTTCCATTTCCTGACGGTGCAGGGTGCTTTTCTGTCCGTCTTCATCCTTAAGCGGCATGAATTTCTCAGTAAGTTTCTGAATCTGCTGACCGTATTTCTGATAAAACTCATCTTCACCGAGACTCAACTGGCCGTCAATCCCTTCATGATCCACCACCTTACTGTCAAGTTCCGGCGCCATCAGCATATCATAGAACTGGCCGTTCTCATTATCTGCCGGAAGAATATCTATCTGATAAGTACTATCGGAAAAACGTATCTTCGACAGCATCTGGTTGATCTCCCGCTTGTGCCTGTATGCAGCCTTGATTTCACCATGTATCGTAGCGATTACATTTTCCCGCAGAGAATGATAGACCAGCCGATACTGTTTCTCAAATTCTTCTTTATATTGTGGCTCGAAATCCTGTTTCAATTGATCTAATACCTTATCATACACATCGTTCTCCCGTTCGATTCCGGTAAATCCATAAGCCGGATATTCCCGGTTAAACCGGTTGCGTGCCATGGCACGCTGGTCTGTCTCCAGTTCTTCCTGCTTCGCAAGATGCGCCAGCCGTTCATTCTGCTTCCTTCGATATGCCGTCTCCGTCTGCCTGCCCAGGTTCTCATTTACCTCTGCAATCAATGTATCATTTGCCACGAACCCTGTCTGCAGTACATTAAGTTTCTCACGGAAATCTCCAATCTCTTTTTCTATTGTCTTCTGGTCTCCCGCACGGCCTATCCGCTCCTTATTCACTTGTTCCAGAGCCGTATCAGACTCTGCAATCATCTGTTCTAGTTCCGTACGGCGCTTTTTGAGCTGTGTCATCCGTGTTCCGTCTTCCAGTTCTTTTAGTTCCTGTTTTAGCTGCTCCTGCTTCTTAAGATAGTTGTCCAGTTCTTCTGCCGCGCCCGACAACTGAATCAGCTGTTCTACACTTTGATTCAGCCGTTCGAATCTCTGCGCACGGTTCAGGCTGTCACGCATCTGTATATCTGTGAGCTGGCTCTCCTGTAATTCATAAATCTCATCTTCCAGTTCTCTGAGTTTTGCCTTAGACACTTTCGTCCCGATACAGGCATAGCGATTGTAATCATCCTCTCTCAGGTGCCGGAATATATAATTGCTGTATGAATAACAGTCTGGCGTCACACCGTCACGCACTGCATTCAATTCCTCTACAGATTCGCATTTATGGATTCTCCCCAGATATCTTCTCAGACACATCTCTACATATGGTTCACTCGCCGAAACTGCCTCGAACAGAGTACCCTCATCCGCTCTTGGCTGTTCATTCTTAATTGCCGCCGTATTGATAAGGTCAATCTCTTCATACTCTCTCCTCTTCATCCTGCGGAAGATCTTCGCTGCATCCTTTGCATATTGCGGCGCGGTAACAAGGCTGTGCTTCATGCGTCCCAGTCTTCCTTCGATTGCATTCTTCCATTTTTCATCTGTGATATCGAATAAGTCTGCGAATATCTCCACATGCACGACCCGTCCGTACTGATCGCTTAATTCGCTTTGCAGCTGCGCCCTGGCTCTTTTTAATTCTTTGCGGTATGGCTTGCGGTCATTCTTTAAATCCTCCGCCATCTCCTGCTTCTCTTTCAGTTCCTTCGCGGTCTCTCGAATCTTTTCATTCAGATCTGTCAATTCTTCGCTAATTATTTCCAATGTATTCTGGATGCCGCGCTGTAACCTCCCGACAGAGTCTGCTGTCACTTCTCCGCCTAATACTTCTTCCAGACACTGACACGTAGGATTGCTGACATAACTGCTGATTTCCTCATCTTCTTCCCACACGCGAAGTCCATCCCGGATTTCCTGCCATTGCCTTGAATTTCCTTCCAGAAGACGGAGCGTCCTGCTTAGTTCTTCTAGTTCCTTCTTCTTCACACCATAATCGCTGGTCTGAATCTCTGTCTTTACTTCGATCAGTTCATTCGTCTGAAATCTTTTCCTGTCTTCTAATCGGCTGCGATTCTCTTCCAGTTCCGCAATCCTTTCCGCTGCTCCTCTTAAGTCCTCTTCTCTTGACTCAATCCGAGTCTTACAAGTCTCAATCTCTATCAACCGCAGAACCGCCTCCACATGCATCCTGTCTGCTTTTACCTGTATCAGTTCGAGATTCGACTTTCGTACCTCTTCTAACATCTGGATGCGCTGTTCCAGATCGTCTACTCTCTCCTTAATCTCACGATATGCGCCAAGCTGTCTGCTGATAGCAGACACCGTGTCTTCCTTACTCTTGGGAAACATGTAATCTTTGATAAACTGTCCGGTACCATTGGTCATTCTTAGTGCAATAGCGCTTTTCTCCATGGTCATCAGACGCCCCGGATCAATATATCCGAATATCACATCATATAAAGTATTCAAATAGGATTCCCTTGATGGATAAACCCGGTTCACATCTCCCCGTCCCCGGTTATCATCGGATCTGCTCCGTTCTTCAATCAATTTCTTTAACTGCCCGATTGTATAGGGCATGCCGTTCTCCATCGTATAGCCATGATCTGGCAGACGTCCAGAATGACTGAAAAAAGAATACCGCCTCAGTTCCGTGTCATTTTTTCCTACCTGGAATATCACGCCTGCACAAGTGATATTTCCGCTTCCTGTATCCACAATTTCCAGTACAACCTGTGAACAAAAGTCCTCATTCTCACGGTTAAATGTACCATCCTTCTGCGCTCCCCGCAGATAGCTTAACACACTTCGCTTATTCTTGGTGTCGTCCGCCGCCTTATTAAGGAATGCCGATGATACACTCCCGTAGAGAACCACCTGTATTGCATCCATCACCGTAGATTTACCGGAACCGCTCTTACCGCTGAAGAGATTCACATACTCATGAAATTCCAGTATCTTATGACTGATCCCGCCCCAGTTGTTAATCAGCATCCGGGAAAAGATCTTCTTCGATTGTTTCATTTTCTGTCTCCTCTCTATATTCTTCAACCAGACTGTTGATATCCGCCGCACTGACATAGAGGTTGATGGTACTGTACAGATAGATTGGCGTTGTATCCTCCACATCCCTGACTGCCCCTGGCAGTTCAATCATCTGATGCTTACTCATAAGATACAGGGCCTCTCTCCATTCCGCAACCGTTAATTTGTGATTCAGAAGGCCTGTATTCTTACCGTATTCCCGCATCTCTTCTAATGTCGTCACCGTAGCTTTAAGGCCTTCCCCTAATATCTTCTCCCGATAGATCATCTTTATCAACAGAATGATCCTCGTCGTAGTCATACCAAACCGCTCTGTCCTCGCCCCTTCTCCTGCCAGCCTGAAAATATGCTCCTGGGGATCGTGTACCAGTTCGCAGCCAATCACCGACAGGTATTCCTCTATAAAGTTCTTATGCCGGATACACATCTCATAATCCTGGTTGTCCCTGGGCGAAAGTGTTACCGGGTCATATTTCATCTGTAAGATACATGTCTGCTGGAATAATCTTGTGATTGTTCTCCTCAGATTCTCTGCTTCTGTTACAGACAATTCCTCCATATATGCCGCCATCGTCCTACTCCTTCTCCTGAATTGTGAGACCGGAGAACCGGTATCCCTCTTCACTCTCTAATTCCGCTTCAATCCTGATCTCCTTGTCGTCGTCAGCAATCTCTACCGCATCCTGCCACACGAAGAACAGCTTTTCCAGATCCTCGACGGACTGCACCGTATCACGGGTCACCTGGAATCTGCCGTCTTGTTCATTCTTCTTGCGAAACGCCTCTATCTCCTGTCTGGTATAGAGTGGCTTCAACACAAAGGAATCTAAGCCTCCTGACTGCTCTTCATCCTTCACAACAGCCCGCGGATCAAACTCTGACCGTTCTCTCTCACGGCGATGATAGAGACTGTGATCCGTCACTACACGAAAACACTCCGTCAATCCCAGCCGCTCCGCTGTCTTTTGCAAGATCTCTTCCTGCTTATTGCTCTTATTCAGCAGATTCACCAGCTTCACCGTCTGATCTTCCTCAATCGCGCCTTCCATAAGAATATACCGGATTCTCGCTGCCGCCCGGTTTGCGAATACCGTCTTCTGCTCAATCAATTTGTTATATCTGCGTTCTATCCCGTCAAACTCCCGCTCTATCAGATAAATGATATCTGCAGCTTCTTCACACTGCCTAAGCGCCCGCTTAATCCTCTGGTATCTTAATGTATATTCTACCGGAACGGACTCTGGTTCAGACTGTGCTTTATGTGCTGACAACTTCTCCGCCAGACTCTGTCTCCTGTCGTCATTCTCCCGCAGATTCTGGTCTATTAATTCCTTCACAGCTTCTTTATAACGGTAGAAACTATCGGTCGTAGTAAGAATCGCATATTTCTTGCTGTCACTGTTGTTCAGCTCCTTCACCAGGACTTCCTGGATTCCAAGAAAACTTTTCTGTCTGGACAGCTCGTCAAAGTATCCTCTCATACCTTCCTGCATATTAGACAACATCCTAAGCAGCGCCCTGGATGCCTGCAGCGCGCTCTTTAGAATCTCATTGTTCTTCTCTCTGTCTGAACTGTAAGTATAGAGATAGCTGTAAATGGCAAGCACGCTCTCCCGTTCTCTTGTGTCATCTTCACTGTACAGACGCTGAAACATCTCCACAAACACCTGGCTGTACTCCGGGAATGATACCACATAACTGTTTAAGGATTCATCATAATCTCTCTTAAGCCAACCCCAGTTTTCTAATTGTCTCAGACAGATAGACGCCATATTAACTCTGGTCAGCAGTTCCCCTTCTTCGTCAAACTGCTCTTCACTCCAGGCAAATGTCTCCTCTGCAATCCGCTCGTTCATGATTGCTCTGCATTCGTCTTCCGTCAAGCCGAGCAGTGAATAAGACCGCATAGACTCTTCGTAAATTGCCATGAGAAACTGCTGATAATAGTCCATATATTTACTTGCAAAAAGCCTGTAAAATTCTCTGGGAATCTCACTGTTCAGATTCATAAAAACTTCCTCCGTATGCTATAGCCAATCAGAGAGCTTTAATCCTCTCAATTGCCGCCACCGTATTCTCATAAGAGCCGAATGCAGTCAGACGGAAATATCCCTCTCCGCTTGGTCCGAAGCCTGAGCCTGGGGTTCCTACCACATTAGCCTCCTTGAGCAGATAATCAAAAAATTCCCAGGAAGTCATACGATCCGGCGTCTCAAGCCATATATACGGCGCATTTACACCTCCGGACACATGATAACCAGCGCTTTTCAGCCCTTCATAGATTACCTTTGCATTCTTCATGTAATATGCAATCTGACCTTTAAGCTGCTCTTTCCCAGCTTCTGAATATACTGCTTCTCCCGCCTTCTGGACGATATACGGCGCTCCGTTATACTTCGTTCCATGTCTTCTTGCCCACAATGAATGCAGCATGACGTCCCCGCATCTTACATCCTTTGGTATGACGGACGCCCCAAGCCTGACGCCTGTAAATCCCGCATTCTTGGAGAAGCTCCTTAACTCAATCGCACAGGTTCTTGCTCCCTCGCACTCATAGATGGTATGAGGTACGTCTTCCTCGGTTATATATGCTTCGTAAGCCGCATCATAGATAATAACCGCTCCGACTTTATTCGCATAGTCTACCCATTCCTGAAGCTGTGATCTGGTAATAGTCGATCCCGTCGGATTGTTCGGGAAACACAGATAGATGATATCCGGCGTCTCCGTCGGAAGTTCTGGCGCAAATCCGGTCTCTTTTGTACACGGCATATAGATGACGTCGCTCCACGTCTCTTTCTTAGAATCATAGGTTCCTGTGCGCCCCGCCATTACATTAGTGTCCACATACACCGGATACACCGGGTCGCACACGGCAATCTTATTATCCTTCGCAAAGATCTCCTGAATATTGCCGGAGTCACACTTTGCACCGTCTGAGATAAATATCTCGTCCGCCTGGATATCACATCCTTTATCCTGATAGTCGTTCTTTGCCATGGCGCTTCTTAAGAACTCATAACCAAGATCCGGGGCATAGCCATGGAATGTCTCAGCATGTGCCATCTCGTCTACCGCATCGTGCAGCGCTCCTATAATAGCCGGAGCTAATGGCTGTGTCACGTCTCCGATTCCAAGTCGGATAATACTCTTATCAGGATTCGCCTCCTGAAATGCCGCAACTTTCTTTCCAATTGTGGAAAAAAGATAACTTCCCGGTAATTTCAAATAATCTTCATTAACTTTAAACATCCTTGTATCTCCTCCTGGTTAAATTTATAATTCTATCTCTCCATCGAACACGACTGCTGCCGGTCCTGTCATGTAGACATTTCCATTTTCCTGATCCCATTCTATCAAAAGGTCGCCTCCTGATAATTTTACCGTAACCTTTCGTTCTGCCAGTCCGTTCAGGATGCTTGCAACTGCCGCCGCGCAGGCGCCGGTTCCGCAGGCAAGCGTCTCACCGGATCCCCGTTCCCATACGCGCATCTTTATCGTCTCGCGGTCGATTACCTGAACAAATTCCGTGTTAATTCTCTTCGGAAACCTCTCATGATTCTCAAACTTAGACCCAATCTTCTCAATATCCAGTCCCTCTACATCTTCAAGATAGACTACCGCATGAGGATTTCCCATGGATATGCCCGTCATCTGGTATTCCATTCCATCTACCACAATTGGTTCATCAACCACCTGCTGCTCTGCCGTCTCGCAGATAATAGGAATCTCCTCAGCCCTTAGCTTTGGCTGCCCCATATCGACCCTTACAAGTACAACTTTTCCGTCCTCTACCGTAAGATCCAGATGCTTGATTCCTCCAAGTGTCTCAACAGTTATACCCGTCTTATCTGTAAGACCATAATCATAGACGTACTTTGCCACACAGCGTATTCCATTACCGCACATCTCGCCCCGGGAACCATCTGCATTGTACATCTTCATCTCAAAATCAGCCTTCTTTGACGGACAAATCAGAATCAGTCCGTCCGATCCGATTCCAAAATGTCTGTCGCTTACAACTTTAGCAACTTCCGACGGATTATCCACCTTCTCCTGAAAACAATTCACATACACATAGTCATTCCCCAGTCCCTGCATCTTCGTAAATTTCATCTATATCTCTCCTTTGTTATTATCTCACCATCACACTCAAAACCATCTGTCTCTTCTTCCACCATCTTCAAGATGTCTTTTTTAGTGTAATTATACATTACATTTCCCTCCTAAGCCCAAGTCAACAACGTGCCGGTACATTAATACACAATGCTTGCCACCGGCAGCCATTTTGCATGCGATGGCATATAAAAATGGGCGTTCTCATGCCTTGATGAAAACGCCATTGTCTTACATTAATAGATTATAAAATAAAAACAGGCATTTTGTCAACACGACAAAATGCCCAAACAGCCTGTTGAATCATGTTCTCCCACAGCCACGCAGCCAGTGCGTGGCTCGGGTGTGAAAAGTAACTTCCTCTATTCTTCATCTTCCAGCCAGTCATTCGTCACATAGGAATTACCATTATTGCTTCCACAGATAATCCCTCTTTTAATTGGCGCCAGCAAGAATCCCTTAATCACCCCGATCAATACACAGCAAAGAATAATCAGTATCTTCTCTTCCGGTGTCCAGTCTCGCTTAAAAAAATCTTTAACAGCTTCCCAAATTTCCCTTACAGTCATGTGATATCCTCCTCGTTCGTCCTGAAAATAGCTTAAAATGTTCTATGGCTTTTATTATATGCTATTTCCTGCTAAAAAGAAAGCCTGTTTTAAAAAAGAAAACATTGTAAAAAGATTTTATCTCTGATAGAATAATTCCGTAGCAAACGTCAGATTATACCGCATTGCTGTAACGAATAACTACTAACACTCTATGAATGAGGTGATATGATTATGGGACTTGCAATTCCAATCGAAACAAGCGCACGTCACATTCATCTGTGCCGTGAAGATTTTGATATTTTATTTGGAGAAGGGAAAGAACTGACTTTTAAGGCTGAATTAAGCCAGCCGGGCCAGTATGTCTGTAAAGAGCGGCTTGCTGTCCGCGGTCCTAAGAGTTCTTTTGAAAATGTTGCCGTACTTGGCCCTTTCCGTAATGAAACTCAGGTGGAAATCTCCATGACGGATTCCCGTAAGCTCGGAATCCCGGGCATTATCCGTCAATCCGGTGACACAAAAGATACACCCGGATGTATATTGGAAGGTCCTAACGGAAGCATCGAACTGGACCACGGCGTTATCGTTGCCAAACGGCACATCCATATGACTCCGGTGCAGGCAATCCAGTTGAACGTCAAAGACAATGACGAAGTCTTCGTTATCATGGAAAGTTTTGAACGTTCTCTGATATTTGCCGATGTGGTGGTTCGCGTTAATCCAAACTTTGCTCTTGCCATGCATGTAGATACAGATGAAGCAAATGCATTCGCCAATGAGAACAATCCCACCGGCGCTCTCTTAAAACTCTTCGGCGGAAGGACCTATAACCTGCAGAAGTGGGCAGAAGAGCTGCAGAACGGAATCAACCGATTCTAATACGCTAATGTACTGGCCATATCATATTCAGTCAGTACATTAGTCTTACATCTTCGCAGTAAGAGTCTTTGCGCTGACCCCATTTAGCATACCCAGTTTCCCTGACAGGGAACTGGTGACATCTCCGGGGGCGTCCAACACCACACTGATAATCGAAACATTCTTCTCCCTGTATGGGATTCCCATCCGGCCGACTACATATTGCCGGAACTCATGGAGCAGTTCATTGACTTCTCCTGCTGCCTCTTCATCCTTGATTATGATACTGACTACGGATACTCTGCTGTCCATCCATACCACCTTCCTTCCCTGAAACAAAACTTAGTCCTTTATCTGTCTTCCCATGATATCCATATGATAATCTTCCTTGTAGATCAATTCCGACACAGGAACAATCTGATACCCTTTCTTCTGAATGCCTTCAATCAATGTCCCCAGCGCCTCCATAGTATACTTCGTTCCGCTATGCAGAAGAATAATCGCTCCATTTTCCAGCTTTTCATGATTAAGAACAACTTCTATAATACTGTCCGCTCCATAATCTTTCCAATCGAAACTATCAATCGACCACTGGATGGGATAGTATCCGCAAGCCTCTATATTCCGTATCACAGAATCATCATAATTACCATAGGGCAGCCGGAACAGCTGCATCTCAACCCCTGTCAATGCTTCTACCTTCTTATGAGGCTTCATAATCTCTGCTTTCTGTTCTTCCTCTCCCAGACTCACCATACTCCTGTGGCTCTCGCTGTGATTTCCAATATCATGGCCTGCCTCCTGTATCGCCTTTACATCTTCCGGATATTCTGCCGCCCACTCTCCCGTCAGAAAAAATGTCGCACGGACCCCATATTCCTTCAGGATCTTAAGAGTCCCTGCAACATCCTCATTTCCCCACGCAGCTTCAAAAGTTAAAGCCACCTTCTTCTCTTTTGTGTCAACAGAACAGACAGGCATCTCTTTACCATTGACATTGCCAGACACCGTCGTATAACCTGAAAGATACTTATAAGAACCCGCCAGGGCAAGTGCCAGGGCGAGCATACATATTCCACGATTCCTCCATCTTTTTATCAGATCTGTTTTCATAGACATAGCTCCAGGCGTATATATTTATTACTAATATATGCCGATGACTCCAGATTAATCGCAGAATTCTATCCCGTCCTCTTCGCTCATACTCTTAACCTTTGCCAGGGACTCAACCCTTACGCCCATCTCACGGATTCTCTGGCCTCCCGGCTGGAATGCCTTCTCAACACAGATACCTGCGCCTACAAGCGTCGCGCCCGCTTCTCTGACCAGAGTAATCAGTCCCATAAGCGCCGCGCCATTTGCCAGGAAATCATCAATCAACAGTACATGGTCTTCTGGTTTCAGGAACTCTTTGGCGACAATGATATCATAGACTCTTCCATGTGTGAACGACTCCACCTTAGAGGTATAGACGTCTCCCGCGATATTTTTCGTCTGGTTCTTCTTGGCAAATAATACTGGAACTCCAAAGCACTGGGCCGCCACACAGGCAATTCCGATTCCAGATGCCTCAATTGTCAGAATCTTAGTAATCTTCTCACCTGCAAACAGCCGTTGGAATTCTTTGCCTATCTCTGTGAACAACTCCACATCCATCTGATGATTCAAAAACTTGTCCACCTTAAGTACATCATTGCCTTTCACAACACCGTCTTTTCGGATACGTTCTTCTAAAAGTTTCATCTGTAAGTCCTCCATTCCGCATAATATAGAATTATACTACAAACTACACGGTCTTAAAAGCATTAAAATATCAGAATTTATTTCTTCTTGCTTCGTTTGATGCTATACTGATATGTAAGAATTTATAAAAAGGAGCCGGAGATGAAAACCATACGATACAATATTTTTTACACATTTGCCATACTTCTGTCCGCAACCGGACTGGCATTCGTATTCTTTCATTTTGTAAAGAATAATACTACTAACATTGCGTTTATTTATATTCTTGCCCTCATCCTGATTGCCCGGGGAACCACCGGATACTTGTATGGCATCTTCTCCTCCTTGTTCTGTGTTATCTTTATTAACGGATGCTTTACCTATCCGTTTTTTGAGATTAATTTTACGATGACTGGGTATCCGATTACATTTGTCTGCATGCTGGTTATCACCATTACGACCAGCGCCATGACCACCAAACTAATGAAACAAGAAGAAATACTCGCAGAAAGGGAACGTAAACTTAACGAAGCAGAGAAAGAGCGGATACGCGCGAATCTTCTTCGTGCAATCTCACATGACCTGCGCACACCCCTGACCAGCATTATTGGTTCTTCAGCTTCTTATATCGAGAACTACACTGAACTGGATTCTAATGAAAAACTTAAACTGATTACCACTATCAATGAAGATTCTAACTGGCTTCTTAACATGGTAGAAAATCTGTTGTCAGTCACAAGAATTCAAGGCGATGGACATAAGGTTTCTAAAGAGATGGAAATCGTAGAAGAAGTTGTCTCTGAAGCAATCGACCGGTTGGAAAAGCGGCTGCCAGACGCTTCTGTCAGCGTATCTGCTCCTGATGAGATACTGATGATCCCCATGGACCCATTGCTAATCGAACAAGTACTGATTAACCTGTTAGAAAATGCCATCGTTCACTCAAAAACTACCCGACCGGTGGAGCTGATTATAACGAACGACAGATCAGTAGTCACATTCCATGTGATTGATTATGGAAAAGGAATCCCAGAATCCGCTCTGCCGGATATCTTCAGCGGACAATACGCCAGTTCATCATCCTCAGACACCCGACGCGGAATGGGAATCGGGCTTTCTATCTGCCGAACCATTATACAGGCACACGGTGGAACAATTACCGCACGAAATCATGAGAATGGCGCTGAATTTGCATTTTCTCTCCCTATAGTGTAAAATATATATAATTTACCAAACACAAAGGAAACAAAAGTATGACAACTCCAAGCTATACCATATTAATTATAGAGGATGAGAAAAATATCTCCGATTTCATGTCAAAAGCATTAAAATCTAATGGTTACCGTGTAATCTCTGCAGATTCCGGTAATTCCGGTCTGTCTCTTATAAGCTCCCAGTGCCCGGATATCATCCTTCTGGATCTCGGATTACCCGACATAGATGGAAATGATGTTATTACGTCCGTACGCAAATGGACCAGCTGTCCCATTATCGTAATCTCTGCCCGCACAGGAGAACACGACAAAGTGATGGCACTAGATCTTGGCGCGGACGATTATATCACCAAACCCTTCGGAACTCCCGAACTGTTGGCAAGAATCCGCGCTTCCCTGCGTCACAGCAACCGGATGGACTCTAATTCAGCACTCTATATCAGGCCATACCGTTGCAAAGGCCTTTTTCTGGACTTTGATAAACGGATGATCACACTGAACGGTGAAGAGATTCATCTGACTCAGGTCGAATACAAGATTGTTGCATTCCTGGCGAAAAATTCCGGAAAAGTCATGACTTACTCTGCTATCATGTCCAATGTAT
>CANSLW010000094.1 GCA_947647815.1 uncultured Dorea sp. | reverse complement strand
TCCCATAAAATCAAGGTTTAGAACAATAAAACAAGGTAGTAATTTGACACTACCTCAGAAATAGGAAAGGTAAGAAAATGATAAAAGAATTATACAGGAATATGAAAAGTGAGTTGTGGAAAATGCGCCACACACTGCTTCTGTGGATGCATGCAGGCATACCAGTACTTGGAATTTGCGTTTTTCTTGCGTATTATAGTATTGCGGCGTGGAGTGACGATGGAAAAGTGTCAGGTTATATCCAGACACTCTCTGTTGCGCTGCCGTTGATCATCAGTGTAATCTGTGCTATGTCGATAGAGATAGAGGAGAATGGGCGATTTCAGACATTCCTCGGAGTGACAGTCTATAAGAGCAATTCTCTGCTCGCTAAGTGGATTGTATTATCCGGGATGGGGTTTGCATCCATTGTCCTGGCAGTCATGGGATTTGCCGCGGGGTATTGGATGATGACAGGAAGAATGGTGTTTGACGGAGCAGAATATATGATTCTGGCTGTTACAATGTGGTTTGGATGTGTGAATCTGTATCTGATTCATCTTTTTCTGAACCTTGCCTTTTCAAAAAGTATCTCTCTATGCGTGGGAACGGCGGAATTATTGATTGCCGCATTGTTCCTGACGGGACTTGGCGATGGACGGTGGCAGTTATTCCCCTGCTCATTCAGTGGCAGATGGAGTAGTTTTCTGTTAACATATTGGCATGGGAACGGCAGAACACCTACAGAGTATGTAATAAAAAACATAGAAATTGGATTTATTATTTCCGTAGTATTATGGTATATAATTTTTAGGTGGTTTTGCTTTTACGAAGGAAGACAGTGTCAAGAATAGCGTTGTGAGGAGAAGTGCAAAAAAGTATGATTAAGATATTGGCAGTAGATGATGAAGAACGGATTCTTCGATTAATACGGAATGCTCTGACAAAAGAAGGTTATGATGTGACAACAATTCGCAATCCTCTTGAGCTTAAGGAACAGAGGCTTGAGGCATATCAGCTGATTCTTCTGGATGTTATGATGCCTGGGATAGACGGATTTACTTTATGCGAGGAAATCAGAGAATTTGTCGACTGTCCGATTCTGTTTCTTACGGCGAAGACAAAAGAAGCGGATATTATGAGAGGACTTGGAATCGGTGGAGACGATTATATTACAAAACCTTTTGGGATTGGTGAACTGCGGGCGAGGGTGGCCGCACATCTTAGAAGAGAGAAGAGAGAGAAGAAGCATGTGATATCGGTGGACGGCGTTCAATTTTATTTAAAAGAAAAAAGGGTGGAATATCAGGGAGCAGAAATAACATTTACCAAGAGTGAATACGCTATTTGTGAGTATCTTGCAATGAATCATGGACAGGTATTTTCAAAAGACAGAATCTATGAACATGTATTTGGCTATGAGAAGGAAAGTGATAATGCCGTAATCACGGAACATGTCAAAAATATACGGGCAAAATGCCAGAAAGCAGGGGTTGAACCAATTGAGACAGTATGGGGAATCGGATACCGGTGGAAGTAAAAAAAGGACGATTACAGCACTCTTCGCTCGATATGTCTGCATCTATACGGCCGGCGCACTATTCTGGCTGTTCATTATAGGAGCCGTTTATTTTATATGTGATGTGACCGGAGAAGTCCTTCCGGCAAATCATATGGAGGTTCAGCTGAATGCGGCAGCCGATGAGATTCAAAATGCGCCGGAGATTACGGAAGAACTGCTGCCAGATGGATGTGCATACGGAGTATATGCAGATGACGGAACCTGGAAGTATGGCACATTTTCTTCCGAGGAGAAGAAAGAAGCATGGGAACATTATGAGATGAACCATATCTATGCAAGTGGAAGGGAATATTATCGATTTTTTGTGCGCGAAGAGGAGGAAATCTGCATCGTAGAATATGAAATTGCGACACGATTTCGTAATCAACTGCTTGGAAAGTTTTTGCCAGGACCAGATATGCTTGCTGTTTTTTCTTTTGTAGTACTGTTCCTTGTGCATACGATTCTGGTTTCAAGGCATTTTGGAAAATACATGAGAAAAAGGCTTAATATTTTGAATGAAATGACGACAAAAATCCGAAATCAAGATTTGGAATTTGGAGAAGAACATTCAGAATTAAAGGAAGTAGATGAAGTCTTAATGTCTCTGTATCAGATGAAAGAAGCATTGAAAGATTCTCTCTATCAGCAATGGAATCTGGAAAAAAGCAAGGAAGAACAGATAGCGGCGCTCGCTCATGATATCAAGACGCCGCTTACGATTATCAGAGGGAATGCAGAGCTTCTGGCGGAAGGGGAATTGGGAGAAGAAGAAAAAGATTATAATCAAGATGTATTGATTAGTGTGTCTACAATTGAAGAGTATCTACAGATGTTGAATGAGATATTGATGGATAGTATCCAGAAAAATGATATTCGAAAAAACGGTATATTTATTGATGAATTTGTTGACAATCTGAAAGAAAGATGCAGAATTCTGGCGGTTGTCAGTCATTGTCAGATATATTTTCGGGAAAATGATTTGTACAGAGAGGAATTGTATCAGATTTTTTGTAATGAAAGTCAGATACTGAGGGCATTTGACAATATCTTAAGTAATGCAGTGGATTATAGCCCACAGGGCGGGAAGATTGAGGTGCAGGCAGAGATTGTAAAAGAGCAGGGAAGAAACTATCTGGCGGTTGTGGTTACAGATGAAGGACCGGGATTTACCAAAGAAGGATTGAAGTATGCAACAGAGCAATTTTATCAGGGGGATAAAAGCAGGAACAGTAAGAATCATTATGGAATAGGACTCTGCACGGCAGAAAGATTTGCAAGAGAACAAGGAGGATATCTGGCGGTTGGGAATGCAGGGATAAAAGGCGCGAAAGTGACGCTTTTTATTGTTTTGTATCAGCATAAAAACGAATAAAGTAAAGACATGTCGGACTTGTTTTTTCAAGAATCCCATTGTCTGTCCTTTCATTTTTTGGTATAGTAATTAGTAGAATGTGGAAGCTTGAAATTGGAGGCATAAAACATATGGAAAAGGCAGAGGTAAGCAGGATACAGGAGCAGGAAGGACTTCTGGCAGCGATTGAGAACACGGACATTTGCACTTTTTGGTATTATCCGCAGGAAAAACTGATTACAATGGGTGAGAGAACGGCAAGGATGTATAGATGTAAAAGGGTGTATCCAGATATGCCGGTGAGTTTTGCAGAGGATTTTGTCCATCCTTCTACCCGGACGGATTTCTACGAGATGTATCGGAGGATTGATGCAGGAGAGAGGACAGCGCAGGCGTCTTTCAGCAGCATTGACAGACAGAACTGGTGTACAGTTACCCTTACGACGCTCTCCTATGATGAACAGGGAAGACCAAAGCAGTCCTATGGTGTGGTACAGAATATTTCCGAGCTGAAGATGCAGGAGGCAGAGTATCACAGTAATCGCAGGATGCTTGCAAGTATTATCGATGCTTTGAGCAAGATATATATGTTTAATTATTACATAAATCTTGAGACAGGGGAATTCAGGGAGATTGCCGGCCTGGATTATATTACAGCTGCGTTGGGAGTGAAGGGAGATGCCCGCAATGCTTTCAGGCAGTTTACAGATACATTGATAGATGATAACTACAAAGAAGAATTTCAAAAGTTCGTTGATATGGATACGTTGGCGGACAGGCTTAATGACCAGCAGAATATTTCGTTAGAGTATCTCAGCATCCGGAAAGGGTGGTGCCGCGCAAGCTTTATAATAGTGAAGAGGGATGAAGAGGGTATCCCTGTCCAGGTTGAGTTTGTCGTGGAGAATATCAGCGCAGAACGAGAAAAGGAGCTGGAGGCAAAGGAGGCGCTCGAGAAGGCTTACGAAGCTGCAAATAAAGCGAATGCCAGTAAGTCCGCATTTTTGAATAACATGTCTCATGATATCAGGACGCCTATGAATGCAATTGTAGGTTTCTCCGCCATTGCATCGGCGCACATTGACGACAGGGAGCGGGTACAGGATTGTATCTCCAAGATTACTGCTTCTAGTAACCATCTGTTATCCATCATCAATGAAGTGCTTGATATGAGCCGGATTGAGAGTGGGAAGATGCATATTGAGGAGCAGGAAGTGAATCTTCCGGCTGTTTTTGATGATTTCCTAAGTATGATACAAGGCCAGGCACGGGGCAAAGGCCTGGAGATTGATGTTGATACAACAGAGGTAGTTCATGAAAACGTATATGCAGACGAGGCAAGGCTTCACAGAGTACTCTTGAACCTGGGAGGGAATGCTGTCAAATTCACTCCGGCAGGCGGAAGGATCTATGTAAAGTTGTTTGAAAAAACACAGACTGCAGAAAAATGGGGTAACTATGAGATTTCCATTAGAGATACAGGCATTGGCATGAGTAAGGAATTCCTGCCGCATGTGTTTGAGCCTTTTGAGCGGGAGCGGACCTCTACAGTCAGTAAGGTGGAAGGTACTGGCCTGGGGATGCCGATTACGAAAAATATCATCGAGATGATGGGCGGGACGATACAGGTAGAAAGTGAGCAGGGAAAAGGGACTTTATTTACCATAGAATTGCCGCTTAAGATTATGGAGAAAGAAATCGAAGAGAAAAAGAGGTCTGCTGTAGTAACCAAGGAAGGAATGTGTGGAAAGCGAGTTCTACTGGTGGAGGATAACGAGTTGAATCAGGAAATTGCCGTAGATATTCTTGAGGAGGCTGGTTTTATTGTTGATACTGCAGATGACGGTAAGATTGCTGTGGATAGGATGTCATCTGCCGAAGAGGATGATTATGATTTGATTCTGATGGATATCCAGATGCCTGTTATGGATGGTTATGAGGCGGCAAGGGCGATTAGAGCGATGTCGGTTGAGTGGATACACAAGCTTCCGATACTTGCGATGACTGCCAATGCATTTGAGGAGGATCGAAGAAAAGCATTGGAAGCAGGAATGAATGGACATTTGGCAAAGCCAATAGATATTGATATTTTATTTGAAACTTTGTCTGAAGTGTTAAAATAGTTCCCTGTACAATTCGATGTGAATGAAGATTTTCAAATATTTTAGATAAAGGGATTGACAGTAAGACGTTTTACGGTTATAATCTAATATGTTGTCAGTGGACAGGATGTGTTGACAACTAGATGCGGATGTGGCGGAATGGCAGACGCACAAGACTCAAAATCTTGCGGGGGCGACCTCGTGTGGGTTCAAGTCCCACCATCCGCATTGAATTAAAACCCAAAGCTTTTAAAGGTGAAGGCTTCGGGTTTTTTTGTTTTAAAGAAATATATTTGTGCTTAATTTTATTGATTTCTACGTAGCATTCCTTCTTATAAGGTGATATAATAGTAAAGTTGAAAAAATTGTATGAAAATAAGTTGGAGAGTCTGATATGGGTAATAAGATAGTATTGATAGACGGACATAGTATTTTGAACCGTGCCTTTTTCGGTTTGCCGGATCTGACGAATTCGGAAGGCCTTCATACAAATGCAATCTATGGTTTTCTGACAATCATGTTTAAAATACTAGAAGAAGAGAAGCCGGAATATTTGACGGTGGCTTTTGACGTTCATGCGCCGACATTTCGTCATGAGATGTATGCGGAATATAAGGGAACCAGAAAACCAATGGCAGAGGAACTGCGCCAACAAGTTCCGGTTATCAAAGAAGTCCTTGCTGCTATGGGAGTTAAGACAATTGAGCAGGCAGGGCTCGAGGCGGATGATCTTCTTGGCACTCTGTCAAAGAGATGTGAAGAACAGGGAATGGAAGTGTCAATCATATCTGGTGACAGGGATCTGCTCCAGCTTGCAACGGAACATGTAAAGATTAGGATTCCGAAGACAAAGCAGGGGAAGACTGAGGTAGAGGACTATTACGCCGGGGATGTGAAAGAACGGTATCAGGTGACTCCGAAGGAGTTCATAGATTTGAAAGCACTGATGGGGGATACATCGGATAATATTCCGGGTGTTCCGAGTATTGGCGAGAAGACGGCAACTAAGATTATTGCAGAGTATCATTCTATAGAAGAAGCACATGCTCATGCAGACGAATTGAAGCCGCCAAGAGCGTCCAAAGCGTTGAAGGAGCATTGGGATCTGGCAGTCATGAGTAAAGAACTGGCAGCAATTAATGTGACGGCAGATTTTCCTTACGAATTAGAGGAAGCGAAACTTGGCAATCTGTATACAGAGGAGGCATATGCGTATTTTCAGCGTCTTCAGTTCAAGAACTTATTGTCCAGATTTGATATAAGTGCGCCGGCAAATCAGGCAGAAACAGCGTTTAAAGAGATTACGGATGAAGCGGAAGCAAAGAAGATATTAGAGGCGGCAAAAGGTTCACCGTGCGTCGGTGCATGTATCTATCAAAATACTGAAGATGTTCTTCCGCTTTTTGCAGATCAGGCGGAGATTGCCGGGATTGGCCTGTGTTTCTCGAAAGAGGATATCTATTGTATTCGAACAGGAAATGGAATTACAGAACGGAGCCTTTTTGAAGAACTTGAAGATATTGCAAAGACTGCCGGGCGGTATGTGATGTTCAATTTGAAACAGGCATTATCCCATCTAAAGATTACGGATTCGGGGAAATGTTTTGATGCAACGGTAGCGGCATATCTGCTGAATCCGCTGAAGAATAATTATACGTATGAAGATGTTGCAAGAGAGCAGCTTAACATTATTATAGAAGAGAAAGCGGAACCTTATGTCAAGGTCTGCTATGAAGCATATACGGCGTATGCCTCATCTGAGATTCTCTGGGAGAAGCTCAAGGAGTGCCGAATGGATAAGCTGTTTGCCGAGATTGAGATGCCGCTGGTATTCACACTGTATGACATGGAGCAGAACGGTGTTAAGGTAGAAGCAGAGGCTTTGAAGTATTATGGTGATCAGCTGGGCGCTAAGATTGTGGAGCTTGAGAAAGAAATCTATGCGGATGCAGGAGAGACATTTAACATCAATTCTCCTAAGCAGTTAGGAGTAATTTTATTTGAGAATATGAAACTGCCGGGTGGTAAGAAGACTAAGACGGGTTATTCCACAGCGGCAGATGTTTTAGAGAAGCTGGCGCCGGACTATCCAGTCGTGGCTAAGATATTAGAATACAGGCAGTATTCTAAACTAAAATCAACCTATGCTGATGGACTTGCCAATTATATTTGCGAAGACGGAAGGATCCGCAGTAAATTCAACCAGACAATTACGGCAACCGGAAGGCTTAGCAGTACAGAACCCAATCTGCAGAACATTCCTGTTCGTATGGAGCTTGGCAGGCTGATACGAAAGGTATTTATTCCAGAAGATGGATATGTGTTCGTGGATGCGGATTATTCGCAGATTGAACTGAGGGTTCTGGCACATTGTTCCGGAGACAGCCACTTGATTGAGGCGTATAAGCAAGAGAGTGATATCCACAGGATTACGGCATCTCAGGTATTCCATGTTCCATTTGACGAGGTGACGGAACAACAGCGGCGTAACGCTAAAGCTGTGAATTTCGGGATTGTGTATGGAATCAGTTCTTTTGGATTAAGTCAGGACTTAAGCATTACCAGAAAAGAAGCAGCACAGTATATTGAAGATTATTTTAAGACTTATCCGGGTATTAAGATATTCCTCGATGATACAGTGAAGCATGCAAAAGAGATGGGATATGTGGTTACATTATTCGGAAGGCGTCGTCCAGTGCCGGAACTTAAGTCCAGTAATTTCATGCAGCGTTCTTTTGGAGAAAGGGTGGCTATGAATGCCCCAATTCAGGGGACTGCTGCGGATATTATAAAGATTGCCATGATCGGGGTGAATCAGAAGCTGAAAGAGAAGAAGATGAGATCAAGGCTTGTCCTCCAGGTTCATGATGAACTTCTGATTGAAGCATATAAACCAGAGTTAGAAGAAGTTCAGACGATACTTAAAGAGGAGATGGAACGAGCGGCTTCCATGGATGTTCCGTTGGAAGTTGATATGCATACAGGTGAGAACTGGTACGAAGCGAAGTAGAGGTGTAAGAACATGAAGATTATAGGAATTACAGGCGGAGTCGGAGC
The DNA here is from genome assembly GCA_947647815.1 of uncultured Dorea sp. GTDB lineage: Bacteria > Bacillota > Clostridia > Lachnospirales > Lachnospiraceae > Sporofaciens. Next base: position 4,605 of record CANSLW010000094.1, on the reverse strand, counting down.
GGGAAAGACACAGATACTGGAGTACTTGAATAACAGATATGGCGCGACGATCTGCCAGACAGATGCAGTAGGAAAGAAACTTCAGAAGAAGGGTACAAAGTGTTTTGAAGATATCGTGGCATGTTTTGGGCCGGAGATACTGGATGAGAAGGGCGAGCTTAACAGAGAGAAGCTCTCAGGCATTGTATTTACAGACAGTGCAAGGCTCGCCAAGTTAAATGCAATTGTCCATCCTGCCGTACAGGAAGAGGTCGAGAAGAAGATTGCGAAAGAGAAAAGAAAAAACACGAATTTATTTATTATAGAATCAGCATTGTTGATTGAGTCACATTATGATGAGATGTGCGATGAAGTATGGTATGTCCATGTGGATGCCCAGACTCGTAAGAAACGTCTGGTCTATGCAAGAGGATATGATCCTAAGAAGGTGGACGATATTATCGCTGCACAGCTTCCGAAGGATATGTTCATGAAACATTGTGACAGGGTGATTGATAACAGTAATATTTTTGAGGAGACTCAGATGCAGCTTGACAGTATTATAGCAGATCTGTAAGATATACAGGTGTCTGTTGACTGTGACAGAATGACAGAGATTCAGATAATGAATATAGAAAGGCAGAAAAACGATATATGAGATTGTGCAGCATTGCCAGTGGGAGCAGCGGCAATTGTATCTATGTAGGAGATGAGAAGACCCATCTTCTGGTAGATACAGGAATCAGTAAGAAGAGGGTTGAACAGGGGTTACAGACCTTAGGGGTTAAGGGAGAAGAATTAGAGGGAATCTTAATCACACATGAACATATTGACCATATACAGGGGCTTGGTGTATTCAGCAGGAAATATGAGATTCCCATATATGGAACGAAAGGTACGATAGAAGGTATCCGTTGTTGTAATTCTCTTGGAAAGATGCCGGAGGGGCTTCTGCATGAAATCCAGGTGGACAGGACATTTTCATTGGGAGGAATGGAGATCTGTCCATTTGCCATATCCCATGATGCAAGAGAACCATCGGGATACCGAATCGGAAATTCGAAGAAGACGGTTGCCGTGGCAACAGATTTGGGTAAATATGATGATTATATTGTCAGGAATCTAAAAGGGTTGAATGCAGTGGTGCTGGAAGCAAATCATGATATACATATGCTTGAAGTTGGTCCATATCCTTATCCTCTGAAGCAGAGGGTGATGGGTGACAGGGGACATTTGTCGAATGAGTCATCAGGAAGGCTTCTCTGTGATATCCTGCATGATAATCTGCAATATGTAGTGCTGGGACATCTGAGCAAAGAAAATAATTATGAGGAACTTGCATATGAGACAGTGAAGCTTGAGATTAGTTTTGGAGATAACCCTTATAAAGGAGAAGATATTCCGATGATGGTAGCAAAGAGAGATACTGTTTCGGAGGTGATTATGCTGTAAAGTCAGAAAGGCGGTTTATAAAGATGAAGAAATGTATTATAACAGTTGTTGGAAAAGATACGGTAGGTATTATTGCAAAAGTATGTACCTATCTGGCAGAGAGGAATGTTAATATCCTTGATATCTCACAGACGATCGTGGACGGTTATTTTAATATGATGGCAATCGTGGATGTTACGAATGCAAAGGATGAAGTTTTGACGATGGCTAAGGAATTAGAAGAAGTCGGGAAGACAGTCGGAGTGATGATTCATTGTCAGAGAGAAGAGATTTTTGAGAAAATGCACAGACTGTAAGAGTGACCTGATATGTTCTGCAGGCTGCATGTGTCCAAAGGAATTTGTTTTATGACAGGTTTCGGGGCGAAAAAGACAGAAAGGCCGGTTTTTAAGATATGATTAATAGGTACGAAGTATATGAGACAAATCAGATGATTGAGCAGGAGAACTTGGATGTCAGAACGATTACTTTAGGTATCAGTCTGTTGGACTGTGTTGATTCTGATATAGAGAAATTGAATGAGAAGATATACAATAAGATTACGACAGTTGCAAAAGACCTGGTTTCGACTGGTGCAGCGATTGAGCAGGAGTTCGGTATTCCAATAGTAAATAAGCGGATTTCCATTACGCCGATCTCTTTGGTCGGAGGGGCTGCATGTAAGACTTCTGCGGATTACGTAATGATTGCAAAGACTCTGGATGCGGCCGCAAAGAAAGTAGGAGTGAATTTTATCGGCGGATATTCTGCACTGGTATCCAAATCGATGACAGCTGGTGATAAGCTGTTGATTCAGTCAATTCCGGAAGCTTTGTCATGTACGGAGCGTGTCTGCAGTTCTATTAACGTTGGATCGACCAAAACAGGAATTAATATGGATGCGGTACGTCTGTGCGGAGAGATTGTAAAAGCAACCGCTGAAGCAACGAAGGAAAATGATTCCCTCGGTTGTGCAAAATTGGTAGTGTTCTGTAATGCCCCTGATGATAATCCATTTATGGCAGGAGCATTTCTTGGTGTAACAGAAGGGGACGCCGTGATTAATGTAGGTGTCAGCGGTCCGGGGGTTGTAAAGCATGCTATTGAGAAAGCACGGGGGAAAGATTTTGAAAAACTGTGCGAGATAATCAAGAAAACAGCTTTCAAGATTACCAGAGTCGGACAGCTGGTTGCAGGAGAAGCATCAAAGAGGCTCGGAGTTCCATTTGGAATTGTAGATCTGTCTCTTGCGCCGACTCCTGCGATTGGAGACAGTGTGGCTGAGATATTAGAAGAGATTGGGCTTGAGCGGGTAGGAGCGCCAGGTACGACGGCAGCGCTTGCAATGCTGAATGATCAGGTGAAAAAGGGCGGCGTGATGGCATCTTCTTATGTAGGTGGTTTGAGCGGTGCATTTATTCCGGTCAGTGAAGATCAGGGAATGATTGATGCGGTTAAGCTGGGAGCCTTGAATCTGGAAAAATTAGAGGCTATGACTTGTGTATGCTCCGTAGGACTTGATATGATTGCCATTCCAGGTAAGACAGAGGCTGCGACGATATCAGGTATCATTGCAGATGAGATGGCAATCGGTATGGTAAATCAAAAGACAACGGCTGTGCGTCTGATTCCGGTGATAGGAAAGGATGTAGGGGACACGGCGGAATTTGGAGGATTGCTCGGATATGCGCCGATTATTCCGGTAAACGAATTCGACTGCAGTACATTCGTGAACCGGCGGGGAAGGATTCCGGCTCCAATTCATAGTTTTAAGAATTAAGAAGAATAAAAAGAAATAACAGAGAGGTGACAGGATGGGAAGAGTAGCAATCGTAACAGATAGTAATAGTGGAATTACCCAGAAGGAAGCAAAGGAGTTGGGAATCAGGGTATTACCGATGCCTTTTTACATCAATGGAGAATTGTTTTTTGAAGATATTACATTGACACAGGAGGAGTTCTATCAGAGACTTGCGCAGGAGGCGGATATATCTACTTCCCAGCCGTCTCCGGGCGATGTGATTGACCTGTGGGAAGAACTTTTGAAAGAATATGATGAGATTGTATATATCCCGATGTCAAGCGGATTGAGCAGTTCCTGTGAGACTGCCATGGGCCTTGCGCAGGATTATGACGGTAAAGTTCATGTAATTGATAATCAGAGAATCTCTATTACCCAGCGGCAGTCTGTTTTGGATGCGCTTGAGATGGCGGAAAAGGGAATGAGCGCCCAGGAGATTGATGACGTCTTAATGAGGGAGAAATTAGAGGCAAGTATCTATATTACTGTGGATACATTAAAGTATCTGAAAAAAGGCGGCCGTGTTACGCCTGCTGCTGCGGCAATAGGTACGGTGCTGAATCTGAAACCAGTTTTGCAGATTCAGGGAGAGAAGTTAGATTCTTATGCAAAGGTACGTGGATGGAAAGCAGCAAAGAAATCAATGCTGGATGCAATCCATAAGGATATTACGGAACGTTTTAAAGGGAAGGAAGTCCTTCTCCATGCGGCGTATACATGTTCTGATGAAGAAGCAGAAGTCTGGAAAGCAGAGATTGAAGAGCATTTTCCAGGATATGATATCCATATGGACAGGCTGTCTCTCAGTGTGTCCTGTCATATAGGAGCTGGATCGAGGGCAATTGCATGTATTAAGAAAGTTGAATATTAGTCAATGTAACATCCTTAAGTCAGCATCAGATCTTTAAGATCTGATGCTGATATTCGTTAATGAAAGGCATTTTGAATTTGTCTGTGATGACGCTTTCGTAGAGGTTAGAAGCAAAGACATCTAATCTCAACATGGCAAGGCCGGCAGAAGATAATCCGGTGGTCTGGGTGAGTTTTGTGAGCATAGGTACATTGGAGTGCGCCTTTATATAAGAAAGAAGTTTTCTGGCATCCTTTCGGAACCCGAGAATGCGGGCGTACTGGCAGTACCCTTCTTCGCAGAAGGTAAGAAGATCCTTCTTAGTGATTCCAAGCAGAATGTGCAGAAGACTCCGGCTTAAGCGGGCGTATGTCATGTCCCGCGTTTTCAGAAGATCGCAGAACTGTTCAAAGGTAATAAAATCATTGGTGTGGTTTATAATACGGTTTGCCAGGTCTTCTGAGATGTCCATGTACTCTGTCAGTGACTCGGCAGTCTCTCTAAGAAGCTGATATTTTAATAAAAGAGAAAAATCATTTGCATA
>CANSLW010000093.1 GCA_947647815.1 uncultured Dorea sp. | reverse complement strand
TTTCCCTTGATGGTTGTGTAGCAATTCCCTTAAACGGGTATCCTTCATTTCCACACTTTCGAAATCTCTCCCATTTCCCTTGATGGTTGTGTAGCAATTCCCTTAAACGGGTATCCTTCATTTCCACAAAGCTGAACGAAGGGATTCAGGATTTCTTTGCTGGGTAGCAATTCCCTTAAACGGGTATCCTTCATTTCCACGCCTTGTACGCCTAAAAAAATAAAAATAAAATAATTATTGTAGCAATTCCCTTAAACGGGTATCCTTCATTTCCACGCTGCAACGGATGACAGCCAAGACAATAGCTTTGTCAGTAGCAATTCCCTTAAACGGGTATCCTTCATTTCCACAACAAGTTTATCTCAAATTTGAGACATGAAACAAATTGTAGCAATTCCCTTAAACGGGTATCCTTCATTTCCACCAGCATGGTATGCGGTGCTTCCCAGATGGGCCAGATTGTAGCAATTCCCTTAAACGGGTATCCTTCATTTCCACGCTTGGAGTGCTCTTGGCTCTAGAGTATATGATCAACTGTAGCAATTCCCTTAAACGGGTATCCTTCATTTCCACAACATTCTCTCAAAAAGAAATCAATACAATTTTTACGATGTAGCAATTCCCTTAAACGGGTATCCTTCATTTCCACTTTTATGGAAACTTAGTAATAGCACTGGCAATCATTCGTAGCAATTCCCTTAAACGGGTATCCTTCATTTCCACATTAAGTTTATTGGAGCGACAACCAGAGATGAGTATGTAGCAATTCCCTTAAACGGGTATCCTTCATTTCCACTTTGAAGCAACTGTAAAAACTTTGGCAGCAAAAGAAAGTAGCAATTCCCTTAAACGGGTATCCTTCATTTCCACAGGTAGAGGAAGGTTTATCTAGTTGGGAATATAGTTTTGTAGCAATTCCCTTAAACGGGTATCCTTCATTTCCACGGTATCCTCTCAGAGCCCGCTAAAATCAAGGCTTTCCAAGCTCATTTTTGCAGGTATTTATCAGAATATTCTGATAATTCACTTTTTCACCCTGTTTTTTTGTCTTTTCAAAAATTGTACTAAAATAAATACAATCCTCTCAACTACGGTATCATTGTACCATAATCTCCTACTGCTTTCAACTCAAATAAAATATCCACCCAAATCACGCCCAAATCACGAATCACCTAGACACATTTCACACATTAATCAGTAAACAGCAGTTTGAATCAACAAGATATCCACTGTTAGTTCTCCGGGACATCACTTCGTCTACAAGAGATAATACTGTTGATTCAAACCGCATACATTAACGCAGATATAAATGGTAACAAACTCTGTTTCACAAGAGCCCCATGCCTGCAAGCAGTCACTTTACCAAAGACATACTGAACTAGCTCATTATCCTTAATAACTTAATAAATTCTTAACCCGATATAACACTCGGACATTCATTCTGTTCGCAGAACATCTCCCACACGAAACCGTAAGGCAGTAATTTGATCTCTTCCAGCAATGCCAGCCTCTTGGTAAAGTCTCCCGCGTACTCTGCCTGCCGTAGAAGCTCTATCGGCTGCAGCAGCGCTTTTAACAACGCAGTCTTCGCCGAACGTCCGCCGATGGCAGTCGCCTTAACCCGCCGGATACTTGCATCGAAGAAATCCAGACCTATATAGACTCTCTCTAACGCTTTGCACCTTACGATCTCTTCCATGATCGCCACAGTCTCTTCATCCACGATTACTACATGATCGCTGTCCCAGCGGACCGGCCGGCTGACATGGAGCATAAGCTCCTGTCCGAATGCCAGATATGAACTAATCTTCGCCGCCACAGACTCCGTCGGATGAAAATGCCCTGCATCCATACATAAGATGGCTTTCTTCGTCTCTGTACAGTAATTCGTGTAAAATTCATGCGAACCGGTCACATAGCTCTCGCTTCCAAGGCCGAATAACTTGCTTTCCAGAGAATCTATACAATAATTCCGATCAAGTTCTTCTGCAAATATTTCATCCAGACTATCCCTAAGCCTTAACCTCGGCGATAATTTATCCACCGTGGTATCCTTATATCCGTCAGGAATCCAATGATTGGTAATACATGGCATTCCCGTCTCTTTTCCAAAATACTCCCCGATCCGTCTGCATCTTTTTCCATGTTCAATCCAGAATTCTCTGATAAACGGGTCGGCGCTTGAAAGGGTGAAGCCTTCTTCTGAATTCTTATGCGAGAAATAAGTCGGGTTAAAATCTAACCCTATCTTCCTCTCTTTCGCAAAAGCAGTCCATTTTGTAAAATGTTCCGGCTCTATCTGGTCACGATCTACCTCTTTCCCTCCGTTATCAAGATAAACAGCATGTGCAGCAATCTTAAGCCTCCCGGGTATCAGCTTAAGCGCTTCGTCCAACTGTTCAAAATACTCCGTCTGGTTCTTCGGTTTTCCGCCCATATTACCAGTGGCTGCAATTCCGCCCGTCAGTTTGGCATCAAAATCCTCAAATCCTGTCAGATCATCAATCTGCCAGCAATGTACTGACACCGGGATTTCATTCATCTGCTTTAATACAGCATCCGTACCTACTCCATACTCAGCAAAACATTCCTTCGCAATCTCATAGTTTTTTTCTGTTTTTCCCATAAAAGCGCTCCTTATGACATCTTTCTGATCTTTAAAAACATATCCCTGAATATCATATCCCTGTCCAGTGTACATACACTTCTGATCAGATGACGCCGCGGATCGAACGCATACCGGTTGGGCGTCGCTATGATAGGCGCCGCACAGATCTTCTGCTGTGCGCATTCTGGATTGACTAGCATTCCGATAGTACCTATATCCCATATAGCCTTCGACCATGCAAAATGATCTTCTTCATACGCCGCAACATTTTCTACCAGGTAATCGCCAATTTCATTGACACCTTTCAGACAGGCCTCAAGTTCCGGTATACTGGTCAGCAGGAAATTTGTAACGCCGGACGCCGGAAGCTGGATCATAGGCACACCGCAGTCAAACAATATACTTCCGGCAACTGGGTCCTGGGATAGATTAAACTCTTCATTGTCCGGCCAGTCATGAGTATTCCCTCCAAGCCATAATACTACGATTCTGTCCATAATCTCAGGCGCTTTTACGATAGCACTGGCAATATTCGTCGATGAACCGATTCCCACGACATAGAGAGGCTCTTTATCCGTACATTCCATCGCCGTTTGGATGATAAAATCAACCGCCTCGCTTTCTTCCGGCGTTTCTCTGCTTTGCATCGGTCTTGTACATCCCCTGAATGCGAAACCGTCGCTCTCTCTTTTGGCCAGCTTCAGGATCTTCCTGATCTCCTGATAACTCTTCTCCATGCCATCCGCCGGACTGTCACTTCTGCTGTTATAGAATAATTCTGCAGTGATCCCTTTCAGTTCAATCCTGTCTTCAGACCCAAGAGCATAGAAGATTGCAAATTGATCGTCGATCTCATTATAGGTATCCGTATCCAGGATCATCTTAATCTTCTTATCCTTTGGAATCTCCGTTCTCCTGATCCGTTCTGCATCCGTACATTCATAATATTTCATATAGCTTCTCCTTTTTCTATCCTTATTTTTATTTCTATTCCTATTCCTTGACCGCGCCCGCTGTAAGCCCCTTTACCACCTGCTCCTGGAATATTGCATAGATTACCAGGGCCGGAACTGCTAGTACGATAATTCCCGCTGCAAGCAATCCATAATCACTGGAATACTGACCTCTTAACTTATAAGTCGTTAAGTTCAGGCTTGTTAGTTTTGAATTCGTAAGAAGAATCAATCCAAAGAAAAATTCATTCCACACATGCAGGAAAACAAAGGTTCCAACAGTAGCAATCCCCGTTTTCATCAGCGGAAGGGCTACTCGGAAGAATGCACCAACCATAGAACACCCGTCGATTGCCGCCGCTTCTAACAATTCATCAGGAACACTGCGCTTTATAAATCCTGTCATAACAAAAACTGCAAATCCCAGCTCGATCACCGTATATACCAATATGATCCCCGGTCTTGTATTATTCAGGCCGGCGTCCCTTAGTTTGACAAACATCGGGATTGCAATAGCCTGTACCGGAATCATCATTCCTAATATAAAATACATATATAATAATTTTCCCCTTGCATATTTCGCAAGATAGAATCCTGTCATAGACGACAGCAGACATACCAGAAATACCGTTGCAAACGAATAGATCAAACTATTCTTAAGTCCCGTAAGGATATCCAGCTTCTGGAACACCGTGGGAAAATTCGTCGTAATCCATGGATCTGGAATTCCAAACGGGTCCGTAAATATCTGGTTATTTCCTTTGAACGCGATTAAAAACACCCACAAAAGCGGAAAAACCGTCGTCATACACCAGATAATCAACACTATATGTCTGAGTGCCTTTCCACAGTCAGATTTTCTTTTAGACATCTCGTAATTACTCATAGCCCGTCCCTTCTACTCTTCTTCCCTGAATATACGCTGTACCGCCATCGTACATGCCAGTGTACCCACAAGTATGATCATCGCAATGGCGCTGCCTTTTCCATAATTTCCCTTAACGAAGGTCTCCATATACATATACACGCCCAGAAACGAGGACGAATACCCCGGACCGCCCCAGGTCATGATATAAGAATGCTCGAACGCCTTAAAACATCCTGATATGATCAGAACCGAACACATCATAGTTACACCCTTTTGCATCGGCACAACCACATTCCAGAAGATCCGAAAAGAACTGGCGCCGTCAATGGTAGCACTTTCAATAACGTCCTCCGATATAGACTGCATACCAGACAGTTGGATGATCACATAAAGTCCGATATACTGATAAGTCATAGGAATCATGACAACATAAAAAACCACTTTGACGTCCGACAGCCAGCTATGTGTCAGATGGCTTAGACCCGCCCAGTCCAGAAGAGCATTCACCGGTCCGAATTCCGCATGGAAAATAAGCGTAAATAAAAGTGCTACTGCCGAAGCCGAAAGAACTACCGGTATGAATATCAAAAACCGATACAACTTATAGAACCTTCTTGTCCTGTATAAAAGATATCCCCCTATCAAACCAGCCGGTACCTGGACAATCAAGGATATTACTACATTAAGAAGTGAATTTCTCAAAACCATATGAAAATCTTTATCTTTCAAAAAATCCATATAATATTTCATACCTACATACTTAGGCTCTGAGATCGCATTCCATTGTGTAAGTGAGTAATATCCTGTATTTCCAATAGAATAAATGATAAAATATGTATACACTAACAACGCAGGAACCACAAACACTACAAATGGAATCCAACGTTTTTTCTTTGCAACACGCATATATGATCCCCCATTTCCTTTTCACAAGTCATTTCATGTATGTTTTGGAAAAAGGGACTGCGCCTTGCATGGTATACCGTCCAGTCCCTTTTTTAAATACCACCGTATACAGACAAATTGCCGATGGCAAACTGTGTCTATTATTTTTACAGATTATCTTTTACCGAGGTTTCACATTTCTCTATAAATTCTGCCCCGGTAATTGTTCCTGCCCATAGTTCGTCCAGCGCGTTACAATAATCTGTCTGAATCGCAAGATTCGGAAGGCTCTGCCAGATCATCGGATCTGCTTCAATGTTATTGTCAGTTCTCCACTGAAGAACATCCGACATCAGTTTTGAATCTAATGCTTCATAATCAATCAGCTTATCAAGCTCTGAATCCACGGTAATGATATAGCCGCCCTGGGCAGTCTCTTTTGTGTAATCCCACATCAGGAAATCTACAAGAGCTGTGATCGCCTCCTGCTTTTCGGTATCTTCCCATGCCTTTTTACTGATGCACCAGCAGTCGTTGGTCGTTCCCTGCATATGGTTATCTGCTCTGTCTGTCTCTGCAATCTGCGGAATCTTAATGATCTCAGATTTTTCAAGGGTCTCATCTGAAAAAGATGCGAACTGCCAGCTGAAGGTATAACACATTGCCGCATATCCCTCGTCATAGTATGCGCAGGACGGCGCCCAGTCGCCTGTAGATCCCAGCACATCATCTGCGAAACAGCCTGCCTTTACCATCTCCTCAATCTTATTAGCCGCATATTCCATAGCGTCGGTCTTAAACGTCGTCTTAGAAGAATCCAGAAGATTGTTCACATCCTGAACGCCTTCCTCGAACTGACACACCAGCTCATTATAGAAGAAATGTGACGGATTCCCCAGCTTTGATCCTACGTTCAACGGTGTAACTCCGTTCTCTCTCAATACTTTACTGACCTCCATCAGATCGTCCCATGTCTTTGGCGCTTCAAGTTCATATTTCTTAAAGATCTCTGTATTGATCATAAGCACGCCGCTGGCTCCCATTCTTGGAAGTACTAACAGTTCTCCGTCAAATGTACACGGCGCCAGAACCGTATCGCTGAAATGATCCTTCGCAATCACTTCACTCTTCTCAAGATACTCTGAACAGTCTGCCAGTAATCCGGCGTCTGCAAGATCCTTACATACACATCCCGGCCAGTATTGCCATACATCCGGAAGATTGTCCGCTGCCGCATCTACAGATATCTTATTCTTCATCTCATCTCCGGCAATTTCCTCCAGTTCGATGTTAAGTCCTGTCTCATCACAGAATTCCTTCAACATCTTGCGCCCGATCTCATGGTCCGGATCTGTTCCCCAATTCGGTGCAAATCTTAATGTCACACCTTCAAATCGTTTGCCTGATTCCGATTTTTCCCCACTATCATCCGAGCCGGAAGAACATCCCATTACGCATGTACCTAACATGGCTGTGGTTAATAGTACAGAAAGAATTCGTTTTCTCATTTTCATAGCTCATCCTCCTTTGTTTTGGTTTGATTTGTTTTCTTTATTATACTTCTGTAAATATTCAACAACAATCCCAGTTTTTTTGTCTGTTTATTGTGTATTTTTACAATTATATGTAATAATCTTCTCTTTTTTTGTCATTTTGTCAAAATATCTGTATTATTTTTGCATTATTGTTGTATTATTATCATCTTTTTTGTCATATTTATGTATTATTATAAAATTTTCTCTCTATATCAAATATACAAAATGCTTGTCAGCAACAACTTCCTCTGCATGTTGCAGCAACTCAAACTTTCGTTGCAAACAACAGAAAAGAGCAGCATAATCGCTACTCTTTCTGCTCTTTCTTTATGAAATTTTTCATGCTGTGCCCTGTCTGTTCTTTATATAGACGGGCAAAATATTTTTCATTCGAATAACCTACCCGGCGCGCGATTTCATACACTTTCATATCTGTTGTCTTATATAATTGTTCTGCCAGTTCAATTCGTTTCTTAATAATATAATTCGAATAACTGATTCCCATCTCATTTTTGAAAAATCTGCAGAAATACGATACACTTAATCCTATGTGCTCTGCTACCATCTCCTGGCACAAATCCGTATCTGCCAGATGAATATCGATAAACTGCAACGCACTAAACAATACGTCCTTTTTCTTTCCACCTCTTTCGTCCTGAATCCGTTCCATAATGCCGTTCATAATCCGCAACAGTTCATCCTTCTTTCTGCATTGCCGTACCGCATATAGATTACCGAACAGCACCGTACTGAATTCATGAAGTATAGAATCACTGGTATCATCAAGACGCATCAGATTATTTAGGAATTCTACTACATACCGTATCGCATCCTCCTGTTCAATCTCACTGACTTCAAACAAATTTGACAGCTTTTCAAACTGCTCCATATAATTTCCTGCTTCTATATGTTCCAGTATTTCTTGTATCTTTTTCTCCGATCCTTCTTCTCCTGCTTTCATTTCTTTTTGAACTTTACAGACTGCCTCGGCAATATCTTCCGGATACATCTTAGGCTTAAACAGGAAATCCTTCACACCGTAAGACATCGCCTGCCGCATATTATCATAATCGTTGTAACAGCTCATCACAATGACTTCTGGTTTATAAGCCATTGCTTTTAACTTCTCCAGCATAGAGAAACCATCCATGACCGACATCTTAATATCCGTAATAATAATGTCGACCCGATGAGCCTGTACTATCTCAAGCGCTTCTGAACCATTTGATGCTTCATACACCTTATCAATATTCAAAGCTTTCCAGTCTACACAGGTCTTTACACCTATACGCACCATAGATTCATCATCTACAAGCAATACATTCTGCACTTTCTCGCCCTCTTTTCCTTGCCATACCATCATACGTTATCTTAGTTATTTCCATAGTCATTTTCAATGACTGGCTGTTCAATTATGACTTTCGTACCCAATCCTATCTCGCTCTCTATGGATTGTCCAAATTCTTCTCCAAATGTCAGCTTAATCCGATCGTCTACATTCCTGGTTCCTATTCCTGTCATATTCTTCTTAACCATCTTTGCATCAAATCCTACGCCATTATCCTGTATCTCAAGAATCAGTTTCCCCTCTTTCCGATAGGATCTGACATGTATACCTGCATCTGCCTTCTTCTCAGTAAATGCATGTATGAATGCATTTTCTACAGCCGGCTGCAGAGAAAGTTTTACTATTTTAAGATCTCTCGTATCATCATCTATCTCAAAAGTAACATCAATATTCTTATCTACATCTCTTAACTTCTGAATCTGAATGTACTCTTCTAAAAACTTTATTTCCTCTTCAAGCGGTACTAATGCGCTGGTATCTTTACAACAATATTCCAGCAATGACACCAGTGAAGTGATAGACTGGGCAATCTCTGGTTCCTTCTTCATCAATGCCATCCACTTGACAGAATTCAAGGTATTGTACAGAAAATGAGGGTTGATCTGTGCCTGAAGCATCCTCATCTCCAGATTACGCTTTTCTGTCTCCTTCCTGAGCATATCTTTAATCAATTGATTAATCCGGTCAATTAAGATATTAAAATGTTCCTCCATCTTCTGGATATAGGAACTTCTGGATTGTATCGATACCGGCTGCAGACCGGACACATCTTCAATCGCGTGCATGGTTCCCTGTATAATCTGTTCGAAGGGCCGCATAAAAGAAGACGCTACCTTTGTCGCCGCAATCACCGCAACAACCAAAGACACAGCCATCAGCAACAGCACCTGCTTGTATAGCTGCTTTTCTGCAACTCCGGCAAATGGATGAGAAATCTTATACACATACATCTGAAGCTCCGGTACATAAGTGCCGGAAAGCATCACGTCCCCTTTTCTCCTGATATCAATATCCCCCAGCGAACCCTGCATGTCCATTGTATTCTCTCTCATAAGGCTCTCTACATCTTCCTCTGTACCTACCCAGTCAATAATCTCTCCGCCCTTGTCCAGAACCACTATGGAATCTTTCTCATTCAGCTTTATGTTATGAATAATCGAATACAGATATTCCGAATTAATATCAACTTGAAGAAGATATTCAAACAACTCGTCACCATCTAGATTCGCCAGACCTATGACAAATGAAAAGCAGTTTTGCTTATATTCTTTCTCAATTTTACTCGTAAGGTAACTTACAGGATGATCCGGAACTACGCTCCATTCTCTTGAGGACGTATATTCCGCCTGCAAATACTCCTCTGCTAAAAGCACTCTTTTATAGAACCTATAAGTTGAACCAAAAACTGCCTCCTTGTCATTCTTGCCGATCACATAGATATTGTTCAGCCCTGTTGAAGTTCTTCGAATACTTTGCAGCTGGCTTTCCAGAATGTGTATCTTCTCAATTTCTCCGGTCTGCAGATTATTGGCATCAATCTTTCCCATTCCCAACGATACAAACTGACTTGTTACTTCATACTGAATCATTTCTAACTGTGACTGAAGTTGTTCAAAATCTATCTGCATATCTCGCAGAATACGCACTTCATATTCCTTAGCCTGCTCCGTTATAGTATTTCTCTCCGATCGATAATATAAGAAAGATGCTATTGTAGTCGGAACCGCCGCAACAATAAATATCACAACCGTTATAAACAGCTTGGTGCTAAATGATTTCCTTCTCATAACATCCCTCTCATACCCTATATTCCATACAATGTTATACAAAATTCATGCTGGCGGCAGGCATTTTGTATATATTGGTATTGAATGAAAGCTGCAGAGAAAACATCCCTACAGCCTTCGACTATTTCATTATGTAACACTGCCAAGTTTTATTCTTGAATGGATGCTCCTAGTATCTGAATTAGATTATCTACATTCAATGGCTCCAATCCACTTCCCATATTCTCCGCCGTACAAGAAAGCACACATCCATTTGCAAGACTTGTCCATACACGATATCCTTCCAATCCCTCCATCGAATATGAAAAATATGACCACTGTCTGTCTCCGACAGGTTGAGACTGTACCTCGCCTACAACTCCCGAACCATCTGAATTCGCACTCAAAAGATATTCTACTTCCTGTTGCGCCTCTGTCATAGCAGCATTCTCATCGGTATCTATTAATCGATAATTCAACTGTGTACTGCTTGCACCATCTGCACCCATCCTCTGAAAAGCCACCTGATGTTCTGAACTAAACTCAGAATCTTCAAAACCTTCCGGTCTAAATATCGTAATACTGATACTCTTATCATCCGTACAGAGAACAGATTCACCATCCACCCCTGTATCGACACTTTCCATATTACCTGCCACATCATTTACTGTGCCTGCATCTGTCGAATCTGTAGTTTCTTTCTGTACATCTTCCGTAGCTTCTTTCTCCTTCGGCTCCTCTTTCTCTTTACATCCTGCCAGCATCATACTTGTAACAACAATCAATGCAAATACCATTATTCTCTTCATATACATAACTCCATTTCATATTTTCTTAAATTATACTTCCTTTCGACACACTGGTTAATTAATTCCCGTAACGTGTCAAAATTTACTCGAATATCTTATATTTTAACACGAGAATGGTACAAAGTCCATTTCATTCTTATAAAACCTTGCAACATTTCCCAAAACACGTTATAGTGTTAATATCTGTTTTATAAAAACCGAAAGGAATTACTCATGAATCTGAAAAATAAAACTATTCTTCTTGGAATCAGCGGAGGAATTGCCGCATATAAGAGTGCATCTCTGGCAAGTATGCTGGTCAAATCCGGCGCTGAAGTCCGTGTAATCATGACTGAACATGCTGTTAATTTCATCAATCCGATTACTTTTGAGACTTTGACCGGACATAAATGTATAACCGACACATTTGACCGGAATTTCGAATTCAAAGTAGAACATGTAGCCCTCGCCCAGAAAGCTGACGCTATCATCGTGGCGCCGGCTACTGCCAACATCATTGCAAAACTCGCGCATGGTATCGCAGATGATATGCTCACAACCACTATCCTGGCAAGCAAGGCGCCAAAGCTCATTGCACCTGCCATGAATACAGGTATGTACGAGAATCCCATAACTCAGGATAATCTTAACCTTCTCCAAAAATATGGCATGGAAGTTATTTCCCCTGCAGATGGATATCTGGCGTGCGGTGACAGTGGTCCGGGAAAAATGCCAGAACCGGAAACCCTGTACGAACATATTCTCCGGCGCTGTGCCTGCAAAAAGGACATGAAAGGGATAAAGGTTCTTGTAACCGCAGGTCCTACTCAGGAATCCATAGACCCTGTCCGTTATATCACTAATCATTCCTCCGGGAAGATGGGATACAGCATTGCCCGGGCATGCATGCTGCGCGGCGCTGACGTTACACTGGTAACCGGCAAGACATTCCTGAAACCGCCTGCCTTCACGACAGTGATTCCTGTCGTTACAGCTAAAGATATGTACGAAGCAGTCGTTTCTAACAGTCCCTCCATGGATATTATTATCAAAGCCGCCGCCGTGGCCGACTATCGTCCTGCAAAAGTATCTGATGAAAAGGTTAAGAAATCCGATGCAGAACTTTCTATTCTATTGGAACGTACGGATGATATTTTGAAATATCTGGGAGCACATAAAAAAGAAGGACAATTTCTCTGCGGATTTTCTATGGAAACTGAAAATATGTTGGAAAATTCAAAAAAGAAACTTCTGAAAAAGAATCTCGATATGATTGTTGCCAATAATCTGAAAACCCAAGGCGCTGGTTTTGAGACAAATACAAATATCGTTACTATAATCACTCCGGATGATGTAATTGAACTCCCTATCATGGAAAAGGAGGAAGTCGCCTTCTATATATTAGACAAAATCCTTTCCTTACGTTCATGTTAACAACCTAAAATTTACAGCGCATCTCTGGATAGTTTTCCTATAAATCAGAATTGGAGGAATAAATATATGCAAATCAGAGTGGCAAATACAAACGATATTACACAGTTAAGACGTTTGTATACGGAATTAGAAGCAGACGGTGTAAGATATCAGCCGGAACATTTTATAATGGGTTATCGGGATGATTCCTTTTTTAACTCAATATTTGAAAATGAAAATCAGGATATTATTGTGGCGGAGAATGAGGGAACAGTAATCGGTTTTTCTCACGTTATGATATTAAAACAGAAAAATATAGCATGCTTAAAACCACAGACTGCAGTTTACATACAAGATTTAGATGTTTTAGAAAGTGAGCGGAACAAAGGAATCGGAACACTTCTTATAAAAGCCAGCAAAGAATATGGTAAAAAAAGAGGTGCAGATTTTATCAGAACCCAAGTTTTTCCGCAAAATATTAACGGCATTAGATTTTACGAGAGAAATGGATTCTGTGAAATGATGAAAACGATTGAAAGTCCGCTTTGCTAATAACACAAAAAAACACTTACTATATCATACTTTTCGTATCATATATAGCAAGTGTTTTTCATGTACCTTCAAAACTGCATACAAGAAACATTCCTCTTCATCCGTTCTCCTCTTACCTATCCACCTTTGGTCATGCCCTCGACCGATTAGTT
>CANSLW010000092.1 GCA_947647815.1 uncultured Dorea sp. | reverse complement strand
TGCCTGTCAGGAATCAGCTCCCCAAAAGGAATCTGCTGCTGGAAATCTACCGCCGCCTCCGGTCCGAGATGCTCTACTCGCCCGACCATATAATTCGTGCGGGTCAGGAATCTGGAATGGTCATGGTTAGATAACTCATTCATCGCCACCTGAAGCGCCGGCGTCAGCATATTCGCCATATGGTGTGTGATAGAACCGACAAAATTATCCGTATTTCCGCGAAGCTCTTCTCTCGATTCATCACTATGTTTTTCCATACCTGTCAGGAACCAGGTAAGCGGCTCCATAAAGGCGTCATAATTCATAACCGAATCCCATTCATCGCCCTGAAGCCATTCACTGGGATCCCCATAATGCTCAGCCAGAATCAATGCATTTGGATTCGCGGCTTTGACAGCTGTACGGAATTTCTTCCAGAACTCATGATTATATTCATTGCTCTGTCCAAGATCCGCTGCCACATCCAGCCTCCAGCCATCAACATTGTACGGAGGAGACACCCATTTCCGCCCGATATATAAGATGTAATTCTCCAACTTGACAGAATCTTCATAATTCAGTTTCGGCAAGGTATCGTGTCCCCACCACCCGTCATAATTATGATTGTATGGCCAGTTCTCGGCTTCGTTTCTCATAAAATAGAAATAACTCCGGTAAGGGCTGTCTGCCGATACATACGCCCCAGGTTCAAAATCCGGCTGATTCTCGTAGATGCGTTCCCTGTCCATCCATTTATTAAAGGATCCGCAATGGTTAAATACACCATCAAGAATAATCTTCATTCCACGTCGGTGAAGCTCCTCCACCAACTTGATAAACAGCTGGTTACTCGCTTCAAGATTCTTAAGGTCTGCTACCCGTTTCTGATACTTGGTTGCCAGATGATTCTCCGTCACACCATCCTTAAGAACCTCGCCGCCATCCTCCACAATCACGCCATAATGTGGATCAATATAATCATAATCCTGAATATCATACTTATGATTGGACGGCGAGACAAACAACGGATTAAAATAGAGAACCTCCACACCCAAATCCTGCAGATAATCCAGTTTATCAATTACGCCTTGCAGATCCCCGCCATAAAACTCACGAACTCCCATTTTCTCTGGGTATTTATCCCAGTCAGTTACTTTCTGGCTGTATCCTCCGATGTAATAATATTCATTCGTCTCAACATCGTTGGATTTATCGCCATTATAAAAACGATCTGTAAATATCTGGTACATCACTGCACCTTTTGCCCAGTCCGGCGTTGAAAATCCCGGAACAATCACAAATTCATAAAACTCTACGATCTCTTTTGACACACCGCATCTGCTGTAGTAACGAACCTCTTCATCATCCCATATTTCAAAACAATAACGAAACGGCTTCTCATTCAACCGCCATCTGATCTCATAGAAGTCAAATTCCCCGCTGTCATTGCCTTCCTCTTTTTTCATGTCGTATCCGCCCACAGCTGTCATCAGGCGCACCCTTTTGACATCGTTCTTCGCAGTGCGAAAACGCAGTCTTACAATTTCATTTTCCTGAGGTTCCTGCGGTATTACATAGCTCTTAGTACCATCACAAAATAAAGCCTGCTCTTTCACGCTGTAATCCCCCTTAATTCATCATTTTCTTTTATGCTTCTACTACTTTTCCTGTAAACAATGATTCAAATTCTTCTCTGGAGATCTTTTCTTTTTCTAATAGCAATTCTGCGCATGCATGCAGCACACTGTCATATTCCCGGATCACCTTTTTCGCCCTGTTATAGCATTCATCGATAATCCGCTTCACTTCTTGATCGATCGTTGTTGCCACGCCTTCTCCATATCCCCTGGATGCATGGGCAAGATCACGTCCGATAAACACCTCATCATTGTCATTATCATAATTAATCAATCCAACAGTCTCTGACATACCAAACTTGGTAACCATGGATTTTGCCAGACTGGTCGCCTGCTTGATATCCTGAGATGCCCCTGTCGTAATATCATCAAATACTTCTTCTTCTGCTACACGGCCGCCAAGCGCAACCGTAATATCCTGGAGCATCTTTCCTTTCGTGTTGAACATCTCATCATTCTCTGGCAGCGGCATCGTATATCCGCCTGCACCGCCTGTAGGAATAATCGACACACTGTAGACTGGTCCCACATCCGGCAGCACATGGAAGAGAATCGCATGTCCCGCCTCGTGGAATGCTGTAATCCGCTTCTCTTTATCTGAAATAACCCGGCTTTTCTTCTCCGCGCCAATCCCTACTTTCACAAATGCCCTCTTTATATCTTCCTGCAATAAGAAGAGTCTGCTCTCCTTTGCGGCAAGGATTGCGGCTTCATTCAGAAGGTTTTCAAGATCAGCTCCTGTAAATCCTGCCGTTGTCTGGGCAATCTGCTTCAAGTCAATCTCCTCACTAAGCGGCTTACCCTTGGCATGTACCTTCAGAATCTCTTCTCTTCCCTGAATGTCCGGCCTTCCCACCATAACACGGCGGTCAAAACGTCCCGGACGCAAGATTGCCGGATCCAAAATATCCACACGGTTGGTCGCCGCCATCACGATTACACCTTCATTGACGCCAAATCCGTCCATCTCTACAAGCAGCTGATTCAAGGTCTGTTCTCTCTCATCATGGCCGCCGCCCATACCTGTTCCACGCCGTCTTGCCACCGCATCAATCTCATCGATAAAAATGATACATGGAGAATTCTTCTTCGCCTCTTCAAACAGATCACGGACACGGGATGCGCCGACACCGACAAACATCTCTACAAAATCCGAACCAGATATGGTAAAAAACGGCACCCCGGCTTCTCCGGCAACCGCCTTTGCAAGCAATGTCTTTCCGGTTCCCGGAGGCCCCACCAGCAAAACACCTTTGGGAATCCTTGCGCCCACCTGGATATATTTCTTGGGCGCCTTCAAGAAATCTACAATCTCTTCTAATTCTTCTTTCTCCTCCTTAAGGCCTGCAACCTGGGCGAATGTAATCTTCTTATCACCGCCCATGCTGAGCCTCGCCCGGCTCTTGCCAAAATTCATCGCCTTGGCATTAGCTCCGCCGCTCTGACGATTCATAACGGTGAAAATCAGCATTACACCAAAAAGTGTCAGAATCACTGGCACCACAACCGTCGCAAACCAACTGTCTTCACGGACATCCGGCATCTCATATTCAAGATCATTCTCTTTCAGATATTCCTGGATCACATTAACATCAGACACATACAGATACTTCACGCTCTCTTCGTTGTGCTCACCCCGAAGCTCCAATTCTACCCGCCCTGTCGGGACATTCTTATTCTGGGTAACCACTATCTTCTCTACATCCTTACTATCAACCAGTTTCTCAAACTCTTTCCAGGTTACCTCTTCATCTCTCTGGTCAAATTGATTGGTGAACCACAGCATCACAAACAGAAATATGATCAATGTCACTATCGTAGCGCCGCTGAGTCCTCTCACCTTCTTATCATTCAATGTCTCAAAGCTCCTTTCTATTCCACGCCTTCTACAACTCCGATATATGGCAGGTTCCGATACTTCTGCGCATAGTCAAGTCCATATCCCACTACAAATTCATCTGGAATCTCGAATCCCACATAATCCACCTTTACATCCCTGACTCTTCTGTCTGGTTTGTCAAGAAGCGTGCATAATCTCATACTGTTCGGCTGTCTCTTCGCCAGAATATCCAACAGATAATACAGCGTTCTTCCTGAATCGATAATATCTTCTACTACAAGTACATCCTTGCCTTCCAAAGCTTCATCCAAATCCTTGGCAATCTTGACCACTCCGCTCGACGCTGTTCCATCGCCATAACTGCCGACACTCATGAAATCTAATGACACAGGTACACTGATTCTTTTTGCCAGTTCACACATAAAAAATACGCCGCCTTTTAAAACACAGATCATGTGTATCTGCTTTCCCGCATAGTCTTCGCTGATCTGTCTGCCCAATTCCTCAATCCGCTTTGCCACCTCTGCCTCAGGAATCAATACTTTGATACTCTCTGCCATTCTCTTCTCCTCCGTAGAATTCTATCTCCAGGATTCTCCTGGTCTTCTCTGTTATCTGATATTTCTGGTTCTGCCTGTACCCTACGATCCACATAATATGCTGTCCGTCTGCTACCAGCCATATCCTGTCTCTTAATTCGCCAGGCACCTTTTCATTGATAAAATACTGTTTAAGCTTCTGGGTTTTACCATCTCTGGAAATCGTAATATAATCCCCCGGCTCCCTATGCCTTATTTTTACAGTACATTTAATTATATCATAATCAAACCATTTCGTGTAGGGGTTTTCTGGAAATATTAGAGTATCTTCCATATACTCCGGCTTTTTGAATATACGCCATCTCATCTGGCAGGTCTCCGACAACTGCATCTCCCCCGAATCTCTTTCCCCGTTTATAGCAGTATCACCTGACACATTGAAATCCTTCTCTCCCGGTGTACACATAGTATTCCCTTCCGTCACACTTATATCCTTCTCTTCCCGGCCATTACAGTTCGTCCGGAGTACCTTCTGCGGCTGCGCTGATAATTCAATCCCCTCATAACACCTTTTGGCACATATATCATAAGGCAGGTCAATCCGTCGTCCAACCTGCTTATCCATCAACTCTCGAAGCAGATTTATATGAACTGTCTCAATATCCTTCCGTCTTCCCGCCACACGGCAGAGCAGCCCATGGAGCATCACATCCTTCAAGGCCTCTGGTACCTGGCGGAAACTTTCTGCATTTATCACAGCCTTCCCATTTTCCTCATAATTGATACAGCCTTTCTCATAACGCAATGTTTCCTGCCTGATATATTCACCTACCATGCGCATCTGCTCCATCGTCTCCGACATATGGGCGACTGTCTGGCTGTTAACCTGTTCCTCCAGATACGGTATTACATGCCGGCGAATCCGATTCCTCGTATAATCATCCTCCAGATTCGTCGCATCCACACAGTACGCAATCTTCCTCTGCTTAAGATAAGCCTCAACCTCCCGTCTCTTAAGACACAATAACGGACGAATCCATATTCCATCCATTGGGGCAATCCCGCCCAACCCGTTAAGCCCGCATCCTCTGCACATGTTCCACAGAAGAGTCTCCGCATTATCATTCTGATGATGGGCAAGCGCAATTTTCGTTCCCTGATCTTCCTCAAAGACCTTCCGAAAGCATTTCCGCCTGACATTCCTCCCGGCCTCCTCCAAAGTAAGCTTACCCCTTGACGCAACTGTCCGCACATCTTCACGAAAAATTCTGTATGGAATCCTTTGTTCCCCGCATACCTTCTCCACGTAAGCTGCATCTGCATCCGCCGCACTGCCTCTTAGTCCGTGATGCACATGCACCGCCACGATAGAGAACCCCAGTTCTTTCTTTAATTCTATTAACATAAAAAGAAGGCATATGGAATCCGCGCCTCCCGATACACCTACAATAATCCTGTCCTCCTGTTTAAGCATCCCATAACGCCTGACATACTCCCTGACCCGCTGATACATATTTCCATCCTTCTTCCGTACATACTTATTAACATAGTAACTGAATAGATACATAATATGAGTTGGGGCCAAAAGGTATTTTGACCCTGGTATCATAATATAATAAACTCTTATCAAAAATCAAGCCGCCTTATCCAATTATAATATCATACATTCTAAACTTTCATCACACAGTCAGGAAACAGCCGTTCAGCACAGGCTATTCTTCCGCGCCGAACGGCATACGCCTACAATCTCCATATACCCACAACCATTACGGTCATATCGTCTACCGGCACTTCTTCTGTCCATTCCAGCACTTTTTCCAGAATATGGTGTGCCATCTCTTTGGGATTCACAATATCCGTTTCTTTTATAAAACTACTCATCAACGCCTCCTGTTCACCTACCGGCAGTGCATCTAGCACTCCATCAGTCACCATGATTACAAAATCACCTGACTCCAGATTCCGGGTCACCGTCTCCAGTTCCAATTCCTGGATTACTCCTACTGGCAATGTTGTAGATGTAATTGTTTCAACAGAATCCTTTCTTTTGATAAATGTAGTCGATGCCCCTGCTTTCACGAATTCACAAGTACCGCTGTACAGATCAAACAAACTAACATCAATCGTAGAAAACCTAATCTCTTCCCTTCCGATTACTAATGCTGTATTCATCATCTGAATTGCCGTTTCAATCGGGAATCCGGCATCCAGGAGTTCTTCTAACATTTCCACTACCATCTTGCTCTCCTGGAATGCTTCTTCTCCCGATCCCATACCGTCAGATAATGCCACTCCCTTCTTCCCACCTGGAAGATCCGTCATGAGGAATGTATCGCCAGAAATCTTCTCACATCCCTTTCCTATCTTCGCCACTCCCTGCAGTGTATGGAACTTGGCACTCTCCACACATGCAACCGTACAATATTCCTCGCCAATAATCGGACGTTCACCCATCTGCGGCGTCATGACCCGCCCTGTACAGCTCCCCACAAGGGAGGCCAGTTCCTTCGTGGGAATGATATGTCCCTTCATCGCTTTTAAAGTAAGATGAATCTCATATTTCCCTTGTGACGTCATATAAAACACAGAAGACAGCATCCTTGCCCCGCCTTTTTTAAGCTGCGTCTTCAGACGTTTCTCCAGATGCTCGTCCTCGAATATTCCTGCGTCCAATTCCCTAGTCGTATGCTGGAGCATCTGCGCAAAACGGTTCAACTGTTCTGCATAACCCTCCCGATTCTGGACAATCTTATTACTCCACATCATAATTTTCTTGGCATGTTCATAAGTCTCCAGTGTTTCCCTAAGGAATCTCGGCGCTTTGATACATCTCCTCTGCAAGCTCCGTTTTAATTCGACATTCAATTCTGCTCCATATTCTTCCACTGTACATAGAATTTCATAGAGCATCTGATATGTATGTACCCGGTTCTCTCCCAGACACCATTCCTTCTTCTCACAATTTTCGCATACTTTATTCGTAACACTAAGGAACATCTCTTCCACTTCTTCTTTTGAAAATGTCCCCTTATATTCTTCTAACGTAAGAAAGGTTTCTGACAAATGCACCAAAGAATCTGCAAACTTGTCCATCTGTATAACATATGGGTTGATAAATACCCCTTTCTCCTTCACTTCTTCCATTTTTTGCTCCCCTTTCAATGGTTCTAGACAAAGAATTTCCTATATGAAAATAAAAAGCCTTAGGAATCGTCTCCTAAAGCTTATCATCTGTCTATTATTCAGCCTTAAATATAATCTCATTCTCATGAATCAGACCCAGCTTCTCTTTTGCCACGTCCTCAACATACTCATCTGTACCCACATATTCTCCAAGGTCTTCTATCTCTTTCGTTCGCGCTTTTTCTTCCTCAAGCTGTTGTTCAAGCTCCAATTCCTGTGCCCGGTAAGCGTTCTCTTTCGCCCTCAGCGAAATACTATTCACAGACACGACCACAAACAGAAGCAAAACAACCGCACTGACTGCCAGCACACTTCTTCTATGGCGCTGAATCCGCTTTCTCATCCTTCTTCTAGGACGCTTCTTTCCTACGTTTCTCATATGACTTATCACCCTTACGCCGGTACTCCTTCCGGCAGATACTCCCCTGTTCTCTTCCTTATCTTAACTTTTTTCCTTTTTTTTATCAAGTCCCTGATGAAAAATCTTTCTCTTTATGTCCGTAGATTTTTTTGTGCATCTTTCCAAAAGCACTAAACAAAACCGACATCAAAACCGCTCCAATCGCAACACCTAGTACAAAATACCACCGAATACTACCATCACTTGTATGGTAAATCTGCACAAACATATACACAGCCGAACCAATCCAGAAAATCACATCCTCTACACTTACTGCCATAAGCTGATGTGCAATAATCCTCCGGAAACAACGGATGCACTGATAGATCAGACGCACAATCGCTCCGGACAGTACTGCTATCAGAAATACCACCATCTCTTCCCTGATTCCCAGCATAATATCACCTGAACAGCTTAGCAAGCAGATTATCCTGGGTTTTCCCGTGTGTTTGGACATCCGAGTACGCGACACTATCAATATTGCCTGCAAGATCCACTTCTCCCTTTTCAAGGCTTAAACGGTTCACATGCAGGTCTGTTCCCTTTACCATCATCATCCCCTGTTCTGTCTCCAGCAATATCTCATTTAGATCAAAGGATAATACATCAATCACTCCTGTTACAAGACTCGTCTTGCGGTTATTAATTACCAGTTTATGATTTTTCTGTACGGTTCTTTCTTCCATGCGCTTCACAACCTTTCTTAATAATCATATGAAAGGCTGCTCTATTTTATTACAAATATTTGAACAAGTCTTTAGCTTCTTCTTTCTTTGTTGTTTCCTGGATATCTAAAACCTCTACTTTTACCGTTTTTGTCCCAAACTGGATCTCTATTATATCGCCGACTTTTACTTTTACCGACGCCTTAGCCACCTGTCCGTTTACAGATACCCTGCCTGCGTCACATGCCTCATTCGCCACTGTCCTGCGTTTAATCAAACGTGATACCTTTAAGAATTTATCAAGTCTCATCTGTCTCTTCCTCCCTTAATCTCACCTAAAATAAAGGACGCCTCCAAGTCTCTCCTGACTTTCATGGCGTCCTAATCCCCATTTTATATTCTCGAATTATTCGTTAACAGCGTCTTTCAATGCCTTACCAGCTTTGAACTTTGGAGCCTTACATGCTTCAATATTCATAGTCTTTCCTGTCTGTGGATTCCTTCCTTCTCTTGCTGCTCTCATGCTTACTTCAAATGTACCAAATCCAACCAACTGTACTTTGTGCTCTTTCTTCAATTCTTCTGTTACAACATCAATAAAAGCCTTTAACGCTTTTTCAGAATCCTTCTTGGATAATTCTGCCTGGTCAGCAATCGCTGCTACTAATTCTGTTTTGTTCATGGATAATTTCCTCCTCTTGTTTCACATAGAATCCCTTATTTTCATTCTATTATCTTGAATACGGCCTCTGTGCCGACTGCATAGAGCGCCTGTAATAAAGTTATAACCGCTTTCCAGATAAAAGTCAAGGCAATTTCTCAGTTTTCCCATATTTACAGATGAAAAGAAAATATTTCCTCCAAAAACCTTCTTTTTTCCTCAGTTTGACGGATTGCAACATCCAGTTTTTCAATGCTTTTTGCTGATATCCATGCCTTATTAGAATGATAGTATGAATTTGCAATTTTCCAGAACTTTTCCGGATAACACAACCGGATTTTAAGATATTCAAGTTCCTCTTCCGTAAGTGGACGAATCGCAGAATATGCATTCAGCATATTATCACCCAGACGAACTTTCCACCCTTGCTTTTCCAGCACTTTTCTCAGAAAATAATACAGATCCTCCACTTGTACATCTCGTTTGAACTTCTCAAAATTCGTCACTGCAATACGGTTCCCCGGCAGCATCAAAATATTATGGTAATTATATTCACCATGCGTCATACAGCTATGTTCTATACTTTCCCTGTAGAGCCTGTCATACGCCGAACTTTCCAGTTCTTTTACAGCCAGGTCCGCCCACCGATACATCTGTTCATAATATTTTAAAAATGCTGATTCAAACGCTCCTTTGGGAGATATCCCGCGCATAAACCGCCGTACCTTCTTCAATTCCCTGTTATGCCGTATATATTCTTCTTTCAGATGAGTCCCAGGTGTCACAGGATTCTCCATCTCATGGCACATCAGCATATGCAGTTTTGCAAGATTTCCTGTTGCCGCAAGCAGTTCCGCCGGTTTCTTAATATCGCATTCCCTTCCCTGGAACCAGTACTTCAGCAGGTACTGTCCTCCGTCCTCCAGCATCGAGAGATATCCACCTTCTTTTGTCAACATCAGCCGGTCCGTCCAGACATACCCCTGACTCCGAAGATACTCATGCAGCTCATATAACGCAGGAATACGTTTTTCCGACACTCTCACTCCTTTCAGCAGCATAACCCCCTGATCGGTGTCGCATAAAACAGCACCCCTTGTCTTACGGGTGCCGCTTACTTCTATATCATATTGTTCTAATACATTTAGTTCATACTCCTGCATATCCATCCCCTGCACTTATAATACATATTCTCTCTATCGTATGATACGAAGATGAAATATATGACTGTATGGGGTGAATTATAAGTTGTGCAGTTCTTTCAGAAGCAGTTCTTTTTTGTTCAGCGTCGGATCTTCGATTACTAATTCGAGGAGCTGATTGAGGCAGACGCCGAGTTCTTTACCTGGTTTCATGCCGGCATTAATCAAATCTTTGCCGGATACTGCAAGGGTTTTTAGTGAGACGCATTCTCCTGCCTGTGTAATCTCCCGGTATAATTTTTCAATCTCGTCCAGATTGCGTATCTTCTCTTCTCTTTGGTACATACTCTGTGCAAGTACATCTGCGCGGCGGACTTCCATGTATAACGGGAACAATCCTTCT
Organism: uncultured Dorea sp.; assembly: GCA_947647815.1. Taxonomy (GTDB): domain Bacteria; phylum Bacillota; class Clostridia; order Lachnospirales; family Lachnospiraceae; genus Sporofaciens. The sequence goes on along the minus strand of CANSLW010000092.1, from coordinate 2,422 downwards.
CCAATCTTATTCATTGCACGACGGACATTCTTTGCCGTCGCAGGCATGCGGTAATCATGATAGCAGACCAGATGAGTAACCTTATGAAGGGTATCGTTATCGAATTTCAGCCTTTTCATCACATCATTTGCAATAATCTGGCTTTCTGCGGCGTGTCTCTTAAAATGTGCTGTCCCGTCGGCATCCGTTGTCTTAAGCGCTGGTTTTCCCATATCATGCAGCAGCATGGTCAGTCTCAGCACTTTATCCGCTCGTATATTCTGCATGGCATGAAGCGTATGCTCTCCTACGGAATATATGTGATGCGGCGTCTCCTGTTCAGTCAGCATAATACGGTCGAATTCTGGAAGAAACACCTTCGTAATCCCTAATTCATAGGCTTTCCGTAATAATTCAGGACGGTCGGACACTATCATCTTCGTAAGTTCCGCCTGGATTCGCTCTGCACTGATATGCGCAAGCGTTGGCGCCAGTCTCCTCATTCCTTCTTCTGTCTCTTCATCTATTGCGAATCCTAACTGAGCAGCAAACCGAATTCCTCGAAGGATTCTGAGTGCATCTTCTGAGAAGCGTTCTTTGGCATCTCCCACACACCGGATTATCTTTGCCTCAAGATCTGTGATTCCGCCGAATATATCCACCAGTCCATCCTTCTCATTATATGCCATGGCATTAATGGTGAAATCTCTCCTCAACAGATCCTCCTTAAGATTTCTGGTGAAGGTCACCTCTTTGGGATGACGGCTGTCCTCGTACTCGCCGTCAATCCGGTAGGTTGTCACTTCGAACCCTTCATCCCCCATAAGTACCGTAACCGTCCCATGCTCGATTCCTGTATCGAAGGTTTTGGCAAAAAGCGCCTTCGTCTCTTCCGGCATCGCTGATGTGGTGATATCCCAGTCTTCCGGCTCCCTTCCTAATATGGAGTCCCTGATGCATCCGCCAACTGCATATGCCTCGTATCCATGATTCTGTAATATTGTAATAATCCTGTCTACCCTGTCAGGCAGTTGAATCTTCAATTTTTCCACACTATTCCCTCCCACTCTGTTTCTCAGAATGCTCTGTCTTAAGATCTGATATCTTTTAACTCTATGATACTACGGATTGTTCCGCACTTTATGCGCCCACAATCATAATATATTCGAATATATATAAAAGTCAAATCAAAACGACGCTTTTTGCATTCTATCATCTCCATATTCCGCATATCTTATAGCAAAAGTAACATGAAGGTATAATAGATGTTAAATTATTTATGGGCAGGCATGATACTGACCGGTATCATATTCGCTGCGTTTACCGGGCGCATGCCTGATATTACCAATGCCGCCCTGGATTCTTCCAAGGAAGCAATCACATTGTGCATTACTATGATGGGGGTAATGTCTTTCTGGGTGGGACTGATGGAGATTGCCACAAAAGCTGGCATTATCCATGGCGCCGCCAAAAAGATACGGCCTTTAATCCGCTTTCTGTTTCCGGAACTTCCGCCGGGTCATCCTGCGCAGGAACATATTACCACCAATATCATTGCCAATGTTCTGGGGCTTGGGTGGGCTGCGACACCGGCAGGTCTTAAAGCAATGGATGAACTTGGTAAATTGGAAGACGCCAGAAGAAACGGAAAAGTTTCAGGCCCGGCGAGAAGACATGGTATTGCAAGTAATGAGATGTGTACGTTTTTGATTTTAAACATTTCATCGCTGCAGCTGATTCCGGTGAATGTGATTGCATTTAGAAGCCAGTATGGAAGTGTGAATCCAGCAGGAATTGTTGGAGCCGGGATTATGGCTACTGCAGTAAGCACAATTGTGGCAGTGATATATTGTAAAATGATGGATAGGAAGCGGAGAGCATAGGCCCTCCGCTTCTGTTGTTCTTTACTCTGAGCATTTTTGAACTTTTAATATCGTTTTTCTCTTCTTCTATTTCTCCAGGTTATCCGGTCCAAAACCAAGAGGCAGCATCTCTTTTAACGTAAGTACCAATTGCTTGTCGGCTCCATCTGCCAGAACAATCTCAAACGTCTCCGGATTACAGAATTCCATCATTACCTGACAGCAGACCCCGCAGGGCGCGCAGGGCTCATTGCCATTCGTCCCTTCCATGCCGCCGACAACGGCAATCTTCGTAAACTCTCGTTCTCCTTCATATACCGCCCGGAAGAATGCCGTTCTCTCCGCACAGTTTGTCGGTCCGTATGCAGCATTCTCAATATTACATCCGTGATAGATCTTACCGCTCTTTGTAACAAGCGCCGCGCCTACCGGATGATGTGAATATGGTACATATGCACGTTCTCTCGCTTTCTTTGCTTCTATAATCAATTCTGCATTCGTCATAATATCTTCTCCTTATCTGATATGGTAGTGTCAAATTACTACCTTGTTTTATTGTTCTAAACCTTGATTTTATGGGA
>CANSLW010000091.1 GCA_947647815.1 uncultured Dorea sp. | reverse complement strand
TTGCTGGAGCCTGTAACGGATTTTGTGCAGAATGGTGAAGAGGACAGTCTGGGGAGTTGTTTGCATGTCTGAGTGAGGTTTGTTCTAAGGCATCAAAACCGGTTATCCTGCTCATTGATGAAGTAGACCAGGCAAGTAATTATCCTGTGTTTATCGATTTTCTGGCGTTGCTTCGGGGGTATTATCTGAATCGGGAGAATCATGCGGCATTTCATTCCGTGGTTCTCGCAGGCGTGTATGATATCAGGAATCTGAGACTGAGATTACGTCCGGAAGAGGAACATAAGTATAATAGTCCATGGAATATTGCGGCCAGATTCAATGTCGATATGAGTTTCTCTGCGGCTCAGATAGAGGGTATGCTGCGAGAGTATGAACAAGACAGTCGTGTCGGGATGGATCCGGAGGCGGTAAAATTCATGCTGAATGAACGGATTCCGCTTTTCGAGAGCATGACAAGGCAGCTGGCAGAATATCCGGAGATGAAGCGTATGCTTCATGCAGTTCTGTTTGAAGGCAGGCGAGTTACATTTAATATAGATAATCCGATGATCAATCTTGCTTCTATGTTTGGATATATCATAAATAGTGAAAATACGATACAGGTGGCAAATCGTATCTTTGAGATGTATCTGTATAATCTCTTCCTGTCGGAGGATGAGTCTGCCAGTGTAATCAATAAAGAAGCACAGAGGAATCAGAGCCAGTTTATTCAGAACGGCAGACTTGATATGGATCTGGTACTGGAAAAATTTGTGCTGTATTATGAGGATCTTTATAGCGGAAGCGACAGGAATTTTTTGGAGGAATATGGAAGAAAGATCTTTCTGCTGTATCTGAAATCGATTATAAACGGTACGGGGAATTATTATATAGAGGCACAGACCAGAGATGCGAAACGAACGGATGTAATCGTAGATTATCTGGGAGAGCAGTTTATCATTGAACTCAAGATCTGGCGCGGCAGTGAATATAATGAAAGAGGAGAAAATCAACTGACAGAGTATCTTGATTATTATCATTTGGAAAAAGGTTATATGCTCAGTTTTAATTTTAATAAGAAGAAGGAAGTTGGTTTGAAAGAGATACGGTTTGGTGATAAGCTGCTGATTGAAGCGGTAGTCTGAGTTCGGAGAATAGAAGATACAGTAGTTATTATATGCATGCAAGTGGTCACTAATGCATGATTCATACGAATAAAAGAGCGCCAGGACTTTCTATCTTCAAGAACCTAACGATAGAAAGCCTGACGCTCCATTCTTTACCTGGCGGCAAAAATATGTTTACTTTTATTCCTGCGGGGCATTAGACTGGAATTCCTTGCGCAGGACCTCTTTAGGAGGTTCAATCTCATTTGCTATGGTATGTTCTGTCAATTCAGACAGCAGCCGGATCTTCGCATTGATAATTGGCCGCATGCAATTAGGAACATGCTCCTGATGCGCCCGGTGAATGGCGACGCATTCTTTGCAATTGCCGTGATACCGACATGCTTTCTTGCAGGAACAGTGATCTTTGTCCTTGTATTCTTCCCGGAACTCAGAGGCGAACTGCTCTTGGAGTTCCAGTCCTTTTTGGCGGTTTCCCTTGTGAAATTCTTTCATTGCATCTAACTCTTTTTGATTGCCTTCAATGATCATTCCATTCTCCTTTGTAATCTGTTAAATAAATTCGGTTCTCATTCTCCTGCCAGCTGGATTCTGCTCATCCGGTTTTAAAAACATGGGTCGCAGAATCTGCTTTTTGTGAAAGAAAGATTCCTGTCAACATATAGATTATATCATATCGCGAACCTGAAAGAAATAGAAATGGAAAGAGGTAAGTCTGCAAAAAACTCGAAAAATTACAAAAAAGATAATCTTAAACAGAGGCAGCAGCCCTTGCAGAAGAGGGCGTGCATCCGTAGAGTTTCTTGAACAACCGGTTGAACAGCTTCTGGTTGGTGAATCCGTTCTCCTCGATTAGGATAGAAATCGGAGTATCCGTATGAGTCAGGCCATAATAGATATGCGCCAACCGGACTTCGTTGATATATTCCAGAAACGACATCCCCATATTCTTCTTAAAGAATCTGCAGAAATATTCCCTCGTAAGTCCGAGCTGATCGGCGCCTTCCTGTAAAGAGACTGGCTCCCGGAAATGCTCTTCTACATAGGAAATGATGGTTCGGAGACGGTCAAAAGAAGAAGGAGACAGACCGCCTGCCGCAGGGGCAGTGTTTTCGGAAAAGAAACGAAGCAGGCGCGAGAGTACCTGCAGGATAATGCCTTCCGATTCCATAGTGAAGGTAGGGAGGATTTCCACCATATAGAGTCTGGTCAGTTCCTCCATTAAGCGGCAGATTTCCAGATAAGCAGGAAAGTGTTCTGTATCAATCTCTTCCGGTATGCACCGGACTTGATACAGTTCGATGTCGGGCAGGTATTTCTGCATATATTTTTTGGAAATGTGGATGCAGATGAACATAGAAGTATCCTGATAAGCGAGGGTACTGTGAACCTGCTTGGATTCAATTACCATGATGTGTTTCTTCAGGAGCCGGTATTTTCGTCCTTCGACGATAATATCGGCTTCCCCGTTCAAGGTATAGAGAATCTCAAGTTCATCATGCCAGTGGAGCGGATGATATCCGCCGGGAGTGGTAAGGTATGAAAGCTGGATTCCCTGGGGGCTTATTTCCCGAAATGTTTCGTAGTATGGCTGGCTCATATGTGTTCTCCTTATACGGGTGGTTATTTGATGCCCTGTTGCTTGCGGAGGGGTTTTTGACTATGTTCGTTAGTATAATTCAGTAAGTTCTTATAGAAGACAGTATGTGCCTGTATGGTAACGCATAGTGTGAAAAATGTCAATATCGACTTAGAAAAAGATAAGATATTATCTGGTTATCAGCATTTTCAAGTGATATTATCATATGCGTAAACAATAATAACTTAGAAAAGAAAAAAGGAGATTAAAAACATGAATACAATGACATTGAACAAGACAAACCACAAAGCTTTTACAGAATCAAAGAAGAACGTTTCACTTACAGAGCGATTCAAGAATTATGTAATGGAGAACAGTGCGATTATTGTTGGCGGAATGATGGCGCTCAACGGTAATACAAATGCGTACCGGGTATATAGGATGCTCAACGAATAGTGAGGTATACGGTACAGGAAGATGGAAAAATTATATAGCAGGATGAAGAGCTGAGAAAGGGTAGAATGATTACCGCTGACTCAGCTCTTTTTATAATGATTCTATTGCCGGTTCATCTCATCTATCATTGCCAGTAAATCTTCCTTCGAACACAGCCCAAAGGATGCGATATTGCGAAGCGGCATAGAAGCGGCCATGGCAATATTCATCTCTTCGGTAATGGCAGTATCTCCGCTGCCGTCCGCATCGGTGGTAGTGCTGCCAAAGAAACTTAACATCCGCTCTTTGATATCTGCCGCATAATTTGCAGTGCGTTCGTCTGCCAGCAGTTCTCCCAGGGTCGTATTCATATGAACATGAAGCGGAAGCAGCTTTTGGGTCGTCAGACGTATGTTCTCCGATAAGCGGATATCACGGGAGGAAGCGCCGATTAAGATCTCATAGTCTCCGGCAGCGGCATACCAGTCTTTGATCTGTGTGTTATACCAGGCAAAGCTTCTGTAATCGAGTGTGAAAGAAACGGTCTTTATCTCGCCGGGCATCAGGGATACCTTTTCATATCCTTTTAACTCTTTTATTGGACGGCGGACTGCATGGGTTAAGTCGCTGACGTATAGCTGAACCACTTCTTTTCCTTCGACGCTGCCGGTATTTGTCACATCGACGGTCACAGTGACCGTGTCGTTGTCCGAGAGCTCGGACAAACTTACCTTCAGATTGCTGTATGCGAAATTCGTATAAGAAAGCCCGTATCCGAAAGGAAATGCAACAGGCATCTCTTTGGAATCATAATAGCGGTATCCTACAAAGACGCCTTCGCGGTATTCTACATGTTCTCCAGCACCAAAGAACAGATAGGAAGGATTATCGGACAACTTATACGGCAGGGTTTCTGCAAGCTTCCCAGAAGGGCATACCCTGCCGAACAGGATATCTGCGATGGCGCCGCCGACTGCCTGTCCGCCCAGATATGCTTCCAGAAGGCCCTTTACCCTGGAAAGCCACGGCATTTCCACAGGAGAACCGTTATGAAGGACGATAATTACCTCGGACTGAACGGCAAGAATCTCGTCAATCAGGCGGTTCTGGCATTCGGGAAGACGCATGTGTGAACGATCATAGCCTTCAGATTCGAAGCTGTCCGGGAGTCCTGCGAAGATTACCGCTTTATCGGCGTCTTTGGCGGCGCTGACGGCTTCCCTGGCAAGCGCTTCGTCATATGTATCAGCGTCAGATGGGAAGCCCTTAGCATAAGTGATGTTGGCATTGCCGGAAACCTCATCTAAGATATTGCTGACGCAAAAGCTGTTGATGTGGGAGCTTCCGCCGCCCTGGAAACGGGGTTTCTTAGCAAATTCACCGATAAATGCGATCTTCTCTGTCTCCTTTAAGGGAAGCACAGAGTCATTTTTCAGAAGAACCATGGATTCTGAAGCAATCTTTCTTGCAAGCTCATGGTCGGCTTCTAATGTGAATTCCTGTTCCTCTCGGTGGTCTGTGTATTGGAAGATTATGTTTAAGATGCGTTCCACAGCCTGATCAAGAACCGCTTCACTAAGGGAACCATCCTTTACAGCGTCTACGATTTCCCTGTCATTGATGCCGCCGGAGGATGGCATCTCAAGTTCCAGTCCAGCCTTCAGTCCTGCAACCCGTTCATTGACAGCGCCCCAGTCGGACATTACATAACCTTCGAATCCCCATTCATCGCGCAGAACCTCTGTCAGAAGCCATGGATCTTCGGAGGCGTAAGTTCCGTTGATCCGGTTGTAAGAGCACATGACGGTATAAGGCTGCGACTTCTTAACCGCAGTTTCGAATGCTGGGAAATAGATTTCGCGGAGCGTACGTTCGTCTGCGTCGGAAGATGCGCTCATGCGGTTGAATTCCTGGTTATTTGCGGCAAAGTGTTTGATTGAGGTTCCTACATGATGCTTCTGCACTCCGTTGATAAATGCGGCGGCAGTCTCGCCGGCAAGGTAAGGGTCCTCAGAATAGTATTCAAAATTACGCCCGCACAGAGGGGAACGCTTGATGTTGACTGCAGGACCGAGGACAACAGACAGGTCGTTTGCCTGTGCCTCTTTTCCGATAGCGTCTCCGAATTCATACATAAGATCACGGTCGAAAGAGCAGGCGCTTAATACGGCGGGTGGAAAACATACGGCTTTGATACTGTCGTTGAGTCCCAGATGGTCTGCCTTGTCATCCTGCTTGCGCAGGCCGTGAGGGCCGTCGCTCACCATAACACTTGGAATGCCCAGTCTTTCCACACCTTTTAAGTGCCAGAAATCAAGTCCGGAGCACATGCCGGCTTTCTCTTCCAGGGTCATCTGGCTGATTAGTTTTTTTAGATCTCGTTTCATAGTTAGTCTCTCCTTTTATTCCCGCGGGCGGTTCATTTTTTATAATTCTAATTTACCACTAATATAGAAAAAGAGATAGTAGTTTTCAGAGATTCCGTCCGCCCAAACTCTGTAAAAAATACAAAATGAACAAATGTGCAAAGGTTGAGAAAATGTTGAAAGATTTTACCTGCTATGATACTATATGCTCACAAGGAAAACTCATCAGAAAACACAAAAGAAAATCCCGGGAAACTGTGCAGACATTTGAATATGAGCATTTCTTAAAAATATGAGAAAAGGAGCCAGTGATACAATGAATATTCTGGTTATTGACGTGGGAACATCCAGTATGCGTGGGATTCTGTTCACGCACGAAGGAAGGCTTCTGGCAGAAAAACAAGTACTCTATAACGTTTTATACATGGAAAATAGCTGGGTAGAACAGGATGCATCCGATTGGGAGAACGCCCTGTATGGTATTATCAAAGAGATTGCCAGGGCAGCGGAAGCGAACCAGTGGGAGATAGACGCTATGACAATCACTTCCCAGCGGTCTTCGGTGATTCCGGTAGACCAATCTATACGGCCTCTGTGCAATGCAATTATGTGGCAGGATAAGAGAACCAATGACATCTGTGAACAGCTGAATTCGCAGAATGATAAGATATTCTCATTATGCGGTTCCAGAGTGAACCCGGTTTTTTCTGCAAGCAAGATGACATGGATCAGGGAGAACCGACCGGAAATTTACAAGAAAACATACAAATTCCTGGTAATCCCGGATTATCTGCTCTATCTGATGACAGGAGAATTGCGGACGGATTATACCTATGGCAGCAGATCTTTATTAATGAATATACATACGCATCAGTGGGATCCGGAATTATTAGATCTGTTCCGGGTGGAGGAAGAGAAGCTTTGCTGCCTGGTAGAGCCGGGAAGTATCTGCGGGAAGGTGACGAAGGAATTCGCAGAATTAACAGGATGTAAGGAAGGGATTCCGGTTATCACATCGGGCGGCGACCAGCAGTGCGGCGCCATCGGACAGGGAGTCGTAAAAGAGGGCGTCCTGTCTGTGACAGCCGGGACGGGCGGTTTCCTGATTACTGCAACGAATGAAGTACCGGAGAATCTTAAACAGGACGTTTTATGCAACTTTTCTTCTGTAAAGGGGCAGTATATTCTGGAATCCAGCGTACTCACCTGTTGTTCCGCATTCGACTGGTTCCGCAGGGAATTCTATGATAACTGCGGCTATGAGGAGATTAACAAAGCACTTGCATCAGCGCCGGTTGGAGCCAACGGATGTCTCTGTCTGCCATATTTTCAAGGGAGATCCACCCCAGACTGGAACAATATGGCAAAGGGAATCTTCGCCAATGTGACGCTTGGAACATCGAAGGCGGATATGCTCAGAAGCCTTCTGGAAGGAATCTGTTATGAGATAGGAAATGGAATCGATACGATGAGAAAATATCTGGATATTTCCGATATCTACGTAAACGGCGGCCTTACGAACAGCGAGACATTCAATCAGATTCAGTGTAATGTATATGGAACGAAGATTATCCGCCGGGGCAAATCAGATGCAACTGCGAGAGGCGCGCTGATGGTTGCGGCAGAAGCCATGGGAGTGTATGGCTCTGTGGAAGAAGCATTCAGAGAGATTGGCCAGAGCGATGAAGTCAAAGTGTATCTGCCGCAGCAGGAGAATGTCCTGCAGTATGAAAAAGGAAAAGCGCAGATGAACCGCCTGTATAAAAAGGTATGGGGCGGAGTACTGAAAGATGGAAATTATGAGTTCCAGGTTTAAGGGAAGGGAGAGATTATATGAGCACAGTTATAGGGCTTACCGGCCTGATCATAGCAATTGGTTTTCTTGTATATATGGCATTTAAGGGACATGGAATTATCGTAGTGGCGCCGCTTGCGGCAATGATAGCAATCTTATTTGCCTATGGATTAAAGGGACATTTTATGGCGTCCTACACAATTACTTACATGGAAGGGTTTGCAAATTATGCGAAGAATTATTTTCCGATCTATCTGCTCGGGGCAATCTTTGCGAAACTGATGGACATTAGTGGAAATGCATTGGCAATCGCACAATTTTGTACGGAGAAACTTGGTAAATCACGCGCCGTCCTTTCTGTGGTAATTACCTGTGCAATCCTTACTTACGGCGGAGTTTCTCTGTTCGTAGTGGCATTCGTAATGCTTCCGGTGGCAACGGCATTATTCCGGGAAGCGGACGTTCCTAAGAGACTGATTCCGGGATGTATCGCATTGGGTGCATTTACATTTACCATGACAGCGCTTCCGGGAAGCCCTCAGGTACAGAATACGATTCCGATGCAGTACTTTGGCACAGATTCCTTTGCAGCGCCGGGACTTGGAATTATTGCTTCCGTCATCATGTTCGCAGGCGGAATGATGTGGCTTACTCACCGCGCAAATAAGGCGAAGGCAGCAGGTGAAGGATATGGCAATCACGACGATAAACCGGCAGAAGTAACGGGAAATATTCCGGGCATTGTGATGGCGGCGCTCCCAATCCTGATTATCCTGGTGGTGAATCTGGTACTTTCTAAGATGGTATATCCTTCTCTGGACGGTTCTTATATGGAAGAAGAATTTGGATCGACTCTGGCCGCAAACAGCGGTACCTGGAGCGTATTGATTGGTATGCTGGTGTCCATCCTCTTCCTTCTGATCTGCAACTATGGCAAGATCAAAGACAAGATTAAGGATGGCATGAAGACCGCTTCAATCGAATCTCTGACACCGTTAGTCAACAGCTGTGCAGTTGTAGGATTCGGTTCTGTGGTAAAGGTTCTTCCTGTATTTGCAGTCGTATCGGGAGCTGCGCTCAGTTTATCCGCAATTCCGCTTCTGAGCGAGGTTATATCAGTCAACCTTCTGTGTGCCATGACAGCGTCGGCATCCGGCGGCTTAAGCGCGGCGCTGGAGGTGATGGGAGATACCTTCCTTGCATCAGGAGTCGACCCTGAGGTGCTGCACCGCCTGGCGTCCATATGCTCTGGAGGACTTGACAATCTGCCGTATAACGGGGCGACGGTAACGGTTCTGGCATTGTGCGGTATGACACATAAGAAGTCTTATCTGGATATGTTTATGGTGGCTACCATCATTCCGATTGTCGCATCTGTTGTGGTTATGATCCTTGGATCTTTCGGGTTGTGTTTTTAATAGAGGCAACCATGGAGAGATAGAGTCACTATGTAAAAGAAGATATGAAAATATATCAGGTAAGTGATGTGATGAGGGCTAATGATATGGGGAAATGCACATATGTGCATTGCGTGTGAAAATGTTGCAATATAAAAGCTGTCATGCTATGCTTATAATAGGATATAGGAGGAAAGGAACATGTATAGTATTCATAAGAATCCCATTGGGATCTATGAAAAGGCACTGCCGAATTCCTTTACATGGGAAGAAAAATTCACGGCGGCAAAAAAAGCCGGATTCGATTATATGGAGTTGTCTATTGATGAGTCGGACGAACGGCTCTTGCGGCTCGACTGGACAGATGAAGAGATTGAGGAACTCAGGTCTGTAATGCGCAGCACGGGAATTCATTTTCCGACCATGTGCCTGAGCGGACACCGGAAATATCCATTCGGAAGTAAGGATGCCAAGGTGAGGGAGAAAGCCATGGAGATTATGGAGAAGGCAATTAACCTGTCGGTGAAGCTTGGAATCCGCTGCATTCAGCTTGCGACTTACGATGTATATTATGAGGAGTCAGACGAGGAGACGAAGAGATTGTTCTTAGAAGGGATGAAGGAAGCCGTGGCTATGGCGTCCAGGGCAGGCGTGATTCTTGCCATGGAGATCATGGATACGGCGTTCGTGGGAACGATTGTGAGGGCAATGCATTATCTGAAAGAGATTCCTTCCCCTTATTTCAAGATTTATCCGGATATGGGGAATCTCAGCAATTTCAGCAATGATGTGACAGGTGAGTTGGAGCTTGGACTTTCAGAGACTGTGGCAATCCATGTCAAGGAGACGAAACCGGGAGTCTTCAAGGAAGTTCCGTTCGGAGAAGGAGAAGTCAGGTTCACGGAGATCTTTACTAAGCTTAAGGAATTAAATTACCAGGGAATGTTCCTGATTGAGATGTGGGCAGATAACAGCACCTGCCAGACGATAGAACAGGCAACTGATAAGATAGCGGAAGCGTACCAATTTGTCACAGGCAAGATGCAGGAAGCTGGTATGATATAGATATATAAGGCAAGGAATTTACTGAACTACAAGATACACGTCCACTCCAGGGGAGAAGATCTTTACGAAACGTTTATAGAAAGAGGGTAATTTCATGGAAAAAAGAGTTATAGCAAATTTAGAAAAGTGTTATTCAATTGCTCCGTTGACGTACCAGGGCAGACAGCATATCCTGGTGGCAGCAGAGAAGAAAAACCGCTGCATTTTATTTGATGCGGATGGAAATGAAGAGGCAACTGTCTGGGAAGGACCGGGAGGAGTCATGACCATGGTTCAGGTTCCAGGAACAGACGGACAATTTCTGGCAACACATAAGTTCTATTCTCCCAATGATTCGAAAGAAGCGAAAATTATCATCGCAACACCGGATGGAGAAGGTAAATGGGAGATTCGGACACTGGCAGCCCTTCCATTCGTACATCGTTTCGATATCCTGCAGTGTGGCGAGGTGAATTACCTGATTGCCTGTACCTTGAAGTCAGGGCATGAGTATAAAGATGACTGGTCAAACCCGGGAAAGGTATATGCAGCGGAATTGCCAAAGGATTTGTCTGGTTTTGATGAAGAACATCAACTGAAGCTTGAAGTCCTTAAGGATGGAATGTTGAAAAACCACGGATATTACAGGGTGATAGAAGACGGTGCAGTATCATCGCTTGTCTGCAGCAGCCAGGGGGTATTCCGTTTCTATCCTCCCAAAGTTCAAGGTGGCGAATGGCAGACGGATCAGCTTCTGGATGTTTCCGCCAGTGATGCGGCAATGATTGACCTGGACGGCGACGGAGAGATGGAACTGGTGGTTCTCTCACCGTTCCATGGTGATGAAGCATCTGTATATAAAAGAACGGAAAATGGTTATGAGAAGATCTATCAGTATCCGGAGAGGGCAGAATTCCTTCATGCAATCTGGGTGGGCAGCCTGGCAGGACGGAAGGCTGCTGTACTGGGACACCGCAAAGGCGCAAGAAGATTGTTTGCACTTCTGTGGACTGGCGAAGGATACAGTTTTAAGACTATAGACGATGACTGCGGACCGGCAAATGCTTTTGGATACAGTTACAAAGAGAAAGATATGTTGATTACGACTAACAGAGAGATTGATGAGATTGCGATGTATACATTTGGAGAGGGTGACCTGTGATTTCCGAAAGAATAAAAGCGGTATATTTTGATATTGATAATACTTTATACAACTTTGACCGGGCGCATGAGGCTGCGATGGAGGAACTGCTTGGATATGGGAAGAAAGAATTCTTACTGGATCCCATTTCCATGAAGCAGCTTCTGGCCGAAGCACAGAAGTCCGTCATAGAGAGGCTTGGAATGGACAATGCCGCAATCCATAACCGGCTAATCCGGTTTCAGCGTTTCCTGGAACTGCTTAAGTATTCGGATTACAGGAAAGCAATGGAGATGAATCAGATCTACTGGGGCACGGTATTGAAGGTTATGATGCCGGAACCGGGGATTATGGAACTCCTTAATGCTCTTAAGGGAGCAGGCGTCTCGCTCGGAATCGGCTCAGATATGAATTCTGACGTACAATATCAGAAATTGGAAAGATTAGGGATACTCCAATATTTTTCAATGATTGTAACCAGTGAGGAAGCAGGAAAAGAGAAGCCGCATCCTGAATTTTTCAAACTGTGTGCAGATAAAGCGCAGTGCAAACCAGAGGAATGTATATTTATCGGAGATAACAGAACAAAAGACGTGACAGGAGCAGACCTGTGCGGGCTGCATGGTGTATGGTATCATCCAAAGCCATTTGCAGACGGAGAGTATGGCAGCCTGGATGAGAAAGAAAAGAACTCTGTCATACACACCTATCTGGAATGCCTGACAGCAGATGGCATCCGGCTGGGAGACTGGATTATAAAGACAGAGCAGTTTTAAGTATGCTTATTATGTATGATATGACAGAAAGCTGTCAAAACAGAAAATATAAATGATAACAGGAGGAGAACAACAATGAGTAAGATTGATGGAATCACAAGAGAAAGCTGGATTATGAGTACATTTCCTGAGTGGGGAACCTGGTTGGTTGAGGATATTGAGAACGAAGTGGTAGCGCCTGGCAATGTAGCGATGTGGTGGCTTGGATGTACCGGAGTCTGGTTTAAAACACCCGGCGGGGCGAATATCACCATCGACTTGTGGTGCGGAAACGGCAAGCGTACACATGGCGACGGCAAGATGAAGGTCGGGCATCAGATGGCGAATATGTGCGGCGGACGCGCAATGCAGCCGAATCTCAGGAACGTACCTTTCGTGATTGACCCATTTGCATTCAAGCAGGTGGATGCCGTACTGGCGACACATTATCATCAGGATCATATGTCCGCAGAGTGGGCGGCGCATGTGCTGCAAAGCGGTATGACAACCACAGACGAGAATGGTAAGGAGATTCCGGTTCCATTTATCGGACCACAGAAATCCGTGGATACATGGGTTGGCTGGGGAGTTCCAAAAGACCGCTGTACGGTTGTACATCCAGGAGATACGATTAAGATTAAGGATATCGAGATCGTATGTCTGGATTCCTTTGACCGTACCTGTATCGTGACAACAGATAAGACTGGTCCGGACCGTGAGGAACTGACAGGGGTATGCCCGACAGATATGGATGAGAAAGCCGTAAATTATCTGGTCAAGACGCCGGGCGGTAATATCTACCATTCCGGAGATTCTCATTTCTCTATCTACTTTGCGAAGCATGGCAAAGATCATGATATTGATGTGGCATTTGGTTCCTTTGGCGAGAATCCGATTGGTATGCAGGATAAGATGACGTCCATTGATATCCTGCGTATGGCGGAGAACCTGCAGTGCAAGGTTGTTGTTCCGATTCACTGGGATGTATGGACGAATTTCCAGGCAGACTGTGAGGAGATTAAGCTTCTGTATGATTTCAAGAAGGACCGGAATGAATACAAGTTCCATCCGTTCTTCTGGCAGGTTGGCGGAAAGTATACCTATCCGCAGGATAAGGATAAGATCTACTACCATCACCGCCGCGGATTCGAAGACTGCTTCGAGGCGCCGCAGAATATACCATACCGTTCCTGCCTGTAAGGAACTGTTCCTAAGATAATAGTATGAATAAATACCTCTAAAGGAAGGCAGATTTTTATTCTATCTTTCTTTAG
>CANSLW010000090.1 GCA_947647815.1 uncultured Dorea sp. | reverse complement strand
TGACATTGACCGGCTGGCTCTTGATCTCCATCAGATTGAATCAAGGGACAGGCTGAAATACCGTAGATTTCTTTGGCGATGCAGTTAAGGAGTATTTCCCAGTCTTTCATTACAAGCCCTTTGTCTGCAAAGACTCCTTCCAGGTATAGATGCCCTGGATAGATTTTATCTTCTGCATTGTAGACTCTTCCGCAAATGATCTCTTTTATTGGGAAATGTTCTTTCATTTTGCCAAGTTCGGTTGGCAGCATACTGGTTCTTAAGGCGTATCTGCCTTCTTCCAGCATAATATTCTTAAGTTCTGCCTCTTTGGGCAGAGTATATAATTCTACTGCCTTATCTGCCGATATAACTTCCGGACTTTCTCCGTTATCATGTAGATGAAACCCATGCATGAGAAAGGCGCGTTTTAATACGTCGGCAGCCTGATAAAGTGGATGTCTTGTAATTTTATCCATAATCGTCTCCTCTGGTTACTGTAAATAATGAATCATTTTCTATGTAAGTCCGACGTCAAAGGGATGGCAGTTTTATATATTCGTTTTTCTCACATATTTTATGTAAATAATTATAATTCAAATAATTTCCAAAATCAATATAAAATTTATAAAAAACATGAAAAATATATTTCTCTTTTACTATATAGAAAAATATTGTATACTGAATATAAGTGATTTTCATTTTTGTGGAGGAGTTTTCATGAAATTTACGGTTACACCGGAGCTTGCGACTCTGATCAAAACAATTCGTACACAGAATAATATTTCCGCCAAGGAGCTTGCTGCTTATATAGAGAAAAGCCCGTCTTATGTCTCAAAGCTGGAAAGCGGGGATGTAAAAGGCATACAGAAAAAAGATTTGACGCAGATTCTGACATTTCTGACCGGAGGGGAGGATTTCTATGAGGATGTGCTGCCTGCGGCTGTGAAGACGCTGATGTCTTATCTGCCGTCAGAGAGGATTACGGAACAGGTGTGGCTTCTCCAGTATGATATTACAGACAGGCCGGTTCTTATATCCCGTGAGATGGCTGCCGATCTGAACAACCGGCTTATAGCGCTTGGACTTAATACGGAAGAACTTGCGGCTTTTATGAATGAGAATTTTGATTCTGGTCTGTCTTCTATGTTTCCGGCTAATGAGATCATCCCCTTTGAACAGCAGGGGAGTACCAGGATTCTTGCCCGCCTGGAGATGGAACCGGAAGAAATCTCCAGGATTCTTTCCGGTAAAAATCACCGGACGACGTATCTGGTTGTCTATGGCATCTCGCATCTACTGTTCAGGATTGAAAAATTTGGCGGCGTGTCTTATAAGCTGCCGCCTGAAAATGCAGTGGAGGTTTTGCGTGACACCGCGGTTTATCTGGAAAAATTCCAGGTGCATTCTCTGATTGGTTTTAGCCGTATGCTCTCGTCAAGAGATTTTATCAGCCGTCAGATGAACATGCTGAATACATTCGGTTCTGTCAGCTCTGAACTTATGAATACGATTACTGAGTTCTTTCAGGAGGCGCTTAAGTATGATGCACTCGGTACGACCCAGGCGATGGATGCATTTTCTCAGAGCCTGAACTGGGACACGGCGTTCATCCTGAAGATGATGAAGCTTCCCTTCTATAAGATGGAGGGGTTAAGTTTTCACCAGAAGAAGAATCTGATACGCGAGATTACGGAACTCCTGGAAAAATACGATCAGATGACGGAATTTGAAAAGAAATTGGAAATTTATTGATTATATTTTAACAATATTTATATATAAAAATCGAAAAAGTAAAAATATTGGAAAATAATATACAAATATAATAATTATAATGGAAAAATATTGACAAATTTGTCTATGCGTGTTAAAAATGAATAAGGATGGCAGTACTTGAAAGAGCGCTCACGGAAAATCCGGGAGTGCTCTTTCTTAAAAAGGAGGTTTTTATATGGAAACAAAATACCCGTTGTTGTTGGAACCTGCAAAGATGGGACCGTGGGATTTATCAAACCGGATTGTTATGGCGCCTATGGGTTCGCTGAATGCAGATAAGTTTGGGTATGTTACGGAGCGAGCGCTGAAATTTTACGCCCAACAGGCGGCAGGACGTATGGGGCTTCTTATTGTGGAGTGTACATATATTGACGATAACATGAGCAAAGGTGAAGACAACTGCCTGGGACTTACTGAGAATGGACAGATTACAGGTATGGCGCGCCTTGCATCGGCGATTCATGATTATGACGTGAAGGCAGTTCTGCAGCTTTGTCATATCGGAAAGCAGCTTGCGCTTGCAGGAGAGAAGGAATCCTGGGGCCCGTCTACTATGAATGAGATGATGGGCGGTATTATGCCGTTCCCGATTAAGGGGATGTCGAAGGCGGAGATCAGGCAGTGCGAAGAGGATTTTGCAAATGCTGCATGGCGTGCTAAGATGGCTGGTTTTGACGGTGTACAGATTCATGGGGCGATCAATCATCTGATCAATATGTTCTGTTCTCCGTTCTACAATCACAGGACAGATGAGTATGGCGGATCTGCCGAGAACCGTGTCCGGTTCTTTAAGGAGATCATAGAAGCCTGTCAGAAGAAATGCGGAAAGGATTATCCGATTATCGCGCGTGTCTGTGGCTGTGAATTCAGTGACGACGGACTGACAATGGAGGATGGAATCAAACAGGCAAAGATCCTGGAGCAGACAGGGATTGCGTCGCTTCATGTTGTGGGCGGTGATTACCGGAATGTCAGAGTTATTAACGCGCAGTATGATAAGCGCGGTGATTTTATAGAGATTGCAAAAGCATTTAAAGAAGCGGGAATTAAGGTTCCGATTATCTTAGACGGCGGATTTACAACGCCGGATATTGCAGAGCAGGCGTTAAAGGACGGAGTTTGCGACTTTATCGGGCTTGGGCGGCCGATGCTTGCCGATCCGGCATGGGCGGTTAAGCTTACGGAGAACCGGCCGGAGGATATTGTGCCGTGTATCCGCTGTACGATGGGCTGCGTCGGCACGATTGAGAAGTTTAACGCAGCGGTAGGACTTCGCTGTTCAGTGAATCCGCAGTGTAATATGGCGGGTATCCGGGATATTCAGCCAATCGACCGTAAGAAGAGAGTCTGTGTCATAGGCGGAGGCCCGGCGGGTATGGAGGCGGCTCGCCTTCTGCGTGTACGCGGGCATGAAGTGGATCTGTATGAGAAGCGGTATCTTGGCGGGACTATGCATGAAGCGGCATTTGACAAGAGTTTCAAGCATGATATCTCCCGGCTGATTGACTATTATAAGATTCAGATGGAAAAATTAGCGGTAAATGTGATTCCAGAAGAAGCGGCCGCAGAGAAAGTACTGGAAGGTTCCTACGATGCGGTAATTGTGGCAACCGGAGCTCCAGCGCTTCCGGCAGCGGCAAAGGGCGCGAAGGAACACAGCGGCAAGGTTATGACAATCTTTGATTATGCGACGAATGCAGAGACGCTTGAGCTGGGAGAAACGGTACTGATCGTGGGCGGATGTTTCATGAATCTGGAGATCGCATTAAGCCTTGCAAGAAAAGGCAAGAAAGTCATCGTAAGTTCCAGGCGGGGAACCGTGCAGGGAATCATGGAGCTTGGAGATGATAACAGTTCCCCGCAGCAGCAGAGGCTGAGCGTGCTTCTGAGTGATTTCACAAGCAGTGGACAGGTAAAGATCCATTTTGGAAAAGCAATCTCAGAGATTACAGAGACTGGCGCTGTTTTAAGGGATCAGAAGACAAAGGATACACTGGAAATTGCATGCGATAACATTCTTATGTGCCGTGGTTATCACGGGCAGCCTGCAATATTCAAAGAATTGCAGGGAAAGGTTCCGGAGATTCACCTGGTAGGAGACGCTACGTTAAAGCTGCGCTGCGATAACAAACGTGTCATTGGAAATGCGATTACGGATGCGTGGGGAATTGCAAATTCGATATAAGTATGAAAGTGAGGTATAATATGGGATGTTTAGAAGGAAAAGTTGCAATCGTTACCGGTTCCGGACAGGGAATTGGGCGGGGGATTGCCATATATCTGGCGCGTGAAGGTGCTAAGGTTATTACGAATAACAGAAAACCTAACGGAGTAAGTATTAAAAATTATGATAAATCTGCGATGCCGAAGGAAGAATGGGATGAGATGTGCCGTCTTTCAGGGGACGCCGAGAGTACAGCGGCAATCATCAAAGAAGCCGGCGGGGAGGCCGAAGCTTTCTATGGAGATGTGTCAGATATGGCTGTGGCCGAGAACATTGTGAAAAAAGCGGTTGATACATGGGGACGCATTGACATCGTGGTGAATAATGCCGCAGGGCTTGGCTCTGGTTCCATCACTTCTCTGACGGAGGAACAGTGGGATTATCTGACGGTACCGAAGATGAGAGGAGCATTTAACCTGATGCATTTTGCAGTACCTTATATGATGGAGCAGAAATTTGGAAGGATCTTTAACTGTTCATCTGACGCATGGACCGGGCTTCCGGACAATGATGCTTATTCTGCAGGAAATGCAGGAATCGTAGGACTCACCTGGGCTGCGGCAAAGGAACTTTACCGGTATGGAATTACGGTAAATGCCTACTGTCCTCAGGGAGCGTCTCCGGGACATGCAGTAGAGTATAATAAAATGTTAAGGAACGTGAAAGCGATTACAGGGCAGGACCCGGATCCAAAACTTTTAAAGGTTGTGGAAGACGACCATGGAGATCCGGTAAATCTGGGACCGTTTTTTGCCTATCTGAGTACAGAGGAAGCCTCCTATATAAGCGGAGAAGTATTCAGTGTGAAGTCTTCGGGAAAGATCGCGCGTTATCAATACCCGGTTCCTGTCACGCATATAGAACGTCCGGCGGACGGCGGTTTTCTCTGGAAGGTGGAAGAACTCTCGGAAGTATTCCGGCAGACGGTTATGGGTGAAGATTATGTAAGCCATGCTGCAAAGAATATGTGGAGTTAAGATGAAATTTTATATGTGAAAAATTTATAGAAAAATTTTGTTTTCTTATCTGGAAATTTGCGAAAATGTGTTATAATATGAATCAGTTGATATGAGAGGATGAATAGTTATGAAAGCAAATATTCGCAGAATCAGTGAGGAAACAGGATTTTCTATGTCTACAGTATCCAATGCGTTGAACCATAAAAAGGGTGTCAATAAAAATACCGCTGAAAAGATTTTAAAAACAGCAGAGGATATGGGATACCGCACAGGGGAAGAGATTACGAAGATTCGGTTTGTTATATTCCGGAAAAACGGAATGATCATTGACGAAAGTTCTTTTCATCCTGCCGTGATTGAAGGTGTAGAGCGTCAGGCTAAACTTATGGGATATGAGACGATATTCTGTTATGTAGATGTCAGCGACCCGGATTATGAGGAACAGCTTTATGATATTCTGACAGATATGCAAAGCGGGGTGGTACTTCTGGGAACAGAGATGCTGGAGGAAGACTACGAGCCCTATGCCGGCGCTAAAAACAGGATCATATTACTGGATGGACGAAGTGACAGATATGCATTTGACAGTGTTCTGATTAATGATACGGAGGCGGCGGAAGCCGCTATAGAATATCTGGCTGAAAAGGGCCATAAAAAAATCGGCTATCTGAAGGGAGAATTCAGGATTCAGGCGTTCCGGTCCCGTGAGAAGGGATATTATCAGAAGATGAATGTCTATGGATTCCCTGTGAAGCCGGAATATGTTGCGACGGTGGGGACAAGGATAGAAAGCGCGTATCAGAAGATGAAAGAGTACCTTGCCGGGATAGACGATCCGCCGACGGCTTTTTTTGCAGACAATGATGTGATAGCAATCGGATGCATGCGGGCAATGAAGGAGTGCGGCTATGATGTTCCGGGAGATATCTCTGTGATTGGTTTTGATGATGTTACTTATGGGATGGTTTGCGATCCGCCGCTGTCCACTATGCACGTATATAAGCAGGAGCTGGGAGCGCGGGCAGTTCGGGAACTGCTCTCTATGGACGATAAAGACAGCAGGGCAAAGATGAAGATCCAGGTCTGTGCGGAATTTGTGGAACGGGGAAGCGTAAAGGAAATAAAATAAACGGATAAGAATTACAGGACTGTTGCGAAGGTGGATGAATCTGCCGGGCGGCAGTTCTTTTTTTGTATAGAGATCGAAGCTGCCAGATGTTACAAAAACCTTCCGGAAGGATGTGCCAGAGCACATTCTTTGATAAAAATAAATATAGAGCAGTTTGAAAAAAGTATGTATGTCGAAAAATGCATATAAAAAGTTTTATATAAAATTACATATAAAAATTATGTAAATGAATTTCGAAAAAAGGAGAACGAGTGAGATTGTAAGTTTTGTGAGCCAGATTTTATTGTTAATAATACACAAAAAATAAAAGTTAAAATTAGATATATTAAACGAAAAATAAATAACTCAAGAAAAAGTATTGAAAATTTTATATAAAAGTTTATAATGTGGATTACAAGAAATACAAAACATATGAAACATAAATAATAAAAAGGAGATGCAGTATCATGGGAAAGATAGGAGTAGTCGGAAGTATCAATATGGACATGACTGTAAAAGCAGAGAGAATTCCGCTTAAGGGTGAAACCTTAAAGGGGGAAGACCTGAAGTATATCCCGGGTGGAAAAGGCGCTAATCAGGCAGCTGCCGTGGCAAAGCTTGGGGCAGAGGTAGAGATGTTTGGATGTGTCGGCGACGACGCTGTTGCAGGCAGCCTTGTGAAGAATCTTCAGGAAATGGGCGTTGAGACAAGGTGTATTAAGACAGTGACGGGGGTTCCTACCGGGCTTGCTATGATTACGGTTGGCGAAAGTGACAATACGATTATTGTTGTTGCAGGAACAAACGACTGTGTAGATGTTGACTATGTGAATGAAGTAAAGGATTCCCTTCTGGAGTGTGAGATTGTCCTGCTTCAGCATGAGATTCCGCAGGAGACGATAGAATATGTCGTGAAACTCTGCTCTGAAAATGGTGTAAAAGTAGTCTTAAATCCAGGACCGGCAAGGCCTGTGAAACAGGAGGTCATTGAAAAGGTTACATATTTGACTCCAAATGAGCATGAGGCGGTAATTATATTCGGTGAGGATATTTCTTTCGAGGATATGATGAGGAAATATCCTGAGAAGCTTGTGATTACACAGGGGTCCCGCGGAGTAAGCACATGCCTTGAGAGCGGTGAGGTTGTTCTTGTACCGGCAAGAAAAGCGAAGGTTGTAGATACGACCGGAGCGGGAGATACATTAAACGGAGCATTTGCGGTAGCCGTGATGGAAGGAAAGAACATCTCGGACGCACTTGCATTTGCCAATGCAGCGGCCGGGTTGTCTACAGAAAAGTTCGGCGCACAGGGCGGAATGCCGACTTATGATGAAGTAAAAGAAGCGATGGAGAGATAGCGGGATGAAGAAAAATGGAATTTTAAATGCAGATATTTCAAGAGTACTTTCCTATATGGGACACACAGATACATTGGCAATCGGCGATTGCGGACTTCCAATCCCGGATGATACAGAACGCATCGACCTTGCGTTAAAGCCCGGGGTTCCGTCTTTTATGGAGACGCTCAAAGAAGTCGTAAAAGAAATGAAGATTGAAAAAGTAGTTCTGGCTGAGGAGATTAAGGAGAAGAATCCGAAGATAGAAGAGGAGATTTTTGATCTTGTAAGAGAGATGGATGCATCCTGTGAGATTGTGTATGTATCTCATGCGGAACTGAAAGCACAGACGAAGACATGCAAGGCAGTAATCAGAACGGGGGAGACAACACCGTATGCCAATATCATTCTTCAGTCCGCATGTTTATTTTAAAAATTAAGGGAGGAATAAAAAATGCAGATCGAGATGAAGGGGATTGATAAATCCTTCGGAACGAATCAGGTGCTTAAGGATGCCGGTTTTGTCCTGGGACATGGAGAAGTGCATGCGCTTATGGGAGAGAACGGCGCCGGAAAATCTACCTTGATGAAGATTCTGACCGGTGTTTATACGAAAGATAAGGGAACAGTTATTGTGGACGGTCAGGAAGTGAATTATAAGAATCCGCAGGAAGCAGAGAAGGCGGGTATTGTATTTATTCATCAGGAGCTTAACGTATTGTTTGACCTGACTGTAGAAGAGAACCTGTTCATGGGGAAAGAGATTAAGAATAAATTTGGATTCTGCGATCAGAAAGCGATGAGACAGAAAGCGAAAGAAGCTCTGGAGCGTCTGGGAGTGCAGATTGACCCGGGAGAGGTAATGTCCAATCTGTCCGTAGGACAGCAGCAGATGATAGAGATCTGTAAAGCGCTTATGGTGGATGCCAAAGTCATTATCATGGATGAGCCTACGGCGGCGCTGACACAGAGCGAGACGGTGGTGCTATTCGAAGTCATCCAATCTCTTCGCAAATCAGGAGTGTCCATCGTATATATTTCACACAGAATGGAAGAAATCTTTGAACTGTGCGACAGGATCAGTGTGCTTCGTGACGGTACATATGTAGGTACCAGAAATATCCCGGAGACAAATATGAATGAGATCGTGAAGCTGATGATTGGCCGTGAGATAGGAGAACGCTATCCGGAACGTGACTGTGAGATTGGGGAAACAGTCCTTAAAGTAAAGGGACTTACGAAAAAGGGAGTATTCCAGGACGTAGAATTTGAAGTAAAAGCTGGGGAGGTTCTCGGAGTGTCCGGTCTTATGGGAGCGGGAAGAACAGAGATTATGCAGGCTATTTTCGGTAATCTTCCTTATGAATCTGGAAAGATTGAGATCAATGGCAAAGAAGTACAGATTAAGTCTCCGATTCAGGCGATGAGGAACGGAATTGGTTTTATCACGGAGGACCGTAAAGTGGAAGGTTTGATGTTGGAGGAAAGTATTGAGAAGAATATTTCCCTTGCGAATCTTCCGATCATTTCCAAGAATCATGTGATTGACAGCAAGAAGGAAAGAGAACTTGTTACAAAGGGAATTGAGGAATTGCATATCCGGTGTTTTGGACCGTTCCATGAGTGTAATAACTTAAGCGGCGGTAATCAGCAGAAGGTTGTGTTTGCAAAATGGGTATATACAGATCCTAAGATACTGATTCTGGATGAACCTACCAGAGGCGTGGATATCGGCGCGAAAAAGGAGATTTACAGTATCATTAATGATCTGGCGGCAAAAGGGGTTGCTATTATTATGGTATCTTCCGAACTACCGGAGGTGCTTGGTATGAGCGATCGTGTATTGGTTGTCCGCGAAGGATTGGTCAGAGGAATTATTGATAAAGAAGAGGCAAATCAGGAAAATATAATGACATTAGCAACGGGAGGTACAATTTAATGGAAACGAATAAGAAGAAAATTACAGATCATTTACAGGATCTGGGCGCCCTTATTGCGCTGGCTCTGCTGGTTATCGGAATTAGTATCGTAAGTCCGGAATTCAGGACGGGAAGCAACTTTTTATCTTTGCTCCGCCAGTCTTCCATCAATGGACTGATTGCGTTTGGTATGACTTGTGTTATCTTGACGGATGCGATTGACCTGTCTGTCGGTTCTGTTCTTGCTCTGAGTACAGCGTTGTGTGCAGGTATGATTTCAAGCGGTGTGCCGGCAGGAGCTGCTATGCTTCTGGCATTACTCATCGGAACTGGTCTTGGGGCGATCAGCGGATTGCTTGTAACAAAAGGAAGGCTTCAGGCATTCATTGCAACGCTTATTACCATGACAGTTTACCGAGGCGCTACTATGATCTTTACAGATGGAAAGCCGATTTCTAATCTGGGTGATAGTTTTGTTCTTAAACTGGTTGGAAGAGGAAATTTCTATCGTATCCCGATTCCGGTTATCCTGTTGATACTGATCTTTATCGGATTCTATTTTCTGCTTAATAAGACGACTTTCGGGCGTGCAGTCTATGCGACGGGAAGTAACTGGAAGTGTGCGAAGCTGGCAGGCGTTAATATCAATAAGACAAAGATTATTGTCTATGCGATTTCCGGTTTTATGTCAGCGCTGTCTGGTCTGATTCTGTTGTCAAGACTTGGTTCTGCACAGCCGACTCTGGGAGACGGTTATGAGCTTGACGCGATTGCAGCGGTAGCTCTTGGCGGTACAAGTATGAGCGGAGGGCGCGGTAAGATATATGGAACATTTATCGGCGTACTGATTATCGCTGTACTGAATAACGGACTTAACATTCTCGGTGTGTCTTCTTACTATCAGGATGTGATCAAAGGATTTGTAATTCTGGTTGCCGTATTATCAGATCGTAAGAGATAAATTTCGGATACCATATTAGGAAAAGGAGAAAAATCATGAAAAGAATAGTAAGTATGATTGTTGTGTTATGTATGATGTTCAGCCTGGCAGGATGTAATGCAATTACAATTGACGGTGAAGGTGAAGCTGCAGAAAGTACTGGAAATGGCTCTATTGGTCTGTCTGTATCCACGCTGAATAACCCGTTCTTCGTATCCCTGGCGGAGGGAGCAGAGGCGGCGGCTGAAAAAGAAGGAGTAAAGCTGGCGGTTGCAGACGCCGGTGACGACAGTGCAAAGCAGCAGAATGATATCGAGGATCTGATCTCAAGAAATGTCAGTGTGCTGATTGTAAATCCGGTTGATTCTGACGCCGTAGCGCCCGCAGTGCAGAATGCGGTTTCCCAGGGTATCAAGGTGATCACGGTTGACCGTGTGGTAAACGGGGTTGAAGTAGACTGCCAGATTGCGTCTGATAATGTGGCGGGAGCAAAGATGGCTACGGAATATCTGATCGAACTGATTGGAGAAGGAGCGGCGGTTGCGGAACTTCAGGGTGTTCCGGGTGCGTCTGCGACGATCGACAGAGGAGCTGGTTTCCATGAGGCGGCAGACGAAGCGCTTGATGTAGTAGCGAGCCAGAGCGCGAACTTTGACCGCGCGGAAGGTATGACAGTAATGGAGAATGTGCTTCAATCTTCTTCCACAATCAAAGGCGTATTTGCACACAATGATGAGATGGCTCTCGGAGCATTGCAGGCGGTTGCCGCGTCTGCAAAAGACATCAAGATCGTCGGCTTTGATGCGACGGATGATGCGGTGGCACAGGTAAAAGCTGGAAAAATGGCGGCTACAGTTGCTCAGAAGCCGGAACTTATGGGTGAGACTGCTATTCTGACAGCGATCAAACTGATTACCGGTGAAGAAGTAGAGAAGTCCCTTCCTGTAGAGGTGGAACTGATTACAAAATAGTATAAGAAAGAAATGACTGTATATATGAATAAAATACAATGCCTGACTGTTTTAGTCAGGCATTTGCTTTGTCCAGGCACTGGCAAGCGACGAATGTGTAATCTCAAAAGTTGACAATTAAGCTCCGATATTTTTGAGGAGTGATGTCATTTTCCTGTTTAAAAGCCCTTATAAAGTGCGTGCTGCTGGTAAAACCACATTCTTCAGAAATCTGCTGCACGCTCAGGGAAGTCTCAAGAAGCAATGATTTTGCCCTTCTGAGTCTGAGCGCAAGAAGATACTGATGCGGAGAGGAGTCCGTGTGCTTTTTAAAGAGCTTTGAGAAATACCGGGGGTTCAGCGCCAGTTGTCCTGCAATGTCTTCTATAGAAATATTATCTCGATAATGAGTCTCCATATACCGGATGGCATCCGTCACGGCAGGAGGCTCTTTTCTTTTATCAACCACAGCCAGAAGCCCTAGTATACTGTGAATCAAAAAAGAAAGTCTGTGTTCATTGCCATGATCTGTCTTTAATTCCTCCAGAATGGAATCAAAAGAAAGAAACAACTCATGTCTGCCGGGAAAGCAGATGTTGTGCTGATCTGTCAGATAATCGAAATAGCCTTGGACAGAACATCCGTCAAAATGGAACCACTGGAAGGTGACGGGGCTTTTTGCCCAGTAACCGTGCACCTGCTTACAGTCTAAAAAGACGATGCTTCCTTCCCCGGCACATGTCGTATAATCCTTAAAACGGACATGAAGCTCTCCTTCTAAAATCCGTGCCAGAAGAAAGGTATGATAGTGTTCCCGGTTAATGCGATAGGGAAAGGTACAGGTATACGTACCGCCGAAGTGTATATAGTAAAGATTTTCTTTGGCAAAATCAGAAGGTGAATGAAAATAAATTCCTTCCCGGTGAAGGATTCCTGACTCGTTTTTTCTTGGTTTAAGTTCGTGATAGTCCATACTCCCTCCTGTGAGGTGACAAAATGTATATAAATGGTGAGTTATTAAAGATGATTATACCAAAAACATGCTATATAATCAATGTAAATAAGTAATACAAAGTAGAAAGGCGAAAGACAGGTAAGAGAATTTTTGTATATTTCCAGTATAATTATGTAAGGGGAAAAAGAAAACTTGACGCATATAGAAGAACACATCTAATGCAACAGATATGAGAAAACACAAGTAAAAGAAAGGAGATTGGAATTATGAGTATGAATATTTGCGGAGCGCCTTGCTGCTGGGGTGTGGATGATGTGAAGAATCCTTATCTGCCGCCATGGCAGAAGGTAGTAAAGGAGGCCGGGGAAGCCGGATACCGTGCCATCGAGCTGGGGCCTTATGGTTATCTGCCGATTGATGTAAAGGCAGTCTCGGAAGAACTTAAGAAGAACGGATTGTCCATTGTGGCAGGAACAATCTTTGACGATCTGGTGGATGAAGCGAATTATGAGAATCTTCTGAAACAGACGGATGATATCTGTTCGCTGATCACAAAGCTTCCGCCCCTTCCTGTACACGAAGGACAGAATTATAAAACTCCATATATGACAATTATGGACTGGGGGCACGATGAGAGAGATTATGCCGCGGGCCATTCTGACAGAGCGCCAAGACTTTCTGGGAAGGAATGGTCGGCGATGATGGAGCATATCAAAGGAATCTGTAAAAAGGCAGCTGAATATGGCGTGCGTCCGGTGATTCATCCTCATGCTGGCGGTTATATTGAATTTGCAGATGAGATTGAAGCAGTCATAAGGGATATCCCTTATGAGATTGCAGGGCTTTGTCTGGATACCGGACATCT